>JAJRZG010000128.1 GCA_024275365.1 Planctomycetota bacterium | reverse complement strand
GACTGCGTGTACTTGTGCTGGGGGTCTTCGATGATCTGCTCGCGGGTGCCGGTCTCGACGATCTGGCCCTTGTACATCACCGCGATGTTTTTGCACACATGCTGGATCACCGCCATGTCGTGGCTGATAAACAAGTAGCTCAGCCCAAACTCGCTCTGCAGGTCGCCCAGCAGGTTGATGATCTGGGCCTGAATAGAAACATCCAACGCACTCGTCGGCTCATCGCACACAATAAACTTGGGCTGCAACGCGAGCGCACGGGCGATCCCGATCCGCTGTCGCTGCCCGCCCGAAAACTCGTGCGGGTACCGATCAGCCGCGGCCTTGGGCATGCCGCAACGCACGAGCAGCTTCTCGACCTCGTCGCGGAGTTGGGCCTTGTCCGAAATGAGCCCGTGCACCACCAGCGGCTCGCCCACGATCGCCGCGACACGCATCCGGGGGTTGAGCGAGCCGGCCGGGTCCTGGAAGATGATCTGCATGTTGCGGCGCATGGTCTTGAGCGCCTCGCCGGAGAGCTTGAAGACATCCTGCCCGTTGAAGACAACCTCGCCCGAGGTGTGGGGCACGAGCCGAAGGATGGTCCGCCCGACGGTCGTCTTGCCACAGCCCGACTCGCCGACCAGCCCGAGGGTCTCGCCGGGGGCAATATCAAAGGTGAGCCCGTCAACTGCCTTGACATGGTCGGTGACCCGCTGGAGCAGCCCGGAGCGGACGGGGAAGTAGGTCTTGAGGTCCCGGACCGAGAGCAGGGGGGCGGGTTTGGCAGCGGGTGGCGTCGTGGCGGTTTGTGTGGCGGTTGTCATGGTGGGAGAGTGTAGGGGGAGAGGATGAGGGGGTGAAGAAGGAAAGGTGAGGGTGCCTTCCTCCTTTTTCCACCTGTCTTTCTGCCTTGACTCTGCGGAACTCTGCGTCCTCTGCGGTGAAACTGCCTTCCTGTCTTTGCCTTATTCCCCCAGTGCCCGGTCCAGCCGCCCCCCGTGGGCATCGAGCAGGACCCCGGCTTCGGTCGCCGACACCCCCTGCCGGTGCATGACCACCGCGACCTTGACGCTCCCCCCGGCAGCATCGAGCAAGGCAAGTGCCCTATCACGCTCCAGGCCGGTGAGGGTCGAGATGATCCGGGCTGCCCGGTCGCGGAGTTTGTCGTTGGTCGCCCGCAGATCGACCATCAGGTTTTCATAGACCCGCCCTGTGCGCACCATGAGCGTCGTCGAGATGGTGTTGAGTGCGAGTTTGGTCGCGGTGCCAGCCTTCATGCGCGTCGAACCGGTGAGCACTTCGGGGCCGGTGGGGAGGACGATCAGACAATCGACATTCGGCGGCTGGTTGCAGGGGGAGCAAGTGAGAAACGCTGTGAGGCAGCCGGGCGCGAAGGATTTGGCAAGAGGGAACGAGCCGAGGACGAAGGGCGTGGTCGCGCCAGCCGCGATGCCGAGGATGGTGTCGGCGTCGGTAAGAGCGAGGGATTCGAGGTTGGCGTGCGCACCATCCGGGTCGTCTTCGAGACCTTCAGACGACCGGCGGAGTGCGAGATCACCACCCGCAATCAACCCGACAATGCGGCCGGGCTCGAGTTGAAAGGTGGGCGGGGCTTCCGAGGCATCGAGCACGCCGAGCCGACCCGAGGTACCAGCACCGAGGTAGATCAGCCGCCCACCAGCAATGAACCGGGGGATCAGCACATCGATAAATGCGGCAAGTGCAGGAGCCGCTGCTTCGAGAGCCGTGAGCACCGCTGCGTCCTCAGCCCGCAGCAGGTCCACGCACTCGCGGGTCGAGAGCGTGTGGAGGGAGGCCGATCGCGGGTTGCGGCCCTCGGTCGAGATGTGGGAGCGGTCGGGGGGCATGGGAAATAGCAAATGGCAAATGGCAAATGAAAGGCAGGGAGCAAAGACCGTGATCGGGTGAAGGAGTGTAGTAGGGAACGGGGCAGACCTATTGAACGGGGCGGGGTGGTTAAACCGGGCGGGGCCTTTCAGGCCCCATTTCAGGAGGCCTGGGAGTGAGCCATGAGTTTGTCGATGATGTGCTGATCGCAGGCGATAGAGTCGGCAAGCCCGAGCCCGGGACGCGAGCGGATGAGCCAGAGGCGGCGGGCGGTATCACGGATGTGCTCGGCGAGGGGGAGAAGCTGAGCGGGTGTGGGGTAAGTGGGTGAAGATCGCCGGGCGATCGCACGGCAAAGAGCCAGCTCGGTGCGGTCGAGGGTGTGAGTGAGTTCGTCGTGGAGGAGAGAGGGTGTGACTCGGGGACTGGAAAGCCCCCGCCCCGATTGAGTTGGTGGCAATGAGGTGCGCAGCGAATGGAGCCGATCGAGCAGTGGCTGAAAGTCGGCAGCAGTGAGGGCAATCGCCTCGGACTCCCAAGGCTCGGCAAGATCGGCAAAGTGAACGCTTGCGTTTTCGAGGGGTTGTCCCTTGCCCTCAAACCACGCCCGCCCAGCACGGCTGCGGAGAGGGAGGTCGATGTCGCCCAGCTCGTCGAGCCAGCCAGCGACCGAGAGTGTGTGGTCTTGAAAGCAATGCAGCGAGATCGCCCGCGAATCCGGCTCAGCCGGTGAGCCGATCGGTACCCGCCCCGCATTCCACGCATGGTCGGCAGCCTCAGCGATCGCGGTCAGCGCGATCGGCCAGACCTGCTGATGCCCGGCATCACCCCAGTCGGTCACGAGGTACCCATCAAGACCATACTTGGCAGCAGCCTCGGCAGCCGCGAGCAGGTTGGCCCGTCGCGTGGTCGTCCTCCCGGTGATCGAACGCCAGGAACTCGTGCCCGGGCAGACCCAGGCCGTCTTGCCCGCAGCCGTGAGCAGCTCGCACCAGCGATCGAAATCGGTCTCGGCTTCGTAGCCCCAGGCCAAAGCGATCGCGTCGTCGGGGATGCGGGAGATGGCATCGGGGTGGCTCAGCGCGATATCTGCCCAGAACGCGGGGCGAAAGCCGTGCGCACGCGCGAGGTCAAAGACTCGATCGAGGAAGTCGAAGTAGACCGAAGCCTTGCCCCGCCTTGCAACTTCATCGCGAGAGCGCCCCTGCCCGAGGTCGTGGGTTTCATCGCAGCCGAGGTTGACGAGGGAGTCGCGGGCTGGAAAGCCCATTCCCCCGCGGGCTGGAAAGCCCGCCCCCCTGTTTGGAAACAAAGGCAGCAACTGATCGAGCAGATCAGCGATCAGGGCGATCGAGCCGGGGTCGCTGGGGCAGAGACTGAAGGGGCCGGTGCGGGTAAAGCGGTCGAAGGTCCACTCGCCATGCGTCTCAGCGAGCGGTGCGTAGCGAGGATGCTTGAGCCAATGGGTGAGGTGCCCAAAGCAGTTCTGATTGGCAGCCAGTTCGATGCTGTGAGCAGCGCAGAGGGTCTGGATTTCGAGCAACTCGGCAGGCGTGATCGGGTTCCAGCCCTGCCAGACCTCCTCGTGCCCTGCATAGGCAAAGGTGTGCTCGGTGTAGAGCTGGAGGTGGTTGATCTTGAGGGCTGCAAGCTCGGGGATCAGCCTGTGGAACTCATCCATCGTGGGGATGCGACCCCGCGAGACATCGAGCATGACACCCCGCGTCTCGATCGCGGGGTAGTCGAGGATGTCGAGGGCAGGGAGGGAACGGCCGTACTGGGTGCGGAGCTGGGCGAGGGAAGCGCGGGCGTAGTCGAGGCCGATGGGAGAGCGGTGGGTGATGCGGATAGTGGACGGTGTGATGGTGAGGCTGTAGGCATCGGCGTGGGGGAGGGATGGATCGGGAGAGATGGAAGGGGCAGTGGATGAGGGGGTGGATGGGTGAGTGGGTGAGGGGGTGAAGCTGAGACGGGCGGGGCGGGGGATGAGGAGTGGGGGGAGAGTTGTGAGGTCGGGATTCATCGTGACTCCTCGTGCGATGGAGGCGATGAAGGAGGTGTAGAAGAAGGAGCCCTCTCCCCAGCTCTCTTCCGTGGGGCGCGGGAGAGGGAGCAAGGCGAGCCGAGTTGGCAGGTGATAAAGGCGAGGGTCGTCCCGATGACAAGATGCCACGGCCACGCGAGGGGGTTCTCACCGAGACGGAGGCCATCATCGAGGCTGGGGGTTGCCTTCCATGCGGGGACGAGGCCCGTCCACCACACCCAGATTGCGGGTTGCAAGGCAAGGACAACAGCAAAGCCAATGACCAGGGCAGCAACGCCGCTGACCGCGTTGCCACGACGGGTGAAGATGGCAGAGAGGAACATGGCAAGCAACCCGGCGTAGGCAAAGGTCATGACGCTCAGAGCGAAATCGAGGAGTGTAAAGCCGGATGCTGGTTGTCCGAGTCTCTCGAGGGTCTGGCGGGTGTGCGCTTCCCAGAAGACGCAGCCACAGGCGGTGAGGGTCATGAGGACACCCCAGCCGACAACACCGAGGCTGCCAGCAGCGAGGTAGTGGCGTTCGGGCTTGTCGGGCCTGAGAGGTCGGTAGAAGTCTGTGATCGTGGTGTTGGCCATGGAGTTGAGAGAGCTGTTGACACTTGAGAGCCCCGCCGCAACGAGGCCTGCGATCATGAGCCCCGAAAGCCCGGTGGGCATCTCGCGCAGGATGAAGGTGACGAAGACCTTGGCGGACTGATTGATCTGGTACGCCGGGGCTTGGTCACCCATGATATCTGGGCGTGTATAGAGCACATGGAGCAGCATGCCAATCGCGAGAAAGAGGAAGATCGTGGGGACAGCAAGGACAATGCCGAGGACCGCAGATCGACCACCAGAGAGCGCGTTTTTGCAAGTGAGCATGCGTTGGACCATGTCCTGGTCTGTGCCATACGAAGCCAGACCCATAAGGGGGAAGGCGATCAGGCACGCGTAGATGGTGTATGGGCGTGAGAGTGTCGGGGTGGTGTCTAAGACGGTGAGTTTGGAATCCTGGGCGAGGGCGCTGATTGCGGTTGGTGCGCCGCCGGGGATGAGGTTGAGGATGAGGACGATCGCGGTGGTGGCGGCAAAGACAAAGACGATGGTCTGGATGACATCGGTCCAGATGACAGCACCGATCCCGCCGACGAGTGTGTAGCTGATACCGATGACGCAGAAGACAGCGATGGCAGCAGAGAGAGCCCCGGGGCTCCGGCTTGACTCGTCTCCAAAGAGGATCATCGCAGCAGGGATGGCCCCGATGTAGATGCGAGAGGCGCTGGCAAGCAGGCGGCCAAAGAGATAGGCAACGCCCGCAGCGCGGCGGCCGGTCATGCCGAACCGCTGTTCGAGGAGCTGGTAGATGCTCGTGCAGTTATTGGCGTAGAACACGGGGATGAAGAGGAAGGCGACGATAAATATGGCAATGAGCATGCCGATGTTGGTCGCGAGGTAGGTCAGGTTGCCGGTGAAGCCGGATTGGGGGACACCGATAAAGGTGGCAGCAGAGAGACTGGTCGCGAGCACAGAGATCGCAACCGCCCAGGCGGGCATGCGACGACCAGCGAGAAAGTAGTCGGAACTGCCTCTCTGTTTCCGGGTGAAAAGGAACCCCGTCGCAATGATGAGCACGAGATACCCAAAGAGCACCGCCCAGTCGAGCGTCGCAAAGTGAGAGGGTGTGGGAGAAGTCTGCATCGACAGAGGATACCGGGAGTGGATACCTGGTGTAGAAGCAGAGCTGCGAGCGAGCCGGTCGCTGTGCAACCGGTCCCATGGGATACGCTTTGACCATGCAAAGAACCCACCAACACGCGGTCATCATCTCGATCGGCGATGAGCTGGTCCTGGGACAGTCGACGGACACCAACTCCGCGTGGCTCTCTGAGCACCTGCTCTCGCGGGGAGTCCGGCCAGTTCGGCATGTCACGGTCGATGACGAGGCCGGGGCCATCGCCAGCGAAATCAAACGGGGGGCAGCGGATGCAACGCTCGTGATCGTGACCGGCGGCCTCGGACCAACCGCAGATGACCTCACACGGGCAGCGATGGCTCGGGCGATGGGGGCAGAACTCGTCGAGGACGCAGGGGCATTGGCGGTGCTCAAGTCCTTGTTTTCCACGCGGGGGATTGAGATGGCTGCGCAGAACCGGGTCCAGGCGCTCAGGCCGAAGGGCGCGGTCTGTCTCGACAACCCCAACGGGACCGCCCCCGGGCTCCACGGCGTGGTCGGTGCGGGGCGTGGTGGTGGCGCAGGCGGGGCGGATGTGTTCTGCCTGCCCGGCCCACCCCGAGAGATGCAGCCCATGTTTGGGAGGTTTGTCGAGCCGATGCTGCGCCCGGGGCGGGTGGTCGAGACGCAGCTTGTGCGGACCTTCGGGCTGGGGGAGTCGCAGGTGGCCGAGCGGTTGGGGGCTCTGATGGACCGGGGAAGGAACCCGCTTGTCGGGGTGACCGCGCAGTCAGGGGTGGTGACGGTGCGGCTGCGGTGGGAGCAGACCATCTCCCAAAGCACAAGTGAGGAGCCAGCCTTGGCACCCATTGCCACAGACCAAGGCTCAGCCTTGCTCGATGAGGTCGAACGCCAGGTGCGGGAGGCTCTCGGGGTGGCGGTGGTGACGAGGGCGAGGGGGGAGGGCGGGCGAGATGCCCGCTCCACTGGAAAGGATGTGGATGGCAAGATGGCTCTGGCAGCAGTGGTTGTGGATCTGCTGCAGGAACGGGACGAACACCTGGCAGTGGTTGAAAGCTGCACCGGCGGATTGCTCGGGTCGATGCTGACCTCGGTTGCGGGTGCATCGGGCGTGTTCTGTGGCGGATGGATCACCTACACCAACGCGATGAAGGCGGAAGCAGCGGTTGGGATTGGGGTGCCAGAGGGGCTCTTCCCAGAGGTGCAGGCAGGGGCACCAGGCGCAGTGAGCGGCCAGGTGGCGCAGGCGATGGCCCTCGGAGGCCTGCACCGGGGGGTGTGGGAGATTGGTGGAGACTCGGGCATGGACCACGCCCTGGCGATCACCGGGATCGCAGGCCCAGACGGCGGGAGCGAGGCAAAGCCAGTCGGAACGGTCTGGATCTGTAGGGCCAGCCGCGATGGATCGATCGATTGCCGACGGTTTGTCTTCCCGGGGGAAGGTATTGAAGGGCGGGCCTCGGTCCGGGAGTGGGCTGCGGTCACGGCCCTGGGGATGCTCCGGCTCAAACTGGCAGGAGGAGAGATGCCGTTGGCCTTTGAGCGTGAACAGCGGACTGAAATCAACCGATGAGGAGAGGAGAAGAGGCATGAGGAGCGGGCGGGCCGAGCGAGCCGAGCGGGCTTGTGGGTCTGTTCTCGAGTTGGAGGATCGGGTTTGCTTGGTCGATCGGCTTGACGGGTGGTTGGGGGGTGGTATGGTTGGGGGGCTGGCAAAGAGGCTGGCACGCGGGTAGGTAGCTCAGTTGGTAGAGCATCGCACTGAAAATGCGAGGGTCGCCGGTTCAAGTCCGGCCCTACCCATTATCGGGCCCAACACACCCAGTCAAGATTCGCGGATGCCGTTCAGGTGTCCGCGTGTTTCGTTTTGATCGTGGGGTTTTTTAGATCGTGGGCGCCTCTGGATATTCGCCGATGATGGTGTTTCGTCTGTTGCGCGTGCGTCATGAGTTTCAGGTCGGGTGTCTTTACGAGCCCTGTGCGCGAGCACAGGTTTTGATATGAGTTCTACGAAGTTCCTGCGCGTTGTCTTCCTGCACCTCGGTGCGCGGGGCTTTCCCTCCTACACCCCGATAGGGGTGATCTTCAATAGCCGGGGGTGGAGCAACGCGACACCCCCGGTCTTGATCCTCTCGCCTGTGGACCCCGGCAGGGGTCCGTGTGTGTACGGCTGCCGCGAGCACCCCCGCCGGGGTGCAAGGCACTGGCCAACAAACCTCCGGGGGTGTCGTCTGCTGCGCAGGACTTCACCCCCGGCTATTCACTCTCAGCCCTACGGGCTGGAAGAAGGAAGACACAAGACACGACCAGTGAGCAGACACTTTGTAGAATCTGCATGAGCATGCCTTTACGAGCCCTGTGCGCAAGCACAGGTTTTGAGTATGCCTGTAGCAGATGGCGATCCACAAACCCGAGCTTGCGCTCGGGGCTCGTAGAGGCAGTTGACACCCGATCCTGTCACTGATTGCGGTGTATGGGTCCGAGAACACCGAAAGATGGTCGTATCTTTACGCATATCAGTCAAGCCGCGTCCCGGTGTTAAGACGGCCTGAGACCGAGCCGATAAGTAGCCTGCTCCATACATCGGAGATAGAGATGGGTAAGCAGAACGACCATTTGACGGTGCGCCGGCACGATCGTTGGGGCTGTGACATCAACGGCTCTCTCTCTGTGGACGATATCCATGGCGAGCAGGTTGTGTTCTCCCGCGCGGTGACGGAGAGCGGCGGGGGGGTGCCGGTCCGTATTGTCGATTGCAGCAGGGGGGGGCTTGGGCTCCACTGCTCGGTCTACTTGCCAAGGGGGACGAGGGTTATCGTCGAGTTTACCGAGACAGAGACACCGGGTGAAGACAAGAACACGCTCCACCTTCGAGTGCAGCGGGGATCGATGATCGATCGAACGCCATCGTACTACATCGGGACCTCGGTGATCGACCAGGCTGATTCTGTGCAACCCCTGGCAAAGCTCATCGCAATGGCAGAGCAAAGCGATGGGGCAGCGGGGGAGGCAGCATGAGTGAGAGGGCAGAGTATGTCGTCTCGGCGATGCTCGAAGAGGGGATCATCTCGCAAGAGAACCTCGACGATTGTGCTGCGTATGTCCAGGAGCACAATGTCCCGCTTGCTGAGGCGTTGGTCGCCAGCAAAGTCGTGACCAGGCGACAGATCGCCATCACGATGGCCGAGATATCAGAGTGCCAGTATATCGATCTCGACGCGTATGAGATCAATATCCGCAACTCGCAGCTTCTCGCACAATCGGCGGCAGAGCAACTCCGGGCGTTCCCACTGTTTCATCTTGGCGAGTCGATCGCGGTCGGGATGATCGACCCACTCGATCTGACTGCGGTGGATCAACTCCGTCGGCTCCTCAAGGCCGAGGTGGAGCCCGTGCTGTGCGAGCAGCAGGTCTTGCATGATCTGATCGACAGGGCGTACTCGCTCAGTGCCGGGTCAGAGGAGCAGCAGGCCGAGTGCGGGCAGGGGTCAGAAAGCCTCGTCACAGGCTAAGAACCGATTGTGGCAGCGGTGAATCAAATCTTGGCTCAAGGCGCACGAGAGGGTGCATCAGATATCCACATCGGGCCAGATGAGTTCGAGTTGCACCTGCGGTTCCGCATCGACGGCAACCTCCAGAAACGACACGGCCCAGACAAGACGGCGCACTCGGGTATCGTGCAGAGGCTCAAGGTCATGGCATCGCTCGACCTCACGCAGACACGCCGGCCGCAAGACGGCAAGTTTCGATTTTCATATGCCGGAAAGCCCGTTGATGTGCGCATGAGCATCATTCCCACGATCTATGGCGAGAATGTCGTACTCCGGCTGCTTGCCTCGGGCATGGGCATTAAGAACTTCTCGGACTTGGGCATCTCGACCGACACGATCGAGCGCATCAATGGCTTTCTCGCAAGCCCCCATGGCATGTTTCTTGTCACAGGTCCGACAGGGTCAGGTAAGACCACGACGCTCTACACCGCGATTAAAAAGCTGAACTCACCCGACCGAAATGTCATGACGATCGAAGATCCCGTCGAGATCCGCATGCCGTTGGTGAGGCAGCTCCAAGTCAACGCGGAGATCGGGCTGACCTTTGCAGGTGCGCTGCGGTCGATGCTCAGGCAGGATCCGGATGTCATACTGGTCGGGGAGATTCGGGACGAAGAGACCGCGCGAATCGCCTGCCAGGCCGCGCTCACCGGGCACCTGGTACTCTCGACACTGCACACCAACGACGCGCCAGGTGCGGTCGGTCGGCTCCGGGATATGGGATGCCCACCGTTTATGATTAATGCGGCACTGATGGGGGCACTCGCGCAGCGGCTTGTGAGGAGCATCTGTCCGCACTGCGTCGAGCCGGATCATGCCGATGAGTTGCTCCTCCGGCGGGTCGGGCTCAAAGACGATCATGCAGGCCTTGTTCGTGGGGCAGGGTGTGGCAAGTGCATGAACGGCGGCTTCCGGGGGCGCGTCGCGGTGACGGAACTCTTCAAGATGAGCCACGAACTCCAGAAACTGGTCGAGGCGGGGGCCACAGCCGCCGACATCAGGAGCGCAGCGGTGCGCGGGGGGATGCGACCGATGTGGCGCGATGGCCTCGACAAGGCGTTGAGTGGGTTCACCACGCTCGAAGAGATTGGCCGGATCGTGGCCGTCACGCTTGACGAAGCCGAGGATGACCAAGAGACTCTGGAGCGTGCAGCGTGAGTACGGTGACATTTACATACTGTGCGCTCGACAAAGCCGGGAAAGAGTCGCGGGGGACAGTTGTCGCGCAGACTGAAGATCAGGCATACCGCCAAGTCGTCGAGTCAGGGCTGACACCACTCTCGATTCAACAGGCAAAGCGGAAGAGACACAAAGGGGGAGGTCGCGTTCGGCTCAAAGATATCTCGCAGTTTACATACCAGCTCCAGGTGCTCCTTGAGGCCCGCATCCCAGTTGGCGAAGGCCTCGCGGGGCTTGCCGAGCAGGAGGAGAACGAGGCGTTCCGCAGAGTGCTGTTTGATGTTGCCGCACAGGTTGAAGCAGGGAACACGATCTCGGGTTCAATGCAGCCCTTCCGAAAGGTCTTCGGCGATGTCTATGTCGAGACGATCAGCGCCGCCGAGAAGAGCGGCACGATGCTCCAGACTCTCGAACACCTCAGTGAAGCGATTGAACGCATGGCAGCCACAAAGCGGCAGGTTGTCGGGGCGATGATCTACCCGCTCTGTGTGATCGTGACCCTGTTCTTTGCCGTTGGGTTCCTCGTCACCTTCACGATCCCAAACTTCGCGGACATGTTTGCAACACTGGGGGTTGAACTCCCGCTACTGACCCGTGTTCTTGCAGCAATAGGCAACAGCGTGCAGAGTTATTGGTGGGCATACATCATCGGTGCGAGCGCACTTGGCTGGGGTGGGCACAGGATGGTCACACAGCAAGGCGTGATTGTTGAACGAGTCTTTGACCGAATACCAGCGGTCAACGCCGTGCTCCTCGGGCTGTCGATGGCCCGGTTTTCGAGGGTCTTCTCGGTGAGTTTATCAGCCGGGCTGGGCTTGCTCGATGCGCTCGAGATGGGCAACCGTGCAGCCTCGAAACACCTGCTCAGCATCGACATTGATCGCCTCTCGGCGCAGGTCCGAGCGGGGCGGCGGCTCTCAGAAGGCTTGATCAATACGGAATATATCCCCTCGTTTGCAAGGCGGATGTTCACCGCAGGAGAACAATCGGGCGAACTCGTGCGGATGTCGAAGATCGTCGCAAAGCACTACGAACGAGAAACCGAACACAAGGTGAAAGCACTGACAACTGTGATTGAACCTGTGCTGGTTGTCATGATTGCGACGGTTGTATTGGTTGTGGCACTGGCGATATTTTTACCCATGTGGAACATGGTCCAGTTGATGAGCTAAGAACTCGAATATATGCGTAGTTTCCCGGGGTCTCGTCCCTGATATTATGTAGGAGAGGTTAACATGAAGAATCGTGCAGGTAGGACTCGTGTGCATCGTACGGCCTTTACACTGATCGAACTGATCGCGGTGATCGTCGTGCTCGCTATCCTGGCAGGCGTTGCGGTGCCCAAGTACTTCGACTATTCAGCCCAAGCAAAGGTGTCGGCGACGAAGGCTACACTGGGAGCCACTCGCTCTGCGATGGCAAACTTCTACGCCAACGAGGCTTTAGTCAATGGAACCGCCGGTTTCCCGACGCTCCTCGAGTTGCAGACTGTCGGGACCGTGCTCGAGCAACCAATCCCTGAGAACCCATACAACAACTCGAATGTCATCCAGGCTGCGACATGGAACGCCTCGAACCCTCCAGTCTCAGGAACGGCTGGTTGGAACTATGACGCTTCGGCGGGTCGTGTTTGGGCGAACACAGACACCGCGGGTGTCGATGAGAACGAGTGGTAAGCAGACTACCATGAGCTGCGTCCCAAAGCATCTCGATGCGAGGTCGGGGCGCACCGCATTTACACTCATCGAGCTGATCGCCGTGATCGTTATCACGGCGATCCTCGCTGGGGTCGCGGTGCCCGCGATGAACAGCATCACCAACTCCCGAGGAATGGGCGCAGCAAGATCCATCGCTCTGCACCTTGGATTTGCTCGAGAACGGGCACTCAACTCGGGCAACAGGGTCTGGGTGGCCTTTGATATAAAAGACGAGAGTTACTCGCTCCGTGCAGAGCCCGACGGCGGGAGTGGCTATGACGATGCGCTATCCCTAACCGATCCGACAACAGGACGGCAGATGGGCTTCACACTCGGCCAAGGTGAGTTTGTCGGTATAGGGATCACCTCGGCATCCTTTGTTGGAAGCTCGCCGGGAGCAACCCCGATCGTCGGGTTTGACTGGCTCGGGAGCCCGCTTGCACAATCAGGATCAGCCCTGGGGTCCACAGGTACCGTGGTGCTGTCATCCGGGACAGCGATCGAGGTTCGTGTCTTCACCGGTATTATCCGGATCGTGCAGTAGATGAGGAGCAAAGAGTGCGGCAGAGACGAGCGTTTACACTCATAGAGGCAATCGTCGCGATTGTGATCCTCGGGATTGCAATGCCGGCGATGCTGATCGCTCTGTCGCAAGCCCACCGAGATCGGATATCTCCCGCGAGGGCATCGCAAGCCCGTTGGATCGCTGTTGAAAAAATGGAAGATGTCATTGCCGATCGCTCAAGCCCTACCCGGGGGTGGAGTTATATTGCCGGGACGAACTATCCCGTCGAGACATCGATCACCGGTTCTCCGGGGTATAGCCGCAAGGTGACTATTGCAGAGACCGGGGCCGACCTGCAGTCTGTCGGTACAGGGTTCAAGACGGTAACTGTCACAGTGGAATGGACACACACCGATGGGCAGACGCACTCGGTCGTGCTCGCCACGGTGGTAACGGAGTTCCCCTCCTGATGCCACAAGTCGTGCATACATCTCGGGGCTTCACACTTATCGAAGCGATTGCGTCCATTGTCGTGTTGGCGATTGTCTCTTCGACCTCATCGAGTGTGATATGGGCAGCGGTGCAATCATATCAGCATGGTGCCGAGACCGCTCGGCTGCAGAGTGAGGCCTCGATTGCCATGGAGCGGATGACCCGTGAGCTCAGAGCAGTTCCATTGAACGCCACAAGTGCCCCTGATATTTCGAGTATTACATCCTCGTCGATCACCTGGGACAACAGCACACGCGTTCTGTCTCTCACGGGGACGGATCTGGTATTGACAGTGAGCAGTGTAGACAGTGTATTGCTCTCAGATGTAATATCATTCAGTGTGCAAGCCTACAACGCAGCCAACACCGCCATGGCGCCAACTCTCAATGGATCGGCGTGCGATCCTATTCGACGGGTGTCGCTCCAGATCGATGTTGCCAGAGGAGAGGCAAGCAGCTCGGTCCGCACCAAGGTATTTCTTCGGTGCATGATGCTGGAGGGTTTATGATGAAGAACCGTGAACGCGGAGCGATCGGGATTGCGGTCATCGCAGCGCTGGTCATGGTCGAGGTGGTGATCATTGTCTCGGTGATCGGTGGGAGTCTCCAGCAAGACCTGACACTCCAGCGTATCGATACAAACCGGGCGTTCTATGCCGCAGAAGCGGGGGTCGCGATGGCCGTCCGTGAGGAATGGGTGGGTGCAGATGAAGACGGCGATGGCACAGTTGGCAGTATCTCCGACGATGGAAACACCACCAACGACCCGCAGATAGGGGGGGCAAGCGTTTCTGTGTCGCGGTCTCCAGAGACGGGCGTGACAATCCTGATCGCGATTGGGAAAGCCGAACGGGCACGACGCCGGATCGAGCTGAGCTTGCAAGACAGTTAGATATCGGGCATTGGTACTGTATGGTGAAGTTGAGGCGAAGTCTCGAACTTCCTGAACCGATGAACTAGCACAAGAAGGCAAAGAGTTTGAGGAGGCCAATGCGCAAAGCCCAACGACAAGTTATCGTTGAAATATCTTCAACACGACACGAGATCACTGTATTCAAGAAAGGTGTGCTTCTCGGACGACGCTCCTCGCGCCCAAATGCCCGGGATGCCGACCCTGATTGGGCAGCGGGGCTGCTTGCATTCGAGGCCGAACTCAGTCTGTGGGTCACAGAACTCGATATCGAAGGGTGCCAGACGACGGTTCTCTATACCGGCCCCGACACCATAGCATCGGTCTATGACTGCCCGGCAGCAGGAGGCGAGCAGCGAGCAAAGCACGCCGCCAAGGTCGCCATGGCACGGACCACCCTGTTCCCAATCGAGCAAAACGCACACGCCGAGATCAGCCTGTACAAAGACACAACCGCACCCGAAGGTGATCACACCCAAGTCCACACTCTGGCTCTTGCGGATACTGAAGGCACCATCATGGCGCTCACGAAGACTCTCGAGAGAGCAGGTCTTCGACCAACATTCTTTGTCCCCGCACCCGGGGCATCTCTTGCTGCTGCAATCGAGCAGCTTGATGAGATTACAGTGGATACCACGCCACGAGTGGTACTCTGGATTGGTGAACACTCCAGTGTCATCACAGCTGGCGAGAGCGGCCGAGTAGCACTCGCACGGCTTGTCCCGGTAGGAACCGAGACTCTCGTCGAGGCTCTTGCTCGCCCGGTGGTATCTGATCAACGAGCAGAACCTCTGATGGACCGAAGCACCGCGTACGACTTGCTGTTTACTTCGGGTATCCCAGTCTCCGATGGCTGGCACCATGACTCGCCATCCCTCGATGCCCAAGAGGTGCTCCCGCTTGTCCAGCCGCCGGTGCAGCGGCTTGTCGTCGAACTGAAGCAGTCCATCCGATTTGGCCTTAGACGCGATGTGCGACAACTCGTAAAGTTGCTCGTTTCCGGGCCCGGCTCACAGATTCCTGGGCTTCAAGAGACAATCGCCAAGGAAGTATCTCTCGAAGTCGTCGAGCAGATCTCCGCAAGGAGTGCGACAGTCCAAAGTGTCCAGGGCGATACCTCAGCGGCCTTGGCGTTGGGCTCACGCATGCCCGCGATCATGTCTCGAACGCGTACTTCCGAACGAGTTGTGTCAAACACACGACGCGCCATCTGGGCAGGTGCGGTGATGGCATTGGCCGCGATAGGTACCGATGTTATCGCATCAAGAAGCCGAATAGTGGCTGCACAAGAAACCATGCAACAAGCTGATGCAGAGACAACATATCTTAACTCGGATATAAGTCAGACTATGCAAACGGCGCTCGCAGCACGCCAAGGGCTCCGCCACGCGCAGGTTCGTGAGCGCACGCTCATCAGCGGATCACCACAATACGCGGCCGTGCTTAGGGCTCTCTCTGCCATGACACCCGAGACCGTCTCGCTGACCGAAGTTGTCTTTACCGAAGAGGGTGAGAGAGCAACCGGTACAATCCGGGGCTGGGCGGTCGCCGATGATGAGGTCTCTGAGACTGTCCGGTTCCGTGAGTTTGTCTCTGCGATTCGGGCGTGCCCTCTTGTCGCCGAGACAACACTTGGTGAAACACTGAGAACACGAGAAGAGGGCCGCCAAGCTCTCAGTTTCATAATCACGCTTGAGCTGGTGGACCTCCCCGCTGGCCTTGAAATGACTTGGATCGATGCTACAGGAGAGCCCCCGAAATGAATCCTGATCAAATAAGAACTCTCGGGGCTAAGCTGGTGATCGTCACAGCGATTTGCGGCGGGCTGTATGTGATGATCGCAGACCCAATGCGCAGCACGGCGCATGATGCGGAGATCAAACTCTCTTCGTTTCTCAGCGAGAACAACGGTGTCGCAACAACACTCGCAAACCTGCCTGAAATCCTCGAGAGTCATGATCAGACACTGCGGAGGGCCGCTGAGTATGAAGAGCGAAGCCGGCCTGCTCGTGATCAATCGGTGATGTTCGCTCAGGTTATGGATATCGCCGAGCAGGCGCATGTTGTTGTCGAGTCGGTGACTCCCAATGGTGAGAGCGCCTCGGACAAGAACAACAGGAAAGCAGAAGCACTCCGTCCGGGCGATACAAGTGTAAAGTATGCGATCTCTGGACGCGGATCATACGGTGCAACAGCCAGCTTTCTGCAGCAACTCCAGAACAACATGGGGTGTTGTATCGTGAAAAACTTTAGTATAACCCCAGACTATACCAAGACAGAGAGCGACGGCCTGCAGTTTGCGATCACCATCGAGTTGATCGGCTTTGATGCCAGCCCTCTCGCGATCAGTGAGATAAGTGGGGAGGGTTCACCATGAATGTGAAACACCTCTCCACGGGGCAGTTGCTCCAACTCGCAGGAATCGTAACTCCAATCGCAGCGGTTGCAGCGGTTCGAGTTGTGCTCGGTCTCGGGCCTGATGAGTCACCCGCAGCCACAATTGAAAGCACCGCTGTGATCCCGATCGAGAGTGACCCAGAAACTCAGACAACTCAGGCCACCGAAGCGCAGAAGGCTGCAATGGCGTTCATCCTTGAGCACGACGGGGATGATCTTGTACGATCACCGATGGTCAAATCTGTTGCTCCCACGGATGTGGTTGCATCGAGCGGTCCAGAACTCCTCGAACCCGCGCAGCATGACCCGATAGCGCACCTCGTACTCACCTCGATCGTCGGGCAGGGTGCCAGATCGTTTGCCTCACTCAACGGCCGTGTCTACCGCATCGGCGATGAAGTTGTCCAAGGTTGGCGGATCACAACCATCGATCCTGGTTCACGCGAGGTCCTTCTCACCAACAAGACAGGCGATACCCGCGTGCTGGAACTCATCTCAAGTAAGGGCGATGAGGACTGAAAGCCTCGCTATTACTCTGAGACCTACCGCGTGTGCATCTCTTGACTCAACTGAGCGTATCGTGTTGCATGCCCAGGCAGGTCTTGCCCAGCGTGATGATCGTTCTCCTTTGCGCCGCGGTCGGCATGCTCGCGTCCGAGGTACCTGCCCGACATCTTGGCCCGTTTGATTTCAATGGCACCCCCGTTGAGCGCGTGATCGTCACTTGGTCAGAGACCCTTTCGAATCGGAACTTCAAGCAATCGGCGATGGGCAACCGAATCCTCGGGATTGCAGCAGTGCTCAGCCGCACCCAGATCCGACCACTCGCAACCCTGTCCCGCAATGCCCAGATGGTGGGCTGGCCCAACGAAACCGAAGTCATCGGTGTTGTCCATGTCTCACTCGGCAACGACTCAAAGACCTACCGTGTCGGCGTGACACCCGACCGGCTCGCCCTCTTTGCCGATATCGAGAGCAGCGAGGTCTACGCGCTGTCAGCCGAGTCATGCAACGCTGTCGTGCAGCCGCTGTTGAGATATTCTGGTGACTTCTTGAACGAACCTGTTATACCACGCGCCCAAGTCGTCGTCCTGCCCGCCCCCTATCAACTCGCGCCGATCCTCTTGGATACACAGGCGATCCGTGATCGCCTCGCTGGTGGGCGCAAATCCCAGCTCCCCGAGACCGCCCGATTTCTTCCCGAGGAACAGTTCCTCATCAGGCTCCCAGAGGGCTATTCGCCCCGTGAACCGGCAGGGCTCCTGGTCTGGGTCAACGCCGGTTCAAGTGGCAGCCCACCGGCCGTCTTTAACGACGCAGCCGACGCGATGGGGCTGGTCATGATCGGCGCGTCAGACTCGGGCAATGTCCGCCTCTCCACAGACCGCTATCAACTTGCCCTCGATGCAGTCGCCACCACAACTCGCCGATTCCATATTGACCCCGCGCGTGTCTATGTCACGGGCATCTCCGGCGGCGGCCGAATCAGCTCCGCACTCCTCGCCTGTTTCCCAGACATCTTCACCGGAGCCGTTCCGATCGTTGGGCTCAACACCTACAAACCCGTCCCCCTTGGTGACGGGCGGTTCGTCGCCCCCGGCTATGGCAAACGCAAGCCCCCAAGGTGGCGAATGTTCCGCAACCACCGCACCGCAGCGGTAACCGCGCCACTTGATTTTAACTACCGAGAGATGGTCAACGCCGTACGCATCCTCCAGCGCGACGGGCTCGATGCCCGGTTGTTTGAATACGACGACATGGCTCACACTCTGCCAACATCAGAGAGATTTACAGAAGCCATCGGTTGGGTCGATGCTCGTCAAGCAAAGGCTCGCGACAAAGCGTGGGCAGATGCTGAGGAACAACTCGAAAGGTATCTTGCAAAGTTCGACAACCTCCCGATCCAGAGCGACACACAACGCCGACTGCTTGAACGCATCACCGTGACCGCACCATGGTCGCCAGCGGCGTGGCAGGCGTGCGAACTGCTGGGCATCGTCGAACCACCCCCAGAGGAGAGTGGGGCAGCCCCCAGTAAAGTGGGTGTCCCGCCCGCTGCTGCCCCCAGTGGAGCGGGTGTCTCGCCCGTTGCGGAGCCTTGATGTGTTTGTCGGGTGGGCGAGATGCCCATCCCCACTGGGGGCATGAGGGCCGGGCGGGTCAAGATGTCCATCCCTCTGGGTGTCGCTCCATTCTGCCCCTAAACTCCCGGCATGAGCACCCCTGCCACCGCGACCCGATTGCGTTCCTTCGGCACCTCCATCTTTGCCGAGATCACCCAACTGGCTACCGAACATGGCGCGGTGAACCTCTCGCAGGGCTTCCCCGACTTTGACAGCCCCGAGTTTCTCAAACAAGCCGCGAGGCACGCGATCATCGTGGGAAACAATCAGTACGCCCGTACGCAGGGTATGCCGAGGCTCAACGAAGCAATCGCGGGTTGGTTTAGGAGGTTTGGAGGCAGACCGGTTGATCCCCACGACGAGATCACTGTGACAAGTGGCTGCACCGAGGCGCTCGCGGCGTGCTGCCTCGGCTTGCTCGAGCCGGGTGACGAGGTCGTGGTCTTTGAACCCTACTACGATGCCTACCTGCCCGATCTGGCGATGGCGGGGGCGGTACCACGGTTCGTGACACTCCACGCCGAAACTGACGGCTCGTTCGCCATTCAAGAGGATGAACTCCGGGCGGCTTTCGGCGCACGCACGCGAGCGGTCATCCTCAACACGCCGCACAACCCCACCGGCAAGGTCTTCTCGCGTGAAGAGCTAGCCATGATCGCAGCATTGTGCATCGAGCACGATGCAATCGTCATCGCTGACGAGGTCTACGAACGGCTCACCTATGACCCCGACAAACCTCACATCTCCATCGCAACCCTCCCCGGCATGGCAGAGCGAACAGTCGTGCTCTCAAGCCTGGGCAAAACCTTCAGCGTGACCGGGTGGAAGATCGGCTGGGCAATCGCCCCGCCACACCTGACCGCGGGCGTGCGGGCGGCCCATCAGTTTCTGACATACGCGACCTCAACGCCCTTGCAACACGCGGCTGCGGATGCGCTTTCTGGTGTTAAAGCGCAAGCCTATGTAACAGAACTGACCGCCCTGTACGCAGATCGACGACGGTTCCTGTGTGATGAACTCCGCGACCTCGGATTTGGCGTCAACGAGCCGGAGGGGACATACTTTATTATGGCAGACCACACCGCAATCAGCGAGCGGCTCGGGCTCTCTGGCGATATCGAGTTCTGCCGATGGCTGACCACCGAGGCTGGCGTGGCAACTATCCCGCCGAGTGTCTTCTATACGAACAAGGCCGAGGGAGAGCGGCTGCTCAGGTTCGCGTTTTGCAAGCGGCAAAAAACTCTTTATGCAGCGATTTGGCGCATGCGGCGGGCGCTGACATAGACCATCATACAAGGCCATGTTCCTGGTGGCCACGGCCATCTTGGCCGTGAGAACAGCCCAAAAACGAGCAGGTCTCCAGCCACGATTCGTAGAACCATGATCTTCGGTATCTGGTACCTTCGCACGGCCAGAATAGCTGTGAAACACAGCTCATGATTCTGCAGTACACTCTCGAGTGTACATCCATGCCTGTTCCGGTCTGCTCTGATAGGCTCTGTGCATGATCAGCACACTCGGCATCCAGATCAGTGCAGTCTTCCGCAAGTGCGCCCCGGACCCATTCGTCCTGGCCGTGCTGTTGACACTGCTCACCATCGCACTCGTGCTCATACGCACAGAGACGGGTTTCACCGAGGCTGTCAACATGTGGGCAGGGTCCGAAGGCGTATGGTCGGCCGGGTTGCTCAAGTTCGCCATGCAGATGAGCCTGATCCTCGTCACCGGGCACGCCCTGGCCTCGAGCCCCCCGGTCTCCAAAATGCTCGATGCGTTGGCCGCGTGCCCGAGCCGACC
Organism: Planctomycetota bacterium; assembly: GCA_024275365.1. GTDB lineage: Bacteria > Planctomycetota > Phycisphaerae > Phycisphaerales > UBA1924 > PNC22. The sequence goes on along the minus strand of JAJRZG010000128.1, from coordinate 7,886 downwards.
CTGGCAGGCAGTCGGGCTTGTGGCATTCGTCGCTGCGATGCTCGGCACACTCAACTGGGGTCTGGGTTTGATCGCCGGTGCGCTGCTCGCCCGGCGAGTCGGTCTCGCGATGGAGAAGCGGGGGGTGGCGGTGCATTACCCACTGCTTGCCACGGCGGGCTATGTAGGGCTCCTAGTCTGGCACGGCGGCTTCTCGGGCAGCGCGCCCCTCAAGGTGACGCAGGCCTCAGAGATCCGTGACATCTTTGGTAACACCCCCCCGATCGGTGAGCTCGTACTCACCGAGACAATCCTCAGCCCGATGAATCTGTTTGTGACCGGCGGCCTCTTGCTGATCGCACCATGCCTGCTGGCGCTTCTGTCGCCCAGGGACACCAGGCACATCGAGCAAGCGTCAGAGTTTGTCTCTGTGGAAGAACTGGAAAAACCCAAGACAGACCGCAACAAACCCCTCGTCCCCCGGGTGCTTGAGGATTCACCACTCGTGACAGTGCTGCTCGTCGGCCTGATCGGGTGGTGGGCGTGGGGGTTTTATGTGCCCTCAGTCGATCCAGAGACCGGTGTGCGGTCGGCAAGCGGGATTACGCACCTAACTCCCGACACGGTCAACATGACCATGCTGATGCTCGGGCTGATCCTCCACGGCACGCCGGGGCGGTATGTCCGCGCGATCGAAGAGGCGGCCTCAGGATGCGCAGGGATCATCCTCCAGTTCCCGCTCTATGCAGGGATCATGGGGCTCATGCACCAATCGGGCCTGACCGAACAACTGACCGGGGGCGTGGCTGCGTACTCCAATGAGACAACGCTGCCGATACTCACACTGCTCAGCGCAGGAGCGGTCAACCTCTTCGTCCCCTCCGGCGGCGGGCAGTGGGCGGTACAAGGCCCGATCGCAATGCAGGCAGCAGTCGATGCGGGGGTCAGCCCGGCGAAGATGGTGATGGCCGTGGCCTATGGCGACGAACTGACAAACATGCTCCAGCCATTCTGGGCGATGCCTCTGCTTGCAATCACGGGAGTCAAGGCACGCGACATCGTCGGGTACACCGCGATCGTCATGGTCGTGGCAGGGGTGTGGATGGCAGTGGGGTTGCTCGTGTTCTGACATGCATCTGGGCTCATAATGACGCACGAGTTCTTCTCGCAATGCGTATCAAACAGAACTCAGAACAAGAAGCCGCCGCTATTGGACGCGGCCCCCGCAGCACCCGCAGCAACGGCACCGGCAGCAATGACGAGAACGAACACCCAGTAGAGCAGGGAGATCGCGAAAAAAACCGTACCGATGATGCCACAGATCATGCCGGCTTTGGTGAGCCCCCTGCCCTCGGGGTCCATGTCACCGGCCTGTATTTTCTTGAGGTCGCCACTGCCCATGAGCCAGGCGAAGATGCCGAAGGGGAGGCAGGAGATGACGAGGCTGAGAATACCGAGAACGAGAATGAGGGTGCCTCGGTGGGGGGCAAGGCCGACGGGTTGAGCGTGGGTGGGTGGGATTTGGGACATCGGTGGTGTTCCTCTCAGGGGGGTGGCCCGGTCCCGGGTACACTCGAACACATGCCCGGCCGAGTTGGTTCCATGCTTGAAGCAGCGATCATACCAGAAATCCTCCGGGCGGTCTCGCCGGGGCCGCTGGTCGTGCGTGCGTTCCAGCACGGGCTGCCGGGGGCGTGCCACATTTTGGCGGTCGGAAAGGCCTCTGGGACGATGGCCGAGGCGGCGGTGGGGGTGTTGGGGGGGCAGGTGCGGGGGGGGGGGGTTGTTGGGGTCGATGAGAAGTGCCCGACGCTGACGCTGAGGGCTCTCTGGGGCGATCATCCGGTGCCGACAGGGCGAAATGTGGAGGCGGCGCGGGAGGTGTTGGCCTGTGTTGAGGAATGTCGAGCGGATGAGACGCTGCTTGTGTTGCTCTCGGGTGGAGCCTCGGCGCTGTTGTGTTTGCCCCGCGAACCACTGACACTCAAAGATATTGCAGATGTCACCGGTGCCCTGCTGCACGCGGGGGCACCGATCGAGGAACTTAACACAGTGCGAAAACATTGCGAGGTGCTTAAGGGGGGCGGGCTTGTGAGGGCTGCGGCTGCTGCGGGGTCGCAGCAGGTCGTGTGTCTGATTCTCTCAGATGTCCTGGGCGATCGGCTCGATGTCATCGGCTCAGGCCCGACCGCGCCCGACCCGACGACCTTTGCCGAAGCCCTCAGCGTCCTGGAGAAGAGGGGGGCGCTGGGTGTGTCGCCTGTGGTCACAGCCTTGCTTCATCGAGGTTGCGATGGGATAGAGCCCGAGACCATCAAGCCGGGGGATCCGATCTGGGCAAGTGTTGAGAACAGAGTGATCGGCAACAACCAACTCGTAATCAACGCGGCGTGCGATGCGTTCAAGCGGGAGGGCTACGAGATTGTCGAACGCCGCGAAGGGGTCGAAGGAGAGGCAGCAGAAGTTGGACGAACCCTGGCGTGCAAGGCGATGCTACTGCGAGCCAATGGACGATCGAAGGTGGCGATCGTGTGGGGCGGCGAAACCACAGTGACAGTGGGGGAGGCGGACGGAAAGGGCGGAAGATGTCAGGAGTTATCGCTGGCCGCAGCGATACTTCTGGGGAGGCATGATTGTGGTGCAGGCTTCCAGCCTGCACAGGATGCGCAAGGCGCGCAAGCTGGAAGCCTGCACCACAAGTTGATGACTGCATCACAGGGAACAGAGTTCCCACGAATCACCATCGCAAGCCTCGCAACCGATGGCCGCGACGGGCCGACCGATGCTGCGGGGGCAGTCGTCGATGAGACAACCGCAGCAACTATTCGTGACGCGGGCATCGACCCGCACACCGCACTCAAAAACCACGACAGCTACCACGCGCTCAAGGCAGCACGAGTACTCCTCCGCACCGGCCCAACCGGGACCAACATCAACGATCTGATGGTGGCGTTGGTCGGGTGACGGCATCGGGCTCTCCGTTTTGCCGCACGCCGCGGGCCTCATCAAGCCCCGAGTCACCCGGCGCAATGCTGTCGGAGGGTGCTTCCGGGCGCTCGGGAGCCCGCCCCTGCTCGACCAGACGCATCTTAAACTCGTAGTTCAGTCTGCGGTAGTGCTTGCCCCAGATGCCGTGCCCAGATCGCGGGTAGAACATCATCTCAAAGTCCTTGTCCGCGTCCTGCAGGGCCTTGATGAGCTTGATCGAGTTCTGCGGGTGGACATTGTCATCCATCCATCCCTGGATGAGCAGGAGTTTGCCGTGGAGGTTCTTGGCAGCCGCGACGACCGAGGTCTTCGCATAGCCATCCGGGTTCTCCTGTGGCGTATCCATATACCGCTCGGTATAGATCGTGTCATAGTCATTCCAACTCGTGACCGACCCGCCCGCGATACCGGCTGCAAAGTGCTCTGAGTGCGTCATCGCATAGCTGGTGATAAACCCGCCATAGCTAAAGCCCGACATGCCGATTCGTGAGGCATCGACAAACGGTCTGGCTTTGATCCACTCCATAAGGTCGTTGATATCTTCCATCTAGGGCACGCCGAGTCGCTTGTAGGCAGTCCACGCGCTGCGTGCCCCCTTGCCACTGGCTGAGTAGGGGTCGCCGCGAAAGACGATAAAGCCGGACTGCGCCAGCATGTGGTCGCCCGTCCGCCCACCCGACCAGCCATCATGAACAGTCGGGGCGTGTGGCCCGGCATAGGTGCTAAACCAGACAGGGTACCGCGTGTTGGGGTCGAAGTCCGGCGGGTAGACAACCAACGCTTCAAGCGTGATCTGCTCCTCCTCGGTCGAACGAGTCGCGGGGATGCTCACCAGTTCGACCGCACCGAGTTCCCAGTCGTCGAGGGCAAAGACAGGGTTGGTGTCGAGTGTACGGATGATCGTGCCGGCATTGTCTCGAAGCACTGCCCGCTCGGGCTGGCTGGTGTTGGACCATGAATCAACGATGTAGGTGCCCTTTGTGCTCACGCTGACGCGGTGCGAGCCCCGCTCGGGGGTGAGTTGGCGAAGGTTGGTGCCGTCAAGGTTCACCGCATACAGCCCGGTCGCAATCGGCGAATCGGTGGTGCTATTAAAGAACACCTCCCCCTTCTCCTGGTCAAGCCGGACGATGCCCCGAAACTCCCACTCCCCATCGGTGATCTGGTTGAGCAGATTCCCTTCCGCATCATAGTGGTAGAGGTGCTTCCACCCCGACCGCTCGCTCGTGAGCAGGAAGGTTCCGTCATTAAGGATACGAAAGACACTCGGAGCCTCAACCCAAGCCTCGGTCGAATCGCGCAAGAGCACTGTCGGCTTCCCGCCCCTTGGCGACACAAGACAAAGATCGAGCCATGTCTGGGCACGGTTCTGGATGGTGAAGTACGCGCTGGAAGAATCGGACCACCAGCCCATGCTCGAGATCACAAAATCGCCGACGGTATAGCCGGAAAGATCGACAAACGCCGGCTCGCCTCCAGCCGGGTTGAGCAGGCCGAGCCGGACAAGGGGGTTCGGTCGCCCCGGCTTGGGATATTCGGTAACGCGCACCTTCTGAGGCTCAACCGCGTCGTCAACGAGCGTGAAGGTATCGACATCCGTCGAATCGGTCTCAAAGTACGCAATCGCAGAGCTGTCAGGAGCCCACCAATAGGCTCGCCAGTTTCGGCCAAAGATCTCTTCATAATAAATCCAGGCTTTCTTACCGTTGCGAACCTTTTCTGAACCGGTGGTTGTGAGTTGACGCTCGATCCCGGTGGCGGTCTCAACGGTATAGAGGTCGTGATCGCGGACAAAGGCGGCATACCGCCCGTCCGGGCTGAGGGTCGCGAGTTCCTCCCGGCTGGGGTGCGAAGTCAGCCGACGGGCAGAAGAGCCATCGAGCGCGACCGCGTAGAGGTCCTGCTGGTGTGAAAAAATAGCCATCCCCGATGCGGTGGACGAAAAACTCCGGCGGCCACCGATGCGGTTGGCGGTCTTGTCATCGATCGATTCGAGGCTGGCAATCGCATCAATAATCGGCGTGTTGTCGTCAGCCTCGATGCGTTCGACATACCGACCGGTCAACGCTTCAACCAACCACTTCTCACCGCTGCGCCGGACGGTGTAGTGCTCGTCGTCTTCCCACGAGACGCTGCGCATGGGGGAGCCGATCAGGCTCGGGCGGCTGCCGGTTTCGTAGAGCGCCTCGTAGGTGAGCCGTTGCCTGGGCTTGCGGTCCTCAGCCAGCGGCGGGAGTTCGGCAGTCAGCAACGGCAGCGAAGACACAAGACGAATCACCGGGTACTCACTCCCCGCGTTAAGCCCCTCATCAAAGAAGTTCCAACTCACAAGACTGTCTTCTGCCGCAGGTTCAAGCGTGGCGATAACGAGGTTGCCCAGGGGCTGGTCCACCTCGACGAGATAGGCTCCCGCGATGATGCTCCGGGTTTCGGTGCTGCGCGTCACACTCGCCTAGACCATGCGGTGCCCCTGAAACTCCCGCTCCGCGCGGTCGATCTCCGCATAGGTATACACCTCGGCATCAACCTGGACATCCTCACGGATAACCTCAACAGCGATGCCGTGCCGCTGGAGGAGGGCCGCGATATCGTCTCGCTCAGCGGGCAGCACGAAGGCCCAAGGGCGATCAACTGCTTCGCGGGCGACAAAGTTGTCAATGACCTCGACCTCATAGTCCATCGGCTCATCGGTCGCAACCATCCGCCCATCCTGCTCGACCTCAATAAATCCTTTCGCCGTCGCCACTTCAGACAGCGGCAACGGGGTTGTCCGGATCGGTGTGGGCTCCTCGCGTGATGACCCACTCTCTGTGCGTGCATCTGCAGCCGTCAGCAGCGCAGTCACCTCATCCTTGTGCCTCGCAATATCCTCAAGCACCGCTCGGCAAAAGTCGAGCGTCGCCAACACCCGCTCCTCAAAGGTTGCGTAGCTGTACGCCTCGCTGAGGATTGCTATGCGGTTGCGCATGCCAGCGTAGTTGGTGCTATACCGAGGGGCAGCCGGGAAGGTCGTCCACTGCGAGTGGTCCTCGTAAAAGTTGCCATAGGTGAAGGTGTCAAAGCCCTTGGTTTCGCTGAGCGTCTCGCTGACCCGGGGCAGCATCGTGTCGCGGATATATTCGAGCAACTCCGCATCGCCCCCCGGGTGCTTGGGGCCGGAGTAGGTGAGTGTGTATCGATGGTGCGAGCCGTTGGTGGTGTGTGTGTCGATGAAAATGTCGGGATTCCACGATCGAAAGAACCGCAGCAGGGCGCGGGTCTCGGGAGCTTCTGCCTTGATGAAGTCCCGGTTGAGGTCAAGCCCCGCAGCATTGGTCCGCCTGCCTATCTCATCGGGTCCGATCTGCCCGGGGCGGTTGCCCGGTGCCATCTGCTCGTTGCCGTCGGCGTTGTAGAGCGGGACGATGCAGATGACAAAGTCTTTGAGCAGCGGGTGGCTTTCAGTGGCCGCGAGCTCACGGGCGAGCATAAGCAGGGCTTCCTTGCCGCAGACCTCGCCGCCGTGGATGTTGCCGAGGAGGAGGACGACCAGCTTGCCGGCTTCGCGGGCTTCTTCCGCGTTCGCCACGGGCGGGTCAGCGAGAATGAGCATCGGCAGCGTCCGCCCCTCGCCGCTGGTGCCGAGCGTGTCGAGCGTGACGATTGGGAAGTCCTCAGCCAACTGCTCGACAAAGGCCATGACCTCGGCATGGGTCGAGGTCTGTGCGTACTCGGTGCGCTCGGCGGTGGTGAGCGGGGGCTGAGCGAAGCTGGTCGAAGCCAGGAAGGCGACAAGGATGAGCGGAAGGAAGGCGAGAAAGCGGGCTGGGCTTTTCATGGGCAGGGCTCCGGGACGGTTTCGCCTACAGCGTAGTGGAGAGGGGAGTGGGCTGCTCACGGTGTGGGCTGGTATGCTGCCCGGGCGGGCGAGATGCCCGCCCAACTGGGGACAGCATGGCGGGCGAGACGCCCACCCCACTGGGGAGTCGTGGTGTTGAGAAGGAGCAGACGATGGCGCGTGCAGTGACACTGTTTACGGGGCAATGGGCTGACCTGCCGCTGGAAGTGATGGCAGAGAGGGCGAGCGGGTTCGGGTATGACGGCCTCGAGCTGGCCTGTTGGGGAGATCACTTCGATCCCGAGAAGGGGGCGACTGACAAGGCGTATTGCGACGGGCGGCATGCGCTGCTCGCACAGCATGGCCTCAAGTGCTGGGCGATCTCGAACCACCTCGTCGGGCAGGCCGTCTGCGACCCGATCGACGATCGGCACAAGTCGATCCTGCCCGAATCGGTCTGGGGCGAGGGCGAGCCCGAGGGTGTGCGTCAGCGTGCAGCCGAGGCGATGAAGACCACCGCCCGCGCAGCCGCCAACCTCGGCATCCCCGTCGTCAACGGCTTCACAGGCTCGGCAATCTGGCACAAGCTCTACTTCTTCCCACCAACCGGCGAGGCGGATGTGAAGGCCGGCTTTGACGATTTTGCCGAGCGATGGGGGCCGATTCTCGATGTCTTCCAGGAGGTCGGCGTCAAGTTCGCCCTCGAAGTCCACCCCAGCGAGATCGCCTACGACACCTACACCGCCGAGCGAGCGCTCGAAGCGATCGGCCGCCACCCGGCCTTCGGGTTCAACTTCGACCCGAGCCACCTCATCTGGCAGGGGCTCGACCCGGCCAAGTTCATCGACCGCTTCCCCGATCGCATCTTCCATGTCCACATGAAGGACGCGGCTGTCACGCTCGATGGCACCAGCAGCATCCTCGGCTCGCACTTCGGCTTTGGCGATCATCGACGAGGGTGGGACTTCCGCTCCGTCGGCCGCGGCGATATCAACTTCGAGGAGATCATCCGCGCCCTCAACCGCTGCGGCTACGACGGCCCCTTGAGCGTCGAGTGGGAAGACTGCGGCATGGACCGCGAACACGGGGCTGCTGAGAGCTG
>JAJRZG010000009.1 GCA_024275365.1 Planctomycetota bacterium | reverse complement strand
GTGCCGATCGCGCAGCGGTGGCGGTCGGAATAGGTCGTTTTATTCGATGTTTTCTGCTATGTGTCACGGCTGTCTCAGCCGTGCGGGGCGGCCCGCCACCAGTTGCTCTCTTCGACTGCCCGCCCGCACTCCGGGCAAATCGGCTCGGGCAGGCCGTGGAGTAGGTAGCCGCACTCGCATCGCGGCTCGATGATCGTCACGGTGGTTTCGAGGCCGCATCCTTCGCAAAGTTCTCGCCGATTGGCGGTCCGCTCGCCTTCCCGGCTGCAACGGGGGCAGCGCATCCACACCTCGACATGGCGGCCGAGCGAAGGGTCGTCGCCATCGCGTCGGCTGACAAACTCGATGCGTGCGAGCACGGGGACCGCAATCGTGCCCAGGGCTGTGATAATCAGCGAGGCCCCAAATGTTCTCCCGACCCACTCGTTGTAGAACAAGGAATCATCCCACAACATGACCGCCACCAACAAACCAGTCGCAATCGAAGCCACGATAGTCACGATGCGCACGAGTCGTCCGAGTTGTCGATCGAGCCGGAGTTGCCCGAGCAGTGCTGCAAGAAGAGCGACGATACCCGGGCTCGTGAAATACGAACCGATCTTGGCGATGAAGTCCACTGTTTTCCAGTGGAGGATGTCGGAAGCCCAGATCGCGAAGAGCCACAGAAGTACACCCACCACCAGAAACCCGAGCGAAACCCACGCAAGCCCCGCCAGTCGTTGGCGTGAAATTGCAATGGATGCGAGGAGTCCAAGCAGGCTGAAGGCTGTGAGCAGGATGCTGGTGCCGAAGAGTTCCTCATCAAAGGGGATGCCCGGCAGCATGACTCCCAGCACGCCAAGGACGGTGGTCAGCCCGAGCAAGGCAAGGAAAGTCCAGAGCCAGAGGGTGCGGGAGGGCATGGCTGAGTGTACGGTTTTTTGCCTTGGAATGAATCAGTGGGGTTGGTCAATAGGATAGACCAGTGGGGCAAAGTGCCCGCCCTATGTCCCCCACTCTCCCGCATACCCCGTCTCGAACCCCGCCCCATCGCGTCCAGCCAACTCATACAAGCGTTTGGCAATCTGCCGAAGGTGGAGCGCATCGTGCGCACACCACGAGGCCAACAGATCACCCGCCCGGATCGGCCCGATTGTGGAATGCTCATAGACCCGTTCCCAATCGACCTTGCCAAGCCCCATCAGCCAGACCACCGACCGGTACCGTTCGGTGACGAAGCGGGCAGCCGCCTCCTCGAGATCCGCCTCGCGGTACCGCCGACTCACAGCCCAGCCCTCGGGGTCGATAGGCTCCCACTCGACCTGAGGCTCAGCGAGCGTCCGCTCCAACCGAGGCCGAAAGTCACGAGCCTCCTCGTCAGCGAGATGGCGCACAACTTCCAGGATCGACCATGTATGCTCGTCCGGCCGCCAGAGAGACTCCTCACGACCCAGACCCGAAACCAACGCAGGCACGACCGAACTGAACCGATCCATCCGCTCGATGATCGGCTGGATGTTCATGCGCGCACCACACTCCCCCAGAGCGAGCTGGCCAGTGTCTGGCCGGTCCCCCCACCCTCCCCCCAAACCACCAATACTCACGAACTCCCCGACCGCATCCGTTCGAGCGCTTCCGGGAAGGGATAGCTCGGGAAGACCCCGACCTCGCCAAACTGCCACATGCCCGGCGAGGGGTAGACATCGCCGCGATACCCCGCGTCGTACATCACCCGCAGCACACTCTCAAAACTCGGCTCGTTGCCCTCGGCATCGACCAGCTTGTTCGACCTCGCCCCGAGGAAGGAGACCGTCGCCACCGGTCGCCGCTCGCCCCGGCCCTGGATCATCTTCCAGATCGTCCGGAACCCGCGGCTGAGATCGTCGAGCGTAAAGTGCGGCCGACCCTTGGGGCGGAGCAACGCCAGTACCAGCACGCTGTCAAGATCATACTTAAGCACATACGGCTCGCGGTCATACGCCGCATGGACCGAGACCGACTCGTGGAACATCCGCGCATACGAGGTCACGCTCTGGACACTCCACTGGCTGGTGGTGATACGGTTGACGAGCTGGGCGATGAGGCCGTGGGAGTTGTCCTCGTCGTTGACGCCGCAGATCACCGCCCGGTACTTGCTGTCGAGCGCGTCGATCAGCATGTCCTGCCCCCACATGATTCGGACGCGTCGGGCCGGCTCGATCGCCCCCCGCTCGCCGGGCAGCAGAGAAATCCGGTCGGCGAACTGCTCATAGTTGAGCAATGCCTCGGCTCCCTCGTCGTAAATTTGAGCTTGACTATTGACGGTCATGGCGGGCTCCTTCCGTGGCGGGCATGGTCACAAGACTACCCATCGGCGATATCCTACCCATCGGCAGGATCACCGACACCGCGGTGCTCAATGCCAGCATCTGAGTCAGGAGCACGAAAGCGTTTGCCCTCGCCTCAGCGGGCGTGGAACCGGGCGTAGTTCGGTGTTTGGCAGGGCCCTCCACAACACCACTCTTCCAAAAGCATCGCCCCTCGCCTCAGATGCTGACAACCACGCTCAGATACCCCTTGCTGCCATCCCAAACCAGCCTACCATCCCGCCCTATGGGCAAAACACGAGAGATCAAAAAACGCATCAAGGCGGTCGGAAACATCAAGCGGATCACCCGCACGATGCAGATGATTGCGACCGCCAAGTTCAGTGCTGCACACCAGCGGTCGATCGCGGGCAAGCCATACTCCGAAGCCCTGTTCGATCTCGTCGCCGAGATTGCGTCTACCGCGGGCGACACCCTCGAGCACCCGCTGCTCAAGCCGGGCGCACCCGATGGCAAAGAACTCACGCTTGTCCTCACCAGCGACCGTGGGCTCTGTGGCCCCTTCAACGGGTCGATCCTCCGCACCTCCATGCACCACTTCAAGGCTCACCCCGATGCCAAGGCCGGGTTCGTCGAGGTGGTCGGCAAAAAGGGTGTCGGGTTCTACAAGTTTAATGGCATCGATGTCAACACGCACCACACGCAGTTTGGCGACAAGCCCGAATATGATGAGGTCGACCGCCTCGCCCAGGACTACATCGATCGGTATATCTCTGGCGAGATCAACCGAGTCAATATCATCGCGATGAAGTTTATCTCGGCGGGGCGGCAGACGCCCGAAGTCATACAGCTCCTGCCGTTTGAGACGCCCGAAGCCGACAGCACCGCCGAGAGCGCGTCGGGGATCAACGCGATCTATGAGTTCAGCCCGGCGGGGCCAGAGCTGCTCGACGACCTGGTGCCCGCTGCGATCAAGGCGACACTCTTCCAGGTGTTCAAGGACGCGGTGGTCAGCGAGCATGTCGCCCGGATGGTTGCGATGAAGGCCGCCACGGACAACGCCGGGAAGATGGGCAAGAAATTATCCCGGACATTTAACCGCGCCCGCCAGTCGCAGATCACCACCGAGCTGACCGAGATCATCTCGGGTGCAGCGGCACTGGAATAGAGGCAATCGATACGATTTTGGCTCGTACCATTCGCACACTGCTCATGCTGTGGACCCACATGTGGATCACGAAATCTTGTATGTGTCTTTACGAGCCCTGTGCGCGAGCACAGGGTTGGTTTTCCCTGTGCATATCGACCACTCGTGATCCCGAGCTTGCGCTCGGGGCTCGTAAAGACGCACGAGTTATTCTCGCAATGCGTATCAACTACTTCGACTTGGTATCACCCCTCGCAAAGATGCTTGCGACATAGTTGAGCACATCCACCGCAGAGACCTCGTTGTAGCCAAACTGATTGATGAGGCGTTGTTTCACGACATCGATTTTCTGCTGAGTCTCATCATCGACGACCGAGCTGACGAGATTTTTCAGTTTGATCGTGTCGCGGCTGTCCTCAAAGAGCTTGAGCTCAAGAGCCTTATAGAGCCGAGCGTTGGTGTTGTACTCAAACTTCTTGTTGTCAAGGGCCAGGGCACCAATATAGTTCATGATCTCCTGCCGAAAGTCGTCCTTGCGGCTATCAGGAATATCGATCTTCTCCTCGATCGCCCGCATCAGGCGTTCGTCGGGCTCTTCGTCCTTGCCGGTATACTTGTTGAGCACCTTCTCGCGCTGCGTGTGGGCGCGGACATTCTCGATATAGTTTGCACAGAGCCGTTTAATCGCGTCCTCATCGGCGCTGATCGCCCGCTGCACCTCGCCCTTGATGATGTCCTCGTATTCCTCCTTGACCATCGAGAGGATCTCGCGGTAGCGCTTCTTGGTGTCCTCATCGGTGATGAGGGAGTGGTGGGTCAGGCCACTCTCGAGCTCGTTGAGCACCATGAACGGGTTGATCGTCTTTTCTTCAAGTGCCTGGCCGCTGACGAGGGCGTTGCTGATTTTGTCTTGGATATACCGGGGGCTGATGCCGTCCATGCCCTCGCGGGGGGCTTCTTCTTTGAGTTCTTTGACCGAGTCTTCGGTAAAGCCGGGCATGCTCTTGCCGTTGTAGAGCTTCATCTTTTGCAGCAGGGTGAGCCCCGCCTTCTTGGGCTCTTCGAGCCGCGTGAGGACCGCCCACATCGCGGCGACTTCAAGCGTGTGCGGCGCGACATGCATGCTCGTGATGCGGCTTGGCCCGAAGTCTTTTTGATAGATTTTGATCTCGTCGTCGAGCCGAATGTTGTATGGCACATCGATCTTGATCGTGCGGTCTCGGAAGGCCTCCATCATCTCGTTTGATTGGAGGCGTTTGTACTCGGGCTCATTGGTGTGGCCCAGGATCACTTCATCGATATAAGTCTGGGCAAACTTCTTGGGCTTGATCGTGTGCTCCTGGCTTGCCCCGAGGAGGTCATAGAGGAACGCCACATCGAGCTTGAGCACCTCGATAAACTCACAAATGCCCCGGTTGGCGATGTTGAGTTCACCATCAAAGTTGAAGGCGCGGGGGTCTGAGTCAGAGCCATAGAGCGCGATCTTGCGGTAGTTGATGTCGCCGGTAAGCTCGGTGGAATCCTGATTTTTCTCGTCCTTGGGCTGGAATGTGCCGATCCCGATGCGGTCTTTTTCGCTGAGCACGATCCGTCGTACACGGACATGCCCCATGCACTTGCGCCAGTCGCCGGCATAGAAACTCATGAGGTTATCGAGTACATGGCGGCTAAAGGGGTCGGGATCACCGACGACCCGCAGCCGCCCGCCGTGGTGCACGGGCTTGTAGAGCGCGTTCATCTTGGCGAGCAACGCCTCGCGGGCCTTGCGCGGGATGAGGATGAGCGGGTCCTCGTGCATCGGCGAGTGGTATTCATGCGTGCGGAGCGCCTCGTGGGGGTTGCCCTCGACGGGGGTTGCTTCGCAGTGGCTGTCGAGCATCCAGGAGAACGAATAGAGCGCCCCCTCGGGTGTCGCCGAGTAGTGCTCGACACCTTTTTTGAGCAGGCGGGCGATGGTGGATTTGGACGAACCGACGGGGCCATGGAGGAGGAGGATGCGTTTGTCTGTGCCATACCCCTCGGCAGCAGACCGCAGGACATCCACGAGCTGCATAAGGGCAAAGTCAAGGCCGAAGATCGCGTCGGCACCATGATCTGTGGGGTCGCTGAAGAAGTGGTATCGGCGGACATCTTTCTTGAAGAGGCGGTACTTCTCATAGCCCTGCGCCATGATGGCGTCATAGAGGCGTTGGTAGGCGTGCCGGGCGACCGAGGGGTTTTCTTCACACAGGCCGAGATACTCCCAGAACGACCCTGACCAGTGCTGATCGAGGTACCGTTGGCGATCAAGGTGCTTGTCAATGACCTCGGCAAACTCACCAGCAGCCCCTTGGGCACGAGGGCTTTCGTCATCGGGCGTGTGATCGGACATGGTGTACGGGCCATCGGGCATGACATCCTCCCTGCCGGGGCTGCCGGGGCAGTGTGTTTCTGGAGTCATGCCCAGCCGAGACCTGCGAAGGTGTCTGCTGTCGCGTCCATGCGAGGACCATGCGCGTGATCGCACAGGCGTTCTATCGGCTGGTTGGGACTGGGAGAAAACCCGTAGTCTCGAACCAAGCCTTTCACCAAGTTATACGGCCCAGCCCGCCGCAGCGTTCCGCACCGCTTCGAGTAGAACGGGCAGGCATCAAGAAGAACACCCATATGATCGTATTTCGTTCGGGCAAATAAAACCTCCCGCATGGAGGAATCTTGTCTGCCAATTTTCCTGGAATACAGTCCTTCTCAGAGGTGTTTGCCGACAGAAGAGGCCCATGCACAGTATTCCCCTGACCATCCGATGCACACTGGCAACCGGGCTCATCGTCTCGGTGTTGATCTGCTGCTGCCAGGGCGGATCACTGGGGAAAGCGTTCACACGATTGGTCGAAACCGGCTCGGCCTTTGCCCAGAACGGGGCAATGGGTTGCTGTGCAGCCGACGATGCCGACACCCAGTCGGCACCTGACGATGACGGCCGTTCCTGCGACTGCAGAGCACATACCAAGGCCAAGAGCATGCCCGATGCCAAGCTCACGGTGAGCTTTGCTGGTGCTGAGCCGGTGGTCACGATGACAACAGTCAGAGTTGTCCCGATTGCCCCTGCTGTTGTACGGGTTGTTGCCTCTGGTGATCGGGTACTTTCGCCTCCACCGACAACGCTCCTGCGCCAGCAGTGCGCGCTCATCGTCTAGCATATTCGCAGCAGCCTGCCCGCGACCTCTGATGTCGGCTGCTGCGCGTGCATTGTGTATACAACTACTGATCATTCCCCATTGAGCCGAGCCTGCCGATGCAGGCCGGGTTCCAAGCCCGTGCGTTCACGCACAAGGAGATTTACATGTTCACGCCCCCATTCCGTCCATCGCTGTTCCATCCCCTCCTCGCGGCTGCCGGTTTGTGCCTCTGCACTTCCGCAGCCCTTGCCCAGCACGAAGGGCACACAAAGCCAGCCACGAAACCCGCCAATGCTCAGCCAGCCGGTGCCCAGCACGCCGACGAAGTCATCCCGTATCTTGCCGATATCTGCCCGATCTCCGGCGAGAAACTCGGGGGCATGGGTGAACCAGTCGTCCGCAAGTATGACGGCCGTGAGGTCCGATTCTGCTGCAAGGGGTGCATCAAAGACTTTGAGGCTGCTGGCAAGGATGGCTGGAAGAAACTCGACGCGATCATGATCGAGTATCAGTTGCCGTTCTACCCGGTCTCAACCTGCATCATCTCCGGCGAGCCCCTGATCGAGGATGGCGAGGACATCGCGGTTGATCGGATCTACAAGGGGCGCCTGATCCGGTTCTGCTGCAAGAGTTGCGTCTCGGACTTTAAAAAGAACCCCGAAGCAACACTCGCTGCTCTGGATGCTGCGGTCATCGCCCAGCAAGGCCCACACTATCCGCTCAAGACCTGCCCGGTCTCTGGTGAAGAGCTCGGTGGGATGGGCGAACCCTACGAGGTGGTCGTAGGCAACCACCTGGTGAAGCTCTGCTGCAGCGGGTGTGAGGAAGACCTGCTTGCCGACCCAATGAAGTACCTGGCACCCCTGGATGCTGCTTGGGAAGCACAGGGCATGCCGATGGCACTTCCCAAGGCACCGGCAGTCGAGCAATACGAGAAAATGGGCTCACCCATGCACGATATGAAAGACATGAAGGACAAGAAAGGCATGAAGGGCATGAAGAAGAAGCCCGGCAAAGATGACCACTCCGGTCACGACCACTAAGCCCCTGCCAGAAGCACGATACAAGCTCCGCACGCCGCGAAAGCGGATGTGGGGTATTCGCAATAGGAGACCTCATCCATGACTCACAGCCTTCCAAGCCGACCGCTCGTACTCATGTTCCCGATACTTGTGATCGTCTTGTCCTTTCTCACTGTTTCAGCCAGCGCTCAGGAGGGTGCCAGTGCGGACAAAATCACCAACCAGATGTGCCCCGTAACCACCGATGAAGAAATCGATCCCGAGTTCTTTCTGGAGACTGACGAGGGGCGGGTCTACTTCTGCTGTGCCAAGTGCCGCCGGCGGTATATCCGCACTCCCGAGAAGTATGCCGAGTCATTGGCGCAGGTGTTGCCAGCCCTCTTTCAAGCTGGAATCAAGGACCAGGACACTCACGCTGACGATCACGACGATCAGGAGCAGGCACAGACACCAGCAGAAGACACACCCGAACAGGTCGCGGCTGAGGATGCCGACAACCATGACGCTGCAGAAGGCGACCACGACGAAACAGAAGGCGATCACGATCATAATGCACACGAGACCGGGTCTGGCTTTTTGGCGAAGTTGCTTGGGTGGTTCGGCAACTTTCACCCCCCATCGACGCACTTCCCGGTCGCCATGCTCTTCGGCGCAGCCCTCGGCGAAATGATGTATCGTGTGACACGCCGATCGGTGTTTGCTTCCGGTGCCCGGTTCTGCCTGTGGTTTGCTATACCGGGTGCGGTCTCTGCTGCCATCCTGGGGTGGTTCTATGCAGGCTTTGCCGTTTCAGATGGAGACTGGATCATGACCACCCACCGCTGGCTCGGCACAGCAACAGCACTGCTAGCGGTTACGGTGCTCGGCGTTGGCTGGGGGCGGGTGGTCCGCGGCGAGGGGGACGCTTCACGCATGTATCTCGTGCTGCTCGGCCTGGCGGCTGGGGCGGTGGGTCTCAACGGCTTCCTCGGTGGAGCCCTCGTGTACGGATTGGATCACTATGCCTTCTAACTTACATTCGTCCTCCTTGCTTGGGGGTTGTTGCTCACTGGGGTTGCTCGCGTTCGGGTTGTCGGGGTGTTCGGCCGATATGGCCGGGATCGACGCCAACACCGCGCGCTGGCTCGACGAAGGGGCCGCGATGGCCGATCGGCTCGAGCCGTTGCCGGTGCGAGAGCGGGTCGCTGTCGGCGAGCTGGACTCGACACTGCTGCAAGGGCCGGAAGATTTCGTTGCTCTTGCCCTCTCGCGGAGCCCGATACTCCGGGCGGCTGAGGCGCGGGTGCGAAGGCTCGAAGAGCGCGTGCCCCAGGCCGAGAGCCTCGACGATCCGATGTTGCAGGTCGCTCCGGTGGGCGAGATGGCCGAGACGGCAGCCGGGCGGGTCGGTGTGATGACCTCGCTGAGTCAGAAGCTGCCTTTGCCCGCCAAGCTCGATGCTCGCGGGCGGATCGCTGAGCAGCAGGCAGCTCAGGCGCGGGCCGAGCTCGAGCGGGCGCGGGTGCAGCTTGCTGCCGATGTGCGACGGGCGTATTGGTCGCATGTTGTTGCAGTGCGGACGATCAAGACGACGCTGGAAAATCGGGCGGTGCTCGAACAGTTCCGCGATGTGGCCGACGCCCAGTACCGCTCGGGCATCCGTGCCCAGCAGGATGTGCTCCGGGCGGCTGTCGAGCTTGGAAGTGTGGACACCGAGCTTGCCCGGCTCGACCAGATGCGCGACACTGCAGCGGCGATGCTGCGACGACTGCTCAACGCCCCGCCGAGCATGGTGATCCCTGAACCACCTGCCATCGAGAGCGGGACGATCGCCGGCGAGCGGGAGGATCTGCTTGCCCGGGCAAGCCGGGCCAATCCCTCGCTGCGGGCCAGGGCCGAGCAGATCAAGCAGTTCGAGGCAAGGCAGGAGCTTGCCGAACTCAACCGCTGGCCCGACCTGACGCTGAGCGTTTCATACAACTTTGTCGGACAGACGGGGATCGCCCCTTCGCAGACGGGCGACGACCAGTGGTGGATCGGGCTTGGGATCAACCTTCCGATCTGGCAGGACAAGCTCGATGCGGCCGAGCGCGAGGCGATGTTCGGTCGGCTCGAAGCCTCTTCTGCCTTGGCAGCCGAGCAGGACCGCGTGCTCTTTGATGTGGACGATGCGTTGCTCCGGGTCGCCTCGCAACAGGAGGTGCTCCGGCTGTTGCGGACGCAGGTCATCCCCGATTCGCAGGCAGCTGTCGAGGCCTCGTCCAATGCCTACCGCACGGGAACGGGCGACTTCCTCGACCTGCTCGACAACTGGCGGAAGCTGCTCGCCCAGGAAGTGCTCGAGCACCGCGTGGCGACGGGGATGGAACAAGCTCTTGCCGACCTGACACAGGCTGTCGGCGATGAGTCGCCTGCCAGTCCAGCCCTCACCCCGTCCACCATCGACACCCAACCCGACGACACCAACCCTCAAGGGGAGACAGAATGACACAGAAAAACACAGACAGTGCAGCTCCTCGCAAACCGTTACGGTCGATTCCCTGGTGGCTTCTTGGAGGGCTTGTGCTCCTCATGGTCCTTGGTATCTGGATTGGGACGCGATGGGGCACACAGATCGGAACAGGTGTCTCGACTATGACCTCGTTCCTCTCTCGCAGCGATGCCCAAGGCGGGGATACCGAGCATGACAGTGATGGACCGACGCAGTACTACACCTGCGGCATGCACCCTTCGGTGATCCTGCCTGAGCCAGGGGATTGTCCGATATGCTCCATGCCACTCACCCCGCTCGATCCCTCGAAGTTTACCGGTGAGATGATGATCGACCCGGTCGTCGTGCAGAACATCGGCGTGCGGATCGAGCCGGTGGCCGAGGGGCCGCTGGTGCGCACGATCCGAACCGTCGGGATGGTCGACTACGACGAGACCCGCGTGCGGGATATCAACACCAAGCTCTCCTGCTGGATCGAAAAGCTCTTTGTCGATTACGAGGGTGTCGCGGTCGAAGCTGGCGACCCGCTCTTTGAGATTTATTCTCCCGAGCTCCTGGCTGCGGAAGAGGAATACCTGCTTGCGCTGCGAGCCCAGGAGGTCAGCAATGGTCAGCAGGGAAACCTCGATCTGGTCGGGTCAGCCCGGATGAAGCTCGAACTTTTCGACATCACTCCCAAGCAGATCGACGCTTTGGCTGCTTCTGGCAAAGCCGAACGCACCATGATGCTGCTGAGCCCACACACGGGTATCGTGATCGCTAAGCACGCCAACGAGGGCATGAAGATCACCCCGGGAATGCAGGTTTTCCGAATTGCTGACCTCTCGAAGGTGTGGGCACTGGTGACGCTGTACGAGTCGCAGTTGCCCTTTATTTCGCTGGGTCAGAACGCGGTGATGTCGCTGCCCTATATCCCCGGGCACACCTTCGAGGGAAAGGTGGTTTATATCTATCCCTACCTCGACACCAAGACCCGCGAGGTGCAGGTCCGGCTCGAGTTTGACAATACCGATGGGCTGCTCATGCCGGGCATGTTCGCCACTGTCGAGTTGCAAAGCACGCTTCGACAACGAGCGACGCTCGCACCACGCGAGGCGGTGATCTCGACAGGCACGCGCGATGTCGCTTTTGTCAGCCTCGGCGAAGGCAAGTTCGAGCCCCGCGATATCAAGCTCGGTGTCGAAACCGGTACCGGAGAGGTCGAGATTCTCGATGGGCTCGTTCCCGGCGAGCTGGTCGTGACCAGCGGCCAGTTCCTCATTGATAGTGAGTCCCGCGTCCGCGAAGCACTCGCCAAGATGATCCGGGGCGAGATGGCCTCTGACCAGATCGTCCAGGCGGCAAGCGCCGGCAGCAGTGAAATCGATGCCATGCCCGACGCGATGGCAACAGGACTCGCCGCGGCTCTCGATGCCTACTTCGCCATCGGCAATCAACTGGCAAACGACACCCCCAGCGGGATCGACGATCCTGCCCGAGACCTGGCAGCAGCACTCGACAGCGTGATCGGAATCGACATCCCCGGCAACGAGCACTTCTGGCACAACCACACCGAGGCTGCGACCATCCGGGGGAGTGCGCTCGAGATCATCGGATCGACCGATCTTGCCATGGCCCGCGAGCACTTTGGTGATATCAGTGTGGCGATGGACACACTCCTTCGCGCCACCGGCATCCCGCCCGGCTATGCCACGCCCGTGCAGTCGCTGCACTGCCCGATGTTCCGCGAGGGACAGGGCGGAGGTATCTGGCTCCAACCCGAAGGCCCTGTCCGAAATCCGTTCTTCGGGTCGATGATGCTCCGCTGCTATGACGGCCGCGAGACGATCCCCGTCACCGGACAGGATGCTGAAGATAAACCCGCTGCCGATGCGGGCGAGCAGGCTACCCCGGCAGAAACCGTCTCGGTCTCGGCAGATCAGCAGGCCGCGATCGACAGCACGATCGAAGCGTATCTCCGTGCGCAGGACCACCTCACCCGCAACGAGGTCGCCGAGGCAGGCGAGGCTCTGGCGTCTGTGCAGAGCAGCGCCGAGTTGCTCAAGGCTGCCCCGGGTGCTGTCGGCGAATCGGCGGGCACCATCGCCGAGGCCTTTGCCGATCTCCCCGCTGACCTCGAGGCTCAGCGCGAGGCGTTCGCGGTCGCGTCCGATGCGCTCCTCGAACTGCTCACAGCCGCCCCGCCCTCGTCGGCACCGTCGGCAGCAGACGACCAGGCCGGGCTCTTCCACGCCTACTGCCCCATGGTCGATGAAGATTGGTTGCAGATCGGCGAGAAGGTCCGCAACCCCTACAACCCCAACATGCTCTCTTGCGGCATAATCAAGTCACCCGTGCAGACCCACGCCACGATGCATAACGATGGAGACAATGACCAATGATCGCCAAACTCATCGACTGGTGCATCAACAACCGCATGATGGTGCTGCTGCTCACCGGCATCATCATCGTCGGGGGCATCTACTCGGCAAAGAACATCACGATCGACGCAATCCCCGATCTGTCCGATGTTCAGGTGGTGATCCGCACGGAGTACCCGGGACAGGCACCCCAGATCATCGAGGACCAGGTCACCTATCCACTCACCACCGCCATGCTCGCGGTACCCTATGCCAATGTAGTCCGTGGCTACAGCATGTTCGGGTCGAGCTTCGTCTATATCATCTTTGAGGACGGAACCGACCTCTACTGGGCACGAAGCCGGGTGCTCGAGCAGCTCAGCACCGTCACCGGGCGCTTGCCCGAAGGCGTGGCACCCGAACTCGGCCCCGATGCGACAGGTGTGGGCTGGGTCTATCAGTATGTCCTGACTACCGGCCCCTATTGCCCCGAACACCCCAACGGGCTATGGCTCGACGATGGTGGCCTCGAACGGGACGATGTCTGGTACGCTTCGCCAGAAGATGCTCCCGAGGAGGAGCGAGAACGCCTCGAGCATCGCCGGGTATTCGACACGGGGGTCGAAACCTGTCCGCTGGGCGGCTCGCCGCTGTCCCAGCCATCGACCGACCTGGCCGAGTTACGCTCGCTCCAGGATTGGTACCTCCGTTATGAGTTGACCGCCGTCAAGGGTGTAAGCGAGATCGCGGGCATCGGCGGCTATGTACGGCAATACCAGGTTGTTGTCGATCCGGTCCGCCTGCGCGCATATGACATCTCATTGGCGAAGGTCAAGACCGCTATCCGACGCTCAAACATTGATGTCGGCGGACGGCTGTTCGAGATGAGTGAGACTGAGTACATGGTCCGCGGGTTGGGGTATCTCGGCACGCTCCCGGCCGAAGGGGATGATTTCGCCAGCAGCCGCGCCGACCTCGTACTCCATGAACTCGGTCGAATCGCCCTGGCCGCATCACCCGAAGGTGCGCCGATCTACCTCGACGATATCGCCGATATCCGCGTCGGACCCGACATCCGCCGGGGCATCGCCGAGTGGAATGGTGAGGGAGAGGTGGTCGGCGGTGTTGTGGTCATGCGCTTCGGCGAGAACGCACACCACACCATCGAGCGCGTACGCAACCGCCTGGATGAACTCCAGAACAACCTGCCCCCGGGTGTGGCGATCGAGACCGCCTACAACCGTGCCGATCTCATCGATCGTGCGGTCCACACCCTCACCGAAACACTGACCGAAGAGATCATCGTCGTCTCCATCGTCATCGTGCTGTTTCTACTCCACGCCCGCAGCGCCCTGGTTGCGGCATTTGTGCTGCCCACCGGCGTTTTCGCTGCGCTGGGCATCATGTATGCCTTCGATGTCAACGCCAACATCATGTCCCTCGGCGGCATCGCCATCTCGATCGGTGTGATGGTGGACAGCTCGATCGTTATGGTTGAGAACGCACACAAGCACCTTGAAGCCGAAAAACACCGGGTGGAAGCAGGAGGTGACCCGCGGCCCCGATCGGCGATTATCAGCGAAGCCGCCTGCGAGGTCGGCCCCACGCTCTTCTTCAGCCTGCTCATCATCACCGCCAGCTTCCTCCCGATCTTCGTCCTCGGCGAGCAGTCGGGTCGGCTCTTTAAGCCGCTGGCCTACACCAAGACCTTCGCCATTGCTGCTTCAGCGATTCTGGCGATTACCATCATCCCCGTCCTGATGCTCACCTTCATCAGTGAACGCCCGTTGCCGGGCCACTGGAAGCGGTGGCAGCGATGGCTGACCTACGCGCTCGTCATCGTGTTTCCTGCGATCCTGCTGGCGTTTATCCCGCTGGGTGATATGGAGTCGAAGCGCTGGTGGCTCGTTGGGTTCTGGGCGTTCTTTGCTGCCATGGTGCTCCTGCCCCAGCGGATCGTCTCCGAGCAGAGCAACCCCATCAGCTTCGTACTCCAGAAAATATATGACCCCTTCTTCCGGTTCGTCATGCAGTATCGCTGGCTCACCATCGTGCTTGCACTGGGGCTGCTTGCCTCGACCCTCTACCCGCTCAGCAAACTCGGCAGCGAGTTCATGCCCCCGCTCGAAGAGGGCGACCTGCTCTATATGCCCACAACCGATCCCGGGCTGAGCGTCACCAAAGCCCGTGAGATTCTCCAGCAAACGGACAAACTCATCGTCGCCTTCCCCGAAGTTAAAGATGTCTTCGGCAAGGTCGGGCGAGCCGACACCGCGACCGACCCGGCACCCCTGTCCATGCTCGAATCCACCATCACCCTCGAGCGAGACAAGTCAAAGTGGAGGCATCTTCCGGTCCCGCGCTTCCACGACAACTGGCCCGACTGGCTCCAGAAATACGCCCGAAAGTTCTGGCCGACCTCACGACCGATCACCACCGACGAGCTGATCTATGGCTATGAATACCCCGATGGCACGCGGGTTGATGGGCTCAACGATATCGTGCAACTCCCCGGGCTGACCAACGCATGGACGATGCCGATCCGCACCCGTATCGACATGCTCTCGACCGGCATCCGCACACCGATCGGTGTGAAGGTCATGGGTGAAGACCTTGCAACACTCGCGGGGATCGCTGAAGAAATCTCGCAGGTGCTCATGACCAGCGAGGGCACCGGGGCCTACACCACCAGCGCCTTCCCCGAGAAAAGCGTTGGAGGCAACTACATCGATATCCGTATCAACCGTGAAGAAATCGCCCGGTACGGACTGCTTATCGCGGATGTGCAGGATGTGATCATGTCGGCTGTCGGCGGGATGAATGTCTCCGAGACCGTTGAGGGACTCGAACGCTATCCGATCAATGTGCGGTATCCGGCGGAGCTGCGCGACAGCATCGAGTCGCTCAAGCTCTCGCTCGTTGCGACACCCAGCGGGGCACAGATCCCCCTTGGGCAGGTGGCAGATATTGAGATCCGCCAGGGGCCACCTCTGGTTAAAAGCGAGAACGCACGCCTGACGAGCTGGGTGTATGTCGATATCGCGGGGCTAGATGTGGGAACTTATGTCCGCAACGCCCAGCGCGCGGTGGCTGCCCAGATCGAGTTGCCGCCGGGATATTCAATTCTCTGGTCCGGGCAATACGAATACATGCAGGCAGCCCGAGCAAAGCTGATGATCGCCGTCCCGCTTGCTGGCGTGGTCATCCTGCTGTTGCTCTATGTGGCCACCAAGAGTTGGCTGCGCGTCGGGATCGTGCTGTTGTCGGTGCCTTTCAGCCTCATCGGGTCGTTCTGGCTGCTCTACTGGCTCGATTTCAATCTGTCGCTGGCGGTGTGGGTGGGGATGATCGCCCTGGCTGGGCTGGACGCCGAGACCGGACTTGTCATGCTCCTGTACCTCGAGAACAGCCATGACAAGTTCAAGCGTGAGGGTCGGCTGCGAAGCAAGGACGACCTGTGGTGGGCGATTCACGAAGGCGCTGTACAGCGGATCCGTCCCAAGACCATGGCCGTCGTGACGACCTTCATGGGGCTGGTACCGTTGATGTGGGCAGAGGGCGCAGGGGCCGACACCATGCGCCGCCTTGCCGCCCCCATGATCGGGGGGCTCGCATCGAGCTTTGTGCTTGTGCTGCTGTTTTACCCCGTACTGTTCTCGATGGCCAAGGGCATCGGGCTGCCTCGACACACACCGAATCCGGAGGATTCGTTGTCCTGATACAGATTCCACAAGGTCTCTCCATATTGGTTTCCAAAGCGACAGCCTGGCCTCTGGGCGTATGCCTTGGTTCTCGTGGTCTCCTCTCTTCGTCCGCCACCGAGGGTGCCATCGCTTCGCGCCAGCGTGGCCATGCGGGTCTCTCCATCATGCGTACGCTGGCGCTAAAGCATGGCACCCACGCAGAAACGAAGGGGAATCCGTATCAGGAGTACCAACTACAGCTTCTTCAAGGCATCAACGAGTGTGTCGATGTGCTCAGCTGTGTGTGCTGCCGACATCTGGATACGCAACCGGGCGGTCCCCTCAGGCACAACCGGGTAGCCAAAGCCGATGACAAAGACACCGAGTTCGAGCAGTTGTTTGCTCATGCTGATCGCCTTGGCGGTTTCGCCCACGATGATGGGGCAGATCGCCGTTGGTGATTCGAGCACATCAAACCCCGCCTGCCCGATTCTCTTGCGGGCGTAAGCGACATTGTCCTTGAGCCGTTGCACACGCTCGGGCTCGCGCATGACAATCTCGATCGCCTTGTTGGTACTGCACGCGACGGTCACAGGCAGGGCGTTGCTGAACAATGTCGGGCGGCCGCGCTGGATGATGAGGTCCGTCCCGCGTTTGGAACCTGCAATAAAGCCTCCCGCCCCACCACCGAGTCCTTTGCCGAGCGTCCCCGTGAAGTAGTCGATCGTACCGATCTGGTCATTGGCCTGATCGGTGGCACGGCTCTCCGAGCCGTGCGTCTCACTCACGGCTCGGAGAGCCGTGCCACCTTGAGCCATGCCTCCGAACATACCAAAGTGCTCGTGTGTCCCCCGCCCGGTCTTGCCCATCACGCCGTGGCCGTGTGAATCGTCAACAACAAGCTTGGCATCATATTTATCACACAGCGTACGCAACTCGGGCAGATTGGCAATGTCTCCCTCCATGCTGAAGACACCATCGGAGATAACCCACGCCTGCCCGGTGATCTCCTCGTTTTCCTGCGACTCGATCAGCCGCTGCTCAAGGTCGTCGAGGTCTGAGTGCTTGAAGACCGATTTGAAAACACCCTGCTTGGAGGCTGCGGTCAGGCGGATCGCGTCGATGATGCACGCATGGTTGAGCGCATCGGAGAGAATCACATCCCCCGGCTCGCAGAAAGTATGAAAGAGTGCCTCGGTTGCGTTCCAACAACTCACAAAGGTATACGCACTCTCGGTCCCCATAAACTCGGCGATCGTCGCTTCGAGTTGCTCGTGAGGCTCAAAGGTGCCGCAGATAAACCGCACGCTGGCGGTTCCCGCGCCATACTTTCGCAACCCCTCAATCCCCGCCTCGACGACTTCGGGATGGTTGGCAAGCCCGAGATAGTTGTTCGAGCAGAAGCAGAGCGCCTCAGTCTCCTTCCCGGCAGCCGTCTTCATGCGGATCACCGCATCCATCGGCGAGCGGATCGTCTGGAGGTGTTTGTATTGTCCACCAGCCTCAAGCTCGCGGAGGATGGTGTCGGTGCGGGCGTCGAACGGCTGGGCGAGAGGGGTGGCCATGGGGCATCTCCGGCTGGTGGTGTCCTACCAGCGTAGCCGCTCGGTTTTGATCTTGAGAGTACAGATCGTCTCTCGGGCAGTCTCATGGACACCGACGCTGAGTCCTCGAAGCATCGGGTATGGAACACCCGGGAAACTCTGACCAATCGGAGCCGATGCTTCGCAGAGCCTCAGCGTCGGTGTCCATGACTCCCAGTGGTGTCCGTCAGCCCGCCGCCTGCTCGATCGGCTTGGCGATCAACGCCGTCTGCGCCCGATGCACATCAAACTCACCCGCCGTTTCCGGCATGAATAAATCCGCCCGCACATCTGCCCCCTCAGCCTCAGCAATATGCAGCCCCTCGGTCTCGCGCAGGTCAATCCGCTCGCGGGGCTCCTCAAACCGGGACGGCTCCAGAGTCTCACACCCCAGCACCGCAACCTCAGGACAGCAGGGGTTCAGCGGGTCGAACGCGACCACCGCGCACCGCTGCCCGTCGCTCAACCTCACGATACTCCCGACCGGGAAGGGCGGGACGACATGCACGAGTGCCTTCCTCACAATCGGGTCCAGCCACGCCGATTCAGGCCCGCGCAGCAGCCGGTGCAACACCCGTACGATCGGCACAGCCGCGGGCTCTGGCTGATCCGGCCCAGTCGATACAGGATAGCGGAAACTCTCAAAGAGGTCCGCAGCCGCGATGATGCGGGCGAAGATATGAATATCAGTCCCACCTATCGCAATCTCCTCGACATTCCCATCCATCCGCCGAGGAAACCCCGTGCCATCAAACCGCTGATGGTGGTTCAGCACAGCAGCCGCAGCCGAGGGCTCGATCTCTCCCCGCACCTTGTCATACCCGAGCCTGACATGTTCCCGCCATGTCGGGTCGGTCTGGTCGCACTGCGCCCGCCAGCGCCAGCGGTCCTCAGCATCCAGTTCCATCATGCCAACATCGCGCAGCAGCGCGCCCAGACCCAGGTTCGAGACATCCCGCGCCACCATGCCCATGCGGGTTCGAGAGAGAATCAGGTAGGTCTCCAGCTTGAGCCCCAGCAGCAAAGACAGGAAGCACCCCTGCCCCGCAGAGCGTGCCATGGGGATCTGCGATTCGGCAAGATCGACCACGAGCGTCCCGGCTTTGGGGCTCTCGACAAGCCGCGTCATCAACTCGCCGATCGCATGGCTGTACGCCCCATACTCCATAACAGGTTCGCCCTGCGTCAGCACCTCGCCAAACGCCTTGCCGATCGCAGCCGTCAGCCGTCTGCCTGATAGAATGATCTTGGGACAAATCTGCTCGCTGACAAAGTCCATGCCCGGATACTGAATCCAGATTTCACGCGCCTGGAGTTGGTCCAAACGCTTGATCATCTTGCTGTCAAGCACGAACCCCGCGCGCAGCAGGACCATGTCCGGGTTTTTGGGGTGCATGATGGGCATAGTGATCTCCATGCCCGGCTTTGCTTGAGCCATCTCGACTCGCAACATCACACAATCCCTCCCATCACCACTATCGAATAGAGAGCACAAACCAATATCAAGAACTCCCCACAGGCAAGCGAGCTTGCCCACCCCGGATACCCGCAAATCGTCACAACCATGCCAGCTTGACACCTCCCGGCCGTTACCGGACTCCCGCCCCTACGATTCTGCCATGCCCAACTCCACCCCAGACAAGAGCGCCAGGCACCACATCACCGACAAGGCACGATCACACCACCTCGACTGGTTACTCGCGCTCACCACAATCCCCACAGCCGCCGGCCGTGAACAACGCGTCGTGGCCTGGCTCAATACATGGCTTGCCGATCGGCCCGACCTGTCGCTCACACTCGACTCCATCGGCAACATGATCGTGCGCTTTACCGATGAGCCCGCCACCGCCAGCCCGCTCTACTTCACCGCCCACCTCGATCACCCCGCCTTCGTCGTCGAGCGGTCGGTCAGCCCGAGCATCATCGAGGTCGCCTTCCGGGGTGGTGTGATGGACGACTACTTCGAGGGAGCACGG
>JAJRZG010000127.1 GCA_024275365.1 Planctomycetota bacterium | reverse complement strand
GATCGTCAAGACCCAGACGCCCAAGAAGCCCAACTCGGCGCTTCGCAAGGTTGCCCGTGTCCGCCTGAGCAACGGCAAGGAAATCTCCGCCTATATCGGCGGCGAAGGTCACAACCTCCAGGAGCACTCGATCGTGCTTGTCCGGGGCGGTCGTGTCCGAGACTTGCCGGGTGTGCGGTACCATGTCGTCCGCGGTACGCTCGACAGCCTCGGTGTCGAGGGTCGGCAGAAGGCCCGGTCCAAGTACGGTGTCAAGCGCGGCAAGAAGTAATCACCCGGTGGCACGGTTCTCCGAACCGTGTCTTAGGGTGGTACGGTTCTCCGAACCGTGTTTCAGATCGGTATTCTGTTCCGATATTTCCGTCGAGCACAAGCCCGGCGATTCACATTGGCAAGTAATCGTGCTGCCCGACCCGCGGCACGGTGAACACACGGCTGCCCAGCGCAGCGGATGAGCCCAGGAGGTTTCACAATGGCAGGTCGCATTACCAAGGCAGAAGAGCAGCTCCGTCCCGATCCACGGTTCAATGACAAGGTGCTCTCCCGATTCATCAACTGCATTATGCTCGACGGCAAGAAGTCGGTCGCTCAGCGGGCCGTCTATAAGGCCATGGACATCATGGCAGAGCGCCTCGAAAAGATCGACAACCCCGACGCCCCCAAAGACGCGCTCGAGTGCTTCCATCGGGCGATTGAGAATGTCAAGCCGCATGTCGAGGTGCGTTCCAAGCGCATCGGCGGTGCCAACTACCAGGTGCCCATGCAGGTCAGCCGTCGGCGTCAGCAGTCGCTGGCCTTCCGCTGGATCATCACAGAAGCCCGTAAAGAGAAGGGCCGCCCCATTTCGAGCAAGCTCGCCGACGAACTCTTCGCCGCAGCCCGCGGCGAGGGCAAGGCGATGAACACCCGCGAGCAGATCCACCGCATGGCCGAGGCCAACCGCGCCTTCGCCCACTTCGCCTGATCCCAGGCTTCTACGAACCCCGAGCGTAAGCTCGGGTCATCTCCCCGGTACATATCACCGAACCCCTCGCACACGGGAGGGGTTTTCCCATTCCCCCTCCACCCCCTGAGTGGCCGAGGGTCCGTGGGACCGCCTTCCAGGCGGTGCGCACCGGCTGGAAGCCGGTCCCACGGGCTGGAAGCCGGTCCCACGGGCTGGAAGCCGGTCCCACGGGCTGGAAGCCGGTCCCACGAGAGGCCCGGCGCTTACGCTTTGGGCTCATTGCGCCGATGCTTCTTGCAATCCCATTCCTCTGCCATCACGCCCCACCCAAGCCGATCCGTACACCCAACCCCCGGCACAAAGTAATCCTCGCGCTGATGTACCTCTTGCCGGAGTCCCAGCTTCTCAGGGATGCGTTGCGAGGCGGCATTCTTTGCAGAGCAATAAACCACCACCCGCCGCAGCCCGAGTCCGCCCGCAGCCTGCTCACCCAGCGCCCACGAGAGCACATGCGCGGTAGCTTCCGTACAAAAACCCTTGCCCACCGCATCGGCACGGAGCCAATACCCTGTCTCGGCAGAGGCGGTGTCTCGATGCACCCCATGCACGCCGGTGCCCCCGAGCAGGCGGCCGGTCTCCTTCTCGAAGATGCCGATGCCGACATTGTTGAACTTCGCCGGCTCCCGCAACGCCATGATCTGCGTCGCGATGTAGTGCGTGCTCGATGCAACATCCGTATGCCCCGACTTGGCCCATGGCATCCAGGGCAGCAGGTGCTCCCGGCTGCTCGCCACCGCCTCAAACATCGCCTCGGCATCACCCAACTCATACCCCCGCACCACAAGCCTCGGTGTCTCGAAGCGAATAGCGAAGGGGTCGGGCGGCATCCAGGCCAGCCCCTGCCCCGTGTCGGTTTCGTTGGCGCATCGTGTCATGGGGATGAGTATACAGGTTTCTTTACAACTCCCTGAAGAACGGGTGCAAGCATCGTTGCCAGAGCGGTTCTACAGTCACCCCACACACAGCCGTCTCTCCAGCAGGAGCCCACCATGCCACAGGTCTACCCGTTCTCACCGCTTCAGTTTGCCGCAGGCCGGGGGGATGTCTCAGCCGTGATCGCCCCGCCGTACGATGTGCTTGATGAGAAGGACAAGGCTGCCCTGCTCGCCGGCGATGGGCACAACATCGTCGCGGTCGATCTCCCCCATGTCCCGCCCAAGGAGCTGGGGCCAAAGGAGGCTTACCAGACCGCAGCCGCGACGCTGGACAGGTGGATCGAGACGCGGGTGCTCGAACGGCAAGAGACACCCGCGATCTTCGCCTATCGCCATACATTCGACTTTGGGGGCGAGTCGTTCCAGCGCTGTGGCATGGCGTGTACCGTCGAGACGCTGCCGTTTGGGCCACGCACTGGTGGCGGGGTGCTGCCCCACGAGCTGACCTTCAGCGGCCCCAAGGAAGACCGCTTCGCCCTCATGCAGGCGACGCAGGCGCAGCTCTCGCCGATCTTCGGGCTCCATGCCGATGACTCGGGCCACGCGACCACGCTGACCCGGCAACTCATGGAGCAGTCCCCCCCCGACATGACCGGCACCACGAGCGATGGCGTCCTGCACGAGGTCTGGACGATCACCGACCCCGACTCGATCGCGGCCTATGGCGATGCGCTCGCGGGTGAGGATGTCTTTATCGCCGACGGGCACCACCGCTACACCACCGGGCTCAACTATCTTGCTGCGCTCAATGAGCAGGGCGAGGTGCCCGGCGACCACCCCGCTCGCCGGTGCATGATGGTGCTTGTGAGCATGTCAGACCCCGGCCTGGCGATCGGGCCGACGCACCGGGTGCTGGGGGGCATGGCCGACTACTCGATCGAGAAGTTTATCGAAGTGGCTCAGCACGATCTTGCGGTCAAGGAGGTCACGGCCAACCCCGATGCGATCGAGAACGCTGTCGGGCACGCAGCCGCCGGCGTCGGGCACAACGCCCTCGGCCTGATCGACTTTGCCAGCGGACGGTGCTTTGTCGTGACCACACACAAGCCCGACGCGCTGATGAGTGTGTTCCCAAAAAAACCGCCCGCCTGGCGGACGCTCGATGTCGCGGTCATCCAGCACCTGATCGTCGAGAAGATCTGCCAGCCCCGGCTCAACGGGGGCAAGCCGGTGAAGTGGGCCTTCCCGCACTCGGTGAAGGAGGTCATGGAGATCGGCCGCGGCAAGGAGACGGGTGCCGGCGGGGGCAGCGGCTTCGCGCAGCTCGCGGTGATCGTGAGGCCGACGCCGCTGGACGCGGTCCGTGAGATCAGCCGGGCCAATGAGCTGATGCCTCAGAAGTCGACCTACTTCTATCCCAAGCTGGCGACGGGGTTGTTTGTGAATCCGCTTTCATAACGCGCAGACTCCTGTCGGCTCTCGTTTCTCGTCGTTCGGTCAGCAGCCAGCCGCCCAGTCTCCGAGGAAGGCAACAAAGTCGCGGGTATCGACAAGCCCGTCCTTGTTCCAGTCGGCGAGTGGTTCGCCTGCCGCCCACGCGCTGAGAAACACGATGAAATCCTGCGTGTTGACGACCCCGTCGCCTGTGAGGTCGGCAGGGCATGGTGGGCAGTCGCTCACATCGACGATTTGGAGACCCCCGTCGCGATCGGCCAAATACGCGGTCGTACCTGTGACTGTCAGCTGGCGAATGAAATTGGGCGTATCGAACCAACCGATCAGCTCGGGCGAGGTTGGGTCACTGACATCAATGATCTGCATGCCCAATTCCGTCGTATCGGCCACATACACTCTGGTTCCATCGACGGCCACACAGCGGGCAAAGCCGCCGGTATCCACATGTCCGAGTGCCACCGGTGACTCGGGATCACTGACATCAATGATCTGGAGTCCAGAGTATCCTATCGCCACATACGCGGTTGTCCCTGCGACGGCGACGGCTTGAGCACTGTCAAGGGTGGCGAATGAACCCGCCAGCACCGGCATGGACGGATCGGTGACATCGATCATGAGCAGATCCTGAGTGTCCGTTACATACGCCGTCGTACCAACGATTGCCACATCACTCGTTCGCGGGGATGTCTCGTAGGAGCCGATCCGGACCGGTAAAGCCGGAATAGAAACATCAATGATCTATAGGCGTGCTCCGCTGCTGCTCACGACAAACGCCGTGGTATTCACCATGACAACGCGAGAGGCGTATACGCGAGCCGTGCCAAGCCGTACTGGAGAGGTTGGATCGCTGACATCAAGGCAAAGCAAACCCGCATCACCATCTGCCACATATGCCACTGTCCCCACGACGGCAACATCCATAGCATCGCCTGGGGTGTTGTATGATCCGAGGAAGCTCGGGGAACTCGGGTCTTCAATGTCAATGATCTGTAATCCCCCGTTCCAGTCATCGGCGATATACGCGATGGTGCCTTCAATGGCGAGGCCACGGGCATATCCAGGTGTGTCATACGAGCCTCGCAACGCCGATGGGCTGGGGTCGCTGACATTGATGATCTGCAGGCCGGAATATCGATCGGCGACATAGGCGGTCGTGCCAACGACGGCCACAGACAGGGCTTGGTCCGGCGTGTTGTAGCTGCCCAGTAAAGCAGGAGAGGTCGGATTGCTGACATCGATGATCTGCAGGCCCCCGTCCCAATGGGCGGCGACATACACCGTCGTGCCCACGAGTGTGATACCGTAGGAAAATCCTGGTGTGTTGTATGAGCCGAGGAATACGGGTTCTGTTGGATCACTTACATCGATAACCGCGAGGCCGTCGCTTCCTGTATTTGCGACATACGCCGTTGTGCCAGAAACAACCACGCCTTTGGCGGAGCCGGTGAGCTGGTATGAACTGAGCAAGGCTGGCGAACTCGGGTCGCTCACATCGAATATCTGGAGAACACCACAGGCGACATAGGCGATGGTACCCACGACAGCGATGTCGTAGGCACCATATGGTGTATCGTGCGAGCCGAGCAGTGTCGGCGAACTCGGAATACTCACATCGATGAGCTGTATGGCACCGTCATCATCCGCAATATACGCGGTTGTACCCGATACAGTCACATTCCTGGCGAGACCGGGTGTGTTGTACCTGCCGAGTCTTGTTGGCGATGCCGGGTTGCTGACATCAATGATCTCCAGCCCCGCATTCCATGCAGCCACATATGCGGTCGTCCCCACAACAGTCACGGCTGTCGCTGAGCGGATTGTATTGTAAAAGCCAAGTCTTCTCGGAGATGCCGGATCGCTGACATCGATGATCTGGAGTCCACCTGTACCGTTCGCGAGATACGCTGTCGTGCCCACGACGGCTACATCCTCGACATAACGATGGTACGGAACATACGACCCGAGGTAGTCCCGCATCTTGCAGAGCACACCATCTGCCTTGACCTGCATCGCGCCTATCCCAAACAAGCACGCTGTGACACCGAGTATACAGGCTGCCGAGCTGCTTCTGGATCGCGCGAGCACGAGGAATGCGAGGAACTTACACATTGAAGAGAATAAAGACATCAAGGCGATCCCTTTCATCATCCACTTCGCACATGTGCGGGTGTATAGACCTCGTCTATCCTTGCAAACCTTATCGACTCAATGTATCAGAAAGCCCACACCATATCAAGGGTGGGGGCTCTCTCCAGGTACATTCTCGGACTTTCCCTCAGCCGATGGCTCCGATATACACGGCCCACACGCCCGCGTGGGCACCCGCCGCTGCTAAAGGCGCGAGCCGGAAGACCCACTTGCGAGTCTTGTGCCGTGCCAACCGCATCGCGGCATAGGCCCCGACAAACCCGCCCAGCCAGATCAGGCCCAGCAGCGTGCGTTCACGCACCCGCTGCGCCCTACGCACGGCGGCTCGCTTATCCCACGCGAAGGCACCAAGGGCAGCGAGGTTCATCGCCCCATACCACACGATTGCGGCGATCAAGATCCAGTGTTGGGCAAGGTCAGGCATGATTGTGTTCTACCATGCCTGCTGTGAACACGCTGCCCACGCCAATCCCCCCCATACCGCCACCCGCCACAGACCCGGCCATGCTCCGCTGCGAGCAGCTGGTCCTCAACCTCGCCAAGCTCATGGCGATCTACGGTGTTCCCGCCTACCGGCTCGAAGAGGCGGCTGCGGAGTGTGCCCGCAGGCTGGGGCTCAAGGCCGAGTTCTTTGCCACGCCCACAGCCGTCTTTGCCGCTATCGGGGAGGGTGACTCGCAGCGGACCCACCTGCTCCGGCTCGAACCGGGCGAGGTTAACCTCGAGAAGCAATCGCAGATCGACGCGGTGCTGCGGGATGTCCTTGCGGGCAGTGTCGAAGTCGAGGCAGCCCTCGCCCGGCTCGATGAGATCGTCGCCCAGCCGAGCCAGTACAGCCCGGTGTTGATGGTGTTTGCCCAGGCGACCGCCTCTTCAACCGCTGCTGTCTTCTTTGGGGGTGGGTGGCGAGAGGTCATCGCGGCGGCTGTTGTCGGGTTTGTCGTCGGGGTGCTCTGCGTGCTTGCGGGTCTCGATCGGCGCATGGCGAGGCTCATGGACTTTGCCGCCGGGTTTGCAGCAGCATTTCTTGCAAGCGCCCTTGCCTCGGTGATGCCCCCGATCTCGATGCCTCTTGTCGCGCTTGCCGGGGTTATTTTGCTTGTGCCGGGGTTGACGCTGACGACTGCTGTTGCCGAGCTTGCGACCCGCAACCTGGCCTCCGGTACCGCCCGGCTCATGGGCGCG
Organism: Planctomycetota bacterium; assembly: GCA_024275365.1. Classification (GTDB taxonomy): domain Bacteria; phylum Planctomycetota; class Phycisphaerae; order Phycisphaerales; family UBA1924; genus PNC22. The sequence goes on along the minus strand of JAJRZG010000127.1, from coordinate 4,696 downwards.
CTCACCATCTTTGTCTCGATCGGGTTTGGGGTTGCGCTCGGTCAACAGTCGGGGGTGTTTGTCTTTGGTTCTGCGAGTGCCCCCCCCGACACGCTCGGCGATCTTGCCCACTGGGTTGCGCTGCTGATCGCGCCGGTTGCGCTCACGATCCTCTTTCGCGCGTCGATGCGTGACCTGGTCGTGATCCTCCCGGCGGGCATTCTTGGTTTTGTCGGCGCACGGTTCGGGGCTGCGGGGCTCGGGCCAGAGCTTGGCGTGTGCGTCGGGGCGTTCGCGGTGGGGCTGGCATCCAATCTGTACGCGAGGCTCGCCGATCGGCCGTCGGCTGTGCCTCTGGTGCCAGGCATTATGCTGCTTGTACCGGGGTCACTTGGGTTTCAGAGCGTGACCGCGTTTGTCGATGCCGACACGCTTGGAGGCGTGCAGGCCGCGTCGAGCATGGTGCTTGTGGCGGTGGGGCTTGTGGTGGGGTTGCTGCTTGCCAATGCGGCGTGTGCGCCCAGACGGCCATTGTGACCGAAGTGGTGGTTTCAGAGCAGCGGGGCAGCTGGGGTCTCCGTGAAAACACGAGCCGATTCCAGAATCTCGGGATCTATAACCGATGTTGCCAGCAGGATAATCAGGATGTAAAACCCGATCACCATGACGAAGTGATACCGGAGTGCAACCCGCTGGTTCTTCACAAGAATGTAGTAGAGTCCGAGGATATTTACGCCCGGGATCAGCATGATAATTCCCCACGTCGCGTCTCCATCCATGAAGGCGATGATGATGTACCAAATCCAGACGACCGTACCGTGGATACTCAGGATCAGGTACATCAGTAGCAGCAAGGGCGGCATCATAAAGCACCCGACTGCGAGTGCGGAGTAGATCAGGACCATCGCCCACACACCCATCATCGGATCAAAGGCAAACGATGGTCCTCCGCCACCCGACTTGGCCTTCTTCTGCTTCGGCGCGTCAAACACCCGAGTCGTTGCCGCCTTGCCTGTCTCGGTGTTGTAGCCGCAGTGTGTGCAGACCGTCGTCCCCTCGGGCATGTAGCTCTTGCACCCCGGGCAGGGCGTCGCGTTGGCCATCTTCGACTTTGACAGCAGCCCAGCCATCACCGCAGCGCCCCCGGTGTCGGTCGCGGCTCGCTGGGCTTTCTTCTTATCAATGCACGGGCGGCAGATGATCCGTCCCTTGGTGTCCTTGGCGTGGGGCTTGCCCTCGCACGATTGCCCACAGACCACGCATGTCACAGATCCGGTGTTCTCTTCACTCATAGTTGATAAGCCTAGCAATCTCTTCAGTGGCGTGGGCGTCCCCGCCCGCGTTTCCGGGAGCATCTATGGGGCAATCACAGTGAGTTGTCCACACGAATACACAACGCGGGTGCTCATACGCCAGATACACAACGCGGGCGGGGACGCCCACGCCACTGGATAGAAAAAAAGCCTAGTCCGGCATCACCTCGAAGAGGAACTCGATCTCCACCGGCACATTCAGGGGCAGTGACACCGACCCGACCGCTGCCCTCGCGTGCCGACCGGCCTCGCCAAAGACCGCGAGCATCAGCTCGCTCGCCTCGTTGGCGATGCCGGGTTGTCCGCCAAAGCCAGGCTCACTGGCGACAAAGCACCCGACCCGCACCACCTGCGCCACCCGGTCGAGCGACCCGAGCGCATCCCGCACGACCGCGAGGGCATTGAGGGTGCATTGCCGGGCACACGCCCTGGCCTGTTTCTCAGACACCTGATCGGGGACGCGTCCGGTCGCCATGAGTGTGCCGTCGGCAAAGGGAATCTGCCCACTGACAAAGAGCAGGTTCCCACTCCGCCGAGCGGGCACATACGCCGCCACGGGTGCCGGGGCGGGTGGCAACTTGATTTCCAGGGTAGCCAGGCGGGTTTCCGGGGTCTGTTGATCGGACATTGTTTGGTCTCCTCGTGCCCCTTGTATAAAACAGTCTTCACGACCGCAACACTTTGGGGTTGACAAACGGATAGAATGCTGTAGCGTATCAGCTACCGCATATGCGATGGCAGGCATATGGAAACTTGGTCGGCGTTGTTTGACACGCCCTCATCTCGCGGCTCACTTTATTGGGTCGCCGTATTCGTACCGACCAGGGATCATCAGCTTGCCGACAACTCGGGCAGCCCACGCGGCTCGTCGGTCGGGTTCCCACCCGTTCACGGCCAGCGTTTCGGTGTGTTGTCGATATGGTCGTCGGTTGGGTTGTTGACCCCGACTCGGCTCCTCAGGGCATTGGCCACTGTTTTCGTGGCGAGTTTCTGGGAAGTTCGATTCGGTAGACACACCCACAAGTCATATTTTTGCTTTCCTGTTTGTCCCGGCGGGGGTGAGCCGCCCGGACGCAACGAGTTGTGGAGTACACATCATGAAAAAGCGTGCATTTACACTTATTGAGCTGCTGGTGGTCATCGCGATCATCGCGCTGCTCATCGGTATCCTTCTGCCAGCGCTCGGCAAGGCTCGCGCCACCGCCCGCCAGCTCAAGGACTCAAGCCAGGTGCGTGGCATTCTCCAGGGCATGGTCCTCTGGGCACAGAACAACAAGGACGACTACCCCTTCCCCAGCAAGCTGGACAAGGCTGCCAACACGATCGCCAACAGCGGTGGTGTCGGCAAACCAGACCCATACAAGGACAACTCCCGAAACATCTACTCGGTCCAGATCTGGAACGGGTACTTCCCCGCCGAGATGCTCATCAGCCCCGCCGAAGTCAGCGGCGATATCCGCGAGTATGAGGACTACCAGTTCGACGAGCCCGAGATGGCAGTGAACTTCAAGCTGGCCCTCTGGGACCCGGCCTTCCGCGCCACTCCCGAGGATGTTGACGATTCAACCTACAACAATCCCAACAACGGCGAGGCAGGCGGCTTCTCCTACGCCCACTCGCTGCCCTTCCTGGCCCGTCGCAGCAAGTGGTCCAACACCTTCGTCTCGACAGAGCCCACCCTTGCCAACCGTGGCCCCTCCTACACCCTCGAGAACGGCACCGGCTCGGATGCCACCTGGGAACTCGTCCAAGATACCGGCGGCAACACAGGCTATGACACACCCGTCGGCCTGACCTCCAACACGCTGCTTATCCACGGCACCCGGACCAAGTGGGAAGGCAATGTGGGCTACAACGACAACCATGTCGATTTCGAGAACACACCCGATCCCGACGGCATCACCTTTAACTTCTCCAACCTCCAGCCCGAAGAGCGTTCGCAGGGCGACAACATCTTCGAGAACGAAGACGATCAGGACCGTACAACGACCGCGACTGATCGCGAGACTTTGGACAGCACTGATAACAACCGCAACGCCTACCTGCGTTCTTACTTTGTTCAGTCTTACAGCAGCAACCAGGTCCAGCTCGATGTCTTCTTCGACTAAGCTCGGCTGAACTGTCGGAAGAACACTCCGACCCACCAAGCCCCCACGGGTCCGCTGCCTGACCGCGGCGGACCCGCTTTTGCATCCGACCGACGCATGAGCCGAACAGTCAGGTGGTGTATTGTAAACCAGAGCCCCGAGCGCAAGCGACGGGTTACATGCAGGCGGGCTGGCAGACCCGAGCCCGCGAGATCGCCTGTCGAAGGGAAGCCCACATGTTGCCACGCACCAATGACAATCGCTCCCCCGAGCACGCCGATCGCGCCTTCACGCTCATCGAGCTTCTTGTGGTCGTTGCGATCATTGCGGTCCTGATCGGCCTGCTGGTGCCCGCGCTTGCTGGTGCCCGCAAGTACGCCCGCAAGGGCAAGGACTCGACCCAGATCCGGTCGATCGTGCAGGGCATGACCGTCTGGGGCGGGCAGAATACCGGGGACTTCCCAAGGCCGAGTGCGCTTGACAGGGCCAACAACACCATCAACCCCGGCAGTGATGCCCCGCTGGTCAAGGACAACACGGGCAATATCCTCTCGATCCTGATCTTCAACGGCTTGTTTGAGCCCGAGCAGGCGAAGAGCCCTATCGAGAACAACGATCAGATCGTGATTGATACAGGGTACGAGCGAGACTCGGCCTCGCGAGCCGACGCGCCGGGACAAGGCGAGAAAAGCCTCGCCCTCTGGGACCCGGGCTTTGCCGGCTTCCCCGGCGAGGAAGACTCCTTTAGCGGCGTGCCAACTGCTGGGCGTCGCAAGGGCGACAGTGGCGAAGAGGTCGGACACAACAGCTATGCCACCGCCTTCCCCTTTGGCGAGCGCAAGTCGGCGTGGAGTGCAAACTTCAGCGCAAAGACGGTTATCGCAGGGAACAGAGGGCCGCAATACAGGTTCAAGGACGGGGATACCTGGTCGCTCGAAGACACGCCGCTGGGGTTGCAGTCCAACACGCTGCGGTTTTATGGCAGCGACGAATCATGGAGCGGGCACCTCGGCTTTGGCGACGGGCATGTCGAGTTAAGCAACACCCCAACGCCTGAGGGCCTCCGAGTCGCGACCACCGGCTCGACCGATTCGTCCAACTCCAGCTTCCTCGACAATGTCTTCGTCAACGAAGCCCAGTCTGGCAACCGCATGGGCGGGTACACAGCCGATCTTGACACCCGCCCGGACAAGGGAACCAACGCCTTTATCCGAATCTGGGGCAACCTGTCATACATCGTTGAAAATGGCGAAGTACGACTACAAGCGGTTGGACAGAACGGGAAACAAGGCAACTTCATCGATTGAACCTGCTCGG
>JAJRZG010000126.1 GCA_024275365.1 Planctomycetota bacterium | reverse complement strand
TCACGGGCGAGCAGCACCTCGCCCCAGTTGCCGATCGTCACCTCGACATCCGCAGCGTGCTCCCCGATCTGCCTGACAAACCCGAAGACCTCGACCTCGAACTCCCGCAGCAAGCACTTGGCAACCGCCCCCGCAGCCACCCGCGCAGCCGTCTCTCTCGCGCTCGCCCGCTCCAGCGTCTCCCGGCAATCGGTCGTCAGCCACTTGATGCTCCCGGCAAGGTCGGCATGTCCGGGCCGAGGCCGAGAAACGGGCGGTGTGCGCTCGAGATCATCCAGCCGAGAGTCCTTGTTCTTGATGAACATCGTCAGAGGCGACCCGATGCTCTTGCCCCTGCGCACGCCGGTCAGAAACTCGACCCGGTCGGTCTCGATCTTCTGCCGCCCTCCCCGGCCATAGCCGCCCTGCCGCCGCGAGAGTTCGGTGTTGATGAGGTCCTCATCGAGCATCACCCCCGCCGGCAACCCGGTCACAATCGTGACAAGCCCCGGCCCATGCGATTCCCCCGCGGTTTGGTATGAAAGTTGTGGCATAGCGAGAGGGTATCAGGCCCCACGCCACAGAGTCCGACGAGTCAACAGAGCCCGAAGCGCAAGCGAAGGTTTCCTGCCCCGAAGGGGCATCGGTGTGTAGCCACGGGTGGAGCGCAGCCCGGAGGGCGCAGCGGGACCCGTGGTATCCGGTATCAGGAAACCCCGCCCCGGATGGGGCGGAGGTGGGTTGTCATTTCGAGTCGAACGCTGCCTTCGCCCCATCCGGGGCTCTGTCACCGGGGGAATGCTGTCCACGGGTTCCGCAGGCTGCGCCTTGCTCTACCCGTGGCTACACACCTGCGCCCCATTCGGGGCGAAGAGCAAGCCCAACCAGAAAAAGAAGCCCGACGCGCACGCGAGGAGTCGTGCCGTGGCATACAGAAGCGGCGCAAGTGGCACGGGCGTCTCGCCCGTGTGCGATGGAGTCCGGGCGGGCGAGATGCCCACCCTACTGAGGCGCTCACCCCACCAGCGTCTGCTCACGCCCCGGCCCAACACTCACAATCGTCACCGGCACGCCCAAAAACTCCTCAACGAACTTCACATACGCCCGCGCATTCTCCGGCAAGTCGTCCCACTTCCGCGCCCCCGTGATCTCCTCACCAAACCCGGCAAGCGTTTCATAGATCGGCGTCACTCGCTCAAGCTCCACCGCGTCAGGTAGAAACCGATCCGTCCGCTCGCCGTCGATTTCGTAGGCCGTACACACCTGCAACTCCTCAAACCCTGCCAGCACATCAAAGAGCATCAGGGCCACTTCGGTCACGCCGTTGATCATCACCGAGTACCGCGTGGCTACCAGGTCGAGCCAGCCGCAGCGTCGAGGCCGCCCCGTCGTCGTGCCATACTCATTCCCCCGCTCACGCAGCAGGTTCCCCGTCGCGTCCTCAAGTTCCGTCGGCATCGGCCCCGCGCCGACGCGCGTGCAATACGCCTTCATAATCCCCACGACCCGGTCCAGCCGCCGCCCCGGCACGCCCGTCCCCGTCGAGATACCGAGGGTCGTGCAGTTGGAACTTGTCACAAACGGGTAAGTCCCGTGGTCCACATCCAGCAGCGTCGCGTTGCCTCCCTCAAAGAGAATCCGTTTGCCCTGCCCGAGCAGGTCGTGCAGCAGATAGGTCGTGTCCATGACCCGGGGCCGGAGTTTCTCGCCGATCGCTGCCAGCCTCGCTGTGAGGGCTGCGGGGTCGAGCGCCTCCCCCGCGTCGATATTGGCAAGCCGCGAGCGTTTGAACTTGCAGACCGTCTCCAGCTTCGCCCGCAGCGCCTCGGGCCGAAGAAGGTCGCCGATCCGGATCGCGGTCGCCCGCTGGGCCTTGTCAGCATAGCAAGGCCCGATCCCCCGCTTGGTTGTCCCGATCGCCCCCTTGCCATCGCCCCCAGTCAGGATCTGCTCGCGCACCTCATCCTCGAGCTTGTGATACGGCGCCACAACATGCGCCCGGCTCGATACCACCAAAGACTAGGTACACACCCCCCGGGCTTCCAGCTCCTCGATCTCCCGCAAAAGCTGCTCAGCATCGACCACCACCCCATTGCCCACGACCGCCAGCTTGCCCGGATACAGAATCCCCGAGGGCACCAGGTGCAGGGCATACTTGTCACCATCGACGACCACCGTGTGCCCGGCGTTGGCCCCGCCGTTATACCGCACCACGGCATCGTGTTCAGCAGCGAGCAGATCGACAATCTTGCCCTTGCCCTCATCGCCCCAGTGCAGCCCGACGACCGAGGTGCAGGTTCCCGCCGAGAGTCCGTCGTGCTCGTTCATGGTCGGGTGTTCTTTCCCTGAGAGAGGTCTAAAGTGGGTTTCCGGGTTCGTACTGACAGCCCCGCAAGGATAGCGCCGTCCGATAGCAAGCCCCGCGCCCGCACAGCCCGCACGACCGGCCATCGCCAGCCCTCTCCCGACCCCATACCCAAGCCACACAAAGGTCAGCCCGCTTGCCGACCGATTCGTGGAGTGATGGGAGTGAGGTCCATGGCTGAAGACGCGATCCGAATCATGTGTCCGAATCTGCTTTGCCGAAAGGTGCTGGCTGTGCCCCCGACCGCCCGGGGCAAGACCGTCCGGTGCAAGGCGTGCTCGACGACGATCCGTATCCCCGAGAAAGCCTCCGAAGCATCGCCCAAACCCGACACCAAGCCTGAAGAGGCAGCCTGAGCCGACCGGTGCCCGACCCGGTGGCACGGTGCTCCGAACCGTGCATCACAAATCCAACATCAGATGATGCAGATGTCTCAGAGTCACTGCGCGTTGGCTTCCGAGGAGGGATATCCAAGGTGGGTATTTCGTACCTCCGGGGCGACTCTATTGCTCCCTCATCTCCCTCTCCTCGGTCTGTCGTTCCGGCTTCGAGCGACAAAGATAAAAACCCGTCCCGTCACCCACAGACCCTCACAGGGTCAGGACAAGCCTTCGTTGCACGATAAACCGTGTTCTCTATCATTTGTGTGAATGCCCACGCACGGTTCGGAGAACCGTGCCACCGCTTTAAAGCGCAGGCTGATCGTCGTCGTCATCTGACAAGTCAAACTCAAAGTCAAAGTCAACGCTCGAATCATCGTTGGCCATGAGCGAGCCAATCCCCGAATCGGTGCTGGCACCGGGCGCAGCCGCCGCAGCATCCGATGCCGATCGCACCCGCTGGCTGAGCTCTTCGGGATCGATATTCGCTGGCTCGCCGTTGATCTGCACGACAAAGAGCATGGAGCCCACCGCGATCACATACCCAGCCGCCAGCTCGGCATCCTCGATTTTCTGCCCGTTAACAAATGTGCCGTTGCTCGAGCCCAGGTCACGGATGCGGACCCCCGACCCGCCCGAGATCAGCTCGCAGTGATGCCTGGAGATCTGACCCGAGGGGATGCGGAGCTGGCAGTCCTTCTCGCGCCCAAGGACGACCTTCCCGGCCTTGAGGGGTACGAGTTGCTGCTTCCCATCCGAACGCACATGCACCAAAGCCGCTTCCACAGCTGCACTATCCTTTCGCTCTGAGTCGCTCGTGCCGACCCTCTTCCACTGTCTGCCACCATCGGCAACAGCCCAGAACACTAGTCCCCCACAAACACCGGCGGGAGCGAGGAAAGGATAGTCTAGAGTGTCCACCCGATTGCCACAAATCTCGGGATTCTCAACCGCCAAGATCGTGCAAAGTCTGGCCTCCAATCCCGGCTCTTTCCCCGTCCAAAGCCTCTATATCCACATCCCGTTCTGCTTTCACAAATGCCACTATTGCGACTTCTATAGTCTGGTGGATACCCGGGACCGCCAGGTGCCGTTCGTCGCTCGGCTGCTCTCAGAGCTTGCTGCCCTTGCTCCACTCTCCAGGGGTGCGCCACTGAGAACAATTTTTATCGGTGGTGGCACCCCCACACTGCTCGCCCCCCCGCTGTGGGCAGAGCTCCTCGATGGGCTCAGCCAGCACTTCGACCTCTCCCACATCAAGGCTGGGCGGGGCGAGTTCACTGTCGAGTGCAACCCCGAGACCGCCTCACCCGAGCTCTTTGCCCTCTTGCAGCAGGGTGGCGTTGACCGCCTGAGCATGGGGGCGCAGTCCTTCAACCCCAAACACCTCAAGACCCTCGAACGCTGGCACGACCCGGCGAGTGTGCCTCGGGCGGTCGGGCTCGCCCGCGATGCCGGGTTCACCCGCCTGAGCCTCGACCTCATCTTCGCCATCCCAGGCCAGACCCTTACCGACTGGGAGCAGGACCTCACCACGACCCTCGACCTCGGGATCACGCACATCTCTTGCTATGCGCTGACCTATGAGCCCAACACCGCCATGACCGCAAGGCTCAAGCGGGGCCAGTTCCAGGCGTGCGATGAGGATCTCGAAGTAGAAATGTATGAACTGATGGTCGATCGCTGCACAGATGCAGGGCTGACGCGGTACGAGGTCTCCAACTTTGCTGTTCCCGGTCAGGAGTGTGCGCACAACCTCGCCTATTGGCAGCAGGAGCCATGGCTTGCTGCCGGCCCCAGCGCGAGCGCACACCTCCTCGACCCCGCCGGCGGGAGCTGGCGTTGGAAAAACCTGCCAAGGCTCGATGACTACCTCAAAAAAAGCGATGCCGGGCACCCCCCCGCAAGAGACCTCGAAGCCCCCGATCCCCGCCGCCTCCTCGCAGAGCAGATCATGACCGGGCTCCGCCTGCGCGAGGGGCTCGACCTGCCCGCTCTTTGCGCAGGTGTCATCGACACAACCTTGAAAGAACAACTCGCCGCTGTCGCCCATACCCAGATCGCCCGGCACCACCTCGCCGAGCGTGAGGGCCACCTGCAACTCACCGAGTCAGGCTTCCTCTTCGCCGATGGCCTCGCTGGTGAGTTCCTCGCCCTGCTCTCTTGATGGAACCTTCCCATCCAGTGGGGTGGGCGTCTCGCCCGCCGCGTCTCTGAGATCAGGCCGTTCAAGCCGCATCCTCTTGAGTAACGGACGAAGGTCTCGTGGGAAGGGCGTGCGGATATCAAGCTCATCACCAGTGATGGGATGGGTGATCGTAATCCGGTGGGCGTGCAGCGCAAGACGCTTGGAGGCCCCGCGCGCGACCGCTGGGCCATAGAACTCATCCCCGAGCACGGTTGCAGCGATCGAATCGAGGTGGACCCGCACCTGGTGCAGCCGGCCTGTGATCGGCCTCGCTTCGACAAGGCTGCCCGCGGGCGAGGACTGGAGCACGCGATAGGCGGTGACCGCTGCTTTCCCCGAGTTGCCGATCCGGGCGGTTTTGGTCGAGGTGTAGTTGTTGACCTTTTTGACCTCTTCGATGATCGGGCGTTTGATGACTCCTGCGGGCTTGTTGGGCGTGCTTCGGCAGAGCGCCCAATAAAACTTCCGCACCGCGCGGTTCTCGAAGAGGTCCCGCAACCCGTCGTAGGCATCGGGCGAGAGTGCGACCAACAGCACGCCGCTTGTGCCCCGATCGAGCCGATGGACAAGCCCCCAGTCCCTCGCTGCCCCCAGCCGCGAAAGCTGCTTGGAATACCGAGCCATCAACCCATTGAGCAGCGTGTCGTCCTCGTGCCCGATCCCGATCGTGGTGACCAGCCGCGCGCGCTTGATTACGACCAGCAGGTCGCTGTCTTCATAGGCGACCCGGAAGGTCACTCGATCGTTGGGAGAGGGTGCAGACACGCAAGAGCGTAGGGGAGTTCTCACACAGAAGCATCGCCAACACCCTCTTGCCTCGTGCCTGATGCCTGATGCCTTATGCCTTCTTCATCATCCACCCGCCGGACACGCTCCCCCATCCAGATACCACCTCAGCACCCCTCCAACAGGCTGAACCCCCCGCACCGGTGCCGAGGCCGTATCGAGCCCGCCCCTGGCCAGTCGAGCCACAGCCTCGCGTTTGCCTTCTCCGGTCACCATGACCCCTAAAAACCGCGAGGCATTGAGCATCTCGAAGGTCAGCGTCATGCGCTTTGGGGGCACAACCCCGGGTCCATCGTTAAAGACGACCAGCCGCCCAGCCCGCGCGTCAAGGGCCATCGACCCGGGAAAGAGGCTCGCTGTGTGCAGGTCAGTCCCCATCCCCAGCAGCACATAATCGAGCCGATCGTGCCCCTTCTCTCGCCACTCGAGTGCCTCCCGCAGCTCCTGTTCATACCGCTCGTCGCCATCGGCTTCGAGCACCGGCATTGGGTGGGCCTGCTCGGGCGGGATGTCCGAATGCTCGAGCAAAAGCCCGGCGATCATCGTCCAGTTCCGTAGGTCGTCATCCTCGTGTACGCACCGCTCATCCACCTGCCAGAGGTGGGTTTTCTTCCACGGAAACCCCCGCATCCTCGGGTCATACATCAGCCTCCGATAGAGCGGCTCGGGGGTCGACCCGCCCGAGAGTGCCAAGTGAAAGTCCCCAAACGAACGCACACACGCCTTGGCCTGCACCAGCAAATCGGCTGTGATCGCATCGATCAGGTCCGCCACCTCCTCGCGCACGACCACCTCTCCCGGGAGGCGGGGCTTGGGAAGCTCTGGGGCAATCTCATACGGCTCTGACATGGGGTGCATTGTGCCATGCCTGGCCTCGGATTGCCAGTCGCAGCCGATTTTGCTAGCACCCACCTGCCCAGAAGCCGAGGAACTCGACAAAGTCCCGAGTATCGACGACACCATCACCGTTCAGGTCAGCAGTGCAATCGCCGCCCGAGCAGTCCTCCCCCCGCTGCGATGCCCATGCACCAAGAAAGGCGACAAAGTCGCGGGTGTCGATCACGCCGTCGCCGTTGAAATCGGCGGGGCAGGGGGGGCAGTCGGAGATGTCGAGGATACGGAACGCCAATCCAGTCGCCATCATCGCAGACTGCCCGCGGACTTCAATGTCAAAGATCGGATAGCGATCGACCCAACGGTCGGTGCTCGCCAGCAGGACGGGGGCGGATGTGTCCGAGATGTCCACAACCCAGAGTCCCCGGGAACTGAAGCCCACGAATGCAAGGTCGCCGACGAGTTTGACCGACTGTGGGGTGTCTGCCGGCAGGTCCATGTGCCCCAACAACTGCGGGTCAGCGGGGTCGCTTACATCAAGCAGGGCAAGATTGTACCGGCCAGCCACGCAGGCCAGATCGCCCTGCACATCGACGGCATTCAAGCCGGGCCAGTCTTCGATGGTCGCGACCGGGTCGGCCTGCGGGTCGCTGAGATCGAACACGCGGAGTATCCCCACCGCCTGGAAAACATGGCCGTTCGTGACGCGCACCCCTCCATGGTCTCGCGAGGCCCCGAACGGTTGGGTTGCCAGGTGGATCGGATTCAGGGGATCGGAGACATCGACGAAGTAGAGGCGAGTGCCTTGGACCGCCACCACGCCGTCACCCACCGCGACGCGGCTGCCACGGTAGTTCGTCGGTGGGACGACGAGCTCAGGTGCCGCGGGGTTTGAGACATCCACGATCGCGAGTCCGGCACTTGTGCTTACATACACATAGTCGCCCTCGATATCGAGGTGATGGGCGATATTCGGGAGATCGAGCGAGGCGATCTGGAACGGGTTGTGCGGGTCCGAGACATCAAGAACCACGAGACCCTCGGTCCAGGCGGAGAGGAAGGCGTGATTTCCCTTGATGGCCAGACCCTCTGAGTCCCTGACCTCCACCAGCCCCGTGACACCATTCGGCGGCGGGTCGGAAACATCGAACACAACCAGGCTGTCATTGGTGATCACATACGCCAATCCGTCTTGGATCACCGACTGCCTGCCGGTGTTTGGAAACTCAACGATGGGGACGGGGGCACTGGGGTCGGTGATATCGTACACGGCCGATGCGCCGTCCATGTACGCAAAGCCATCGGCGACCGTCATGTCGGTCCGTCCACGGATCGCATTGCTCTCCCAGAGGAGTTGCGGCTGGGATGGGTCGGCAAGGTCGATCGTCGCCATCCCGTACCAGGTTGCCGTGTAGCCAATCTGGTTGTCAACGATCAACTCATACACCCGTGTCGTGTCGTACAGAGCGATCTCAACCGGTGTGCTCGGATCGGAAACATCGAGAACCACCATGCCGGCCGACCCAAGCCCAAGAAAGGCCGTTCCGTCGGTCACTGTCACACTACGCACAGTATGATCGGTCGCGTAGTAGGCGAGCAGCGTGGGTGCCGTGGGATCATGGATGTCCACAATCGCGAGCCCGCTCTCCGGAGTGCTGAGCGCCACATACGCGACTCCAGGCGCGATCTCGATATCCTCCGCCTCGCTGAACAGGGCAATGGAGCCGACAACCACCGGCGCGGAGGGATCGTCAACGCCAATGATCTGAACACCAAGCTCACCGGCGACGAAAGCATGTGCCCCCATCAAGTCCAGCGCGGCGGGGGCTCCATCTGTCGGAAGGGTGCTGAGCAGTTGCGGCGAGTCCGCAGCGGAGACATTGTACGAGAGCAGACCGATCTCTCTGTCCACCACGAACACCGTCTGATTCGCGACGACCAAGTCCTGAGGCACACCGCCTGTTGGCGTCGTGCTCAAGATACGCCGAGCCTGGCACAACAAGCCGCTTTCTTGGCCCAGGACAACTCTTGGCAAGCCGAGTATCGAGAGCAGAACTACCCACACCCCTGCAAACACCAAATTGAATTTCCGCCACATAGTGATCTCCTTGTTTGAGTCCGCGGCTGCTTCTTGGTGTTACCGGCAAAGCCAAGCGCAGTTGCAGGATTTGCGAGTCTCAAACAGATCACTCCAAAGAGCACTCCTACCGCACCTCCTCCACCACCGGGTTATGCCACCGCACCCCCTCGGCCTCGATGATCGCATCTGCCCGCCTCGGGCCCCATGAGCCCGCTGCATAGGTCTCGATCCCCTCCCGCAGCCGCTCTGAATCAAGAAACGGCTGCACGATCCGCCACCCGTTCTCCACCTCGTCGCGGTGCTTAAAGAGCGTCCGATCCCCCCGCACCGCGTCCAGAATCAACGGCCCATACGCATCAATATGCTCGCCCCCAAACCGATCGACATAGTCCATGTCCAGCTTGGTCGTTTCGATCTCAAACCCCGCACCCGGCACCTTGCCCGCGACCCTCAGGCTGATCCCCTCGCTCGGGGCGATGCTGATAATCAGCCGGTTTGGGGGCTCTTTGGGCATGGCCACGCCGAGCCTTGCAAACATATCCAGTGGCGGCGAGCGGAACAGCACCACCACCTCTGTCAGCTTGCTTGCCATCCGCTTGCCCGAGCGTACAAAGAAGGGCACGCCCGCCCACCGCCAGTTGTCAAAGCCCAGCCGCATCGCGGCAAAGGTCTCTGTCCGCCGGGCAGGATCAACGCCCGGCTCATCGATATACGCCGGCCCATCGGGTGATGCTCCGTACCGCCCAAGGCTGCCCCACGCCCAGGCCTGGTCATCGCACGAGGCGACCTGCGCACAGTCGAGCAGCTTGATCTTCTCTTGCGCAATCGCCGCATCGGTATAGCTCGATGGCGGCTCCATCGCGACCAGCGCAAGCACTTGCAGCAGGTGGCTCTGGATCATGTCGCGGATGGCACCGGCCCCTTCATAAAAAGACCCCGCCCGATCACCGACACCGATCGTCTCGGCGGCGGTCACCTGCACATGCTCGACATGCCTCCGGTTCCACAACGGCTCAAAGATCGCATTGGCGAGCCGAAGCACCAGGATGTTCTGCACGAGTTCCTTGCCGAGGTAGTGATCGATACGGAAGATCGCCTCTTCCTCAAACACACGCCCGAGCGATTGATTGAGCGAGCGGGCGCTGTTGAGGTCGTTGCCGAAGGGCTTTTCGATGATGATCCGTTGCCAGGGCAGGGCTGTGGGGTCGATCGCGCACCACCTTTTGCCCTCTTCGACCAGCCCCGTATCCCCGATATTCTGGATGATCGGCTCATACAGCCGGGGCGAGACCGAGAGATAGAACAGCAGGTTGGGCATGTCGTGCGAACAGAGCAGGCCGTGCTCTGTGCTGATCTCGACGATCCGCTCGCGCAGCCCCCCATAGGCCTCAGGCATCGCGGCATCGGCAGCGTGGTAGTGCAGCCTCTGTGCGAACCGGGTGAACTGCTCAGGTGTGAACGATGCCGAGTGGCTCTTGATCGAGTCCCGCATCTTGTCCCGGAACGCCTCATCGGACAGATCGGTCCGCGAGATGCCCATGATCGCCAGTTGCTCAGGCAGCTCGCCCATGCAATCGAGGTCATAGAGCGAGGGGATCAGCTTGCGGGCGGTCAGGTCGCCCGAGGCACCAAAGATCACGATCAGGCAGGGCTCGGTGTCGGTGTTGCACATGCTCAGATGGTACCGTATCTCCAGATTCCCGGACGCCGACACTGAGACCGTGCAGCGGGCGAAGTGTCGGGCTGCCTGCGACACTCGAACACCCCGCATCCGACACTTCGCACGCTCAGTGCCAGCGTCCGGGTGGTGGCGCGCACTATCGTCCTGTCATGCCCCACCCCGCCCGGCTCATCGACGCCAACGCCAACCGTGCCCGCGAGGGGCTCCGCGTCCTCGAAGACCTCGCACGGTTTTCGCTGCATGATCAGGGCTTGTGTGAACGCCTCAAAGCCATTCGGCACGATCTGGTCGCAGCACTTGGGCACCTCCCCATCGACCGGGGCGTGCTGCTGGCATGGCGGGATACTGCTCGTGATGTCGGGACCGGGAACCAGACTCAGGCTGAGGGCAGTCGGGCGGGGCTCCCGGCGATCGCAGCCGCTGCGGGGGGCAGGCTTGCTGAGGCACTCCGGGTCATCGAAGAAACTGCAAAGGTGCTCGATGCACCCGGTACAGTCCGAGAGATTGAACGCCTCCGATACCTCACCTACGACACCGCTGCTGCGGTCGAGAGAGCCCTCGGCACCGGTCGGGCGCAGCAGTGGCGTCTGTGCGTGCTCATCACCGGGTCGCTGTGTGCGCACCACCCGTGGGAGCGCATCGCCGAGTGTGCGATCGAGGGCGGTGCCGATTGCCTCCAGCTGCGCGAGAAAGAGCTGGATGCGAGTGAACTGACCATTCGCGCGCGCGCGCTCGTCGATATTGCCCGTCCTCACAGCGTCCCCGTTATTATCAACGACCGCCCGGATATTGCTCTCGCTGCTGGTGCCGATGGTGTGCATCTGGGGCAGGGGGACATGCGCATCTGTGATGTCCGCAAGATTGCCGGCAACTCGCTCCTCATCGGGGTGAGCACCACCAACCTCGACAACGCCCGAGCGGCAGCCATGGATGGCGCTGACTATTGCGGGCTCGGCCCTATGTTTCCAAGCGAAACCAAGCCCAAACCCACACTCGCCGGCCCAGCGTATCTCCGCGCCTACCTCGCCGACCCGGCCTGCGCCCGCCTCCCGCACCTGGCCATCAGCGGCATCCATCCCGCAAACATCACCGGGCTTGTGGCTGCGGGGTGTCGGGGGGTTGCGGTGAGTTCTGTCGTCTGCGGCTCAGAAGATCCTGCTGCGGTGTGTGCGGCTCTTGTCAATCAGATCGAGGTGTAAGACATGTTCACCACAGAGGACACAGAGTTTCACAGAGGAAACAGGAGAAGAGTTCTTCTACAGATTGACACAGATGACAGATGGATGCAGAAATGCAATGGTGGCACGGCTCTCCGAGCCGTGCGTTGAGCGTGCTCTCTACCATCAACACATTTCAGAAAGTCGTGTCCTCTCTCCTCTGCCTGTCTATATCTGTGTCAATCTGTGTTCATCTGTGGCTCATCTTTCTTCTCTGTCTTTCCTCTGTGAAACTCTGTGCCCTCTGTGGTAAATTTCAGAGCTTGCTCGCGGTAAAGCTCTTGGCGACTTCTTCGCGGTCCCAGTTGTGGCTCACGCCTCGCTTGGATTCGTAAAAGTCCCAGCGTTCAAACCAGTAGCTCTTAAACTTGCATGGGCCAAAGGGCTTGTAGTATGCGGTGAGTTTTTTGGTGAGGGTGCTGTCTGTGCCCTTCATGCCCAGGACGGTCTTCGCGTGGCTGAAGGTCTCAGAGTCGATCGCAAGGCGCGAGTATCGCCCCATGAGCATCATGATGTTGCCCGCAGCGTATGGCCCGATGCCTGGAAGGGTTTTGAGGAAGGCGAAGACCTCGTCGTCGCTGGTGGCGGGGTCGGTGAGGTGGGCTTCGTTGACTTGGGCGGGCTTGCTGTTGCGCGGGACGAACAGCTTGGCCAGCTCCACCATGCGCACATCGCGGTACCCGACTCGGCAGCGGGCGCGGAGGGTGCCGGGGCGGGCGCGGGCCATGCGGCGTGCAGTCGGGAAGGCACCGCCCGTGCCGAGCACCTCGCAAAGCCGGCGGTTCATGTTCACCGTGCTCGGCCAGGTGACATTGCAGCTGGTGACGGTCTTGACGACATCCTCAAAGAGTGTGGGCGAGCGGAAGAGTCGGCATCGGCCTGAGGTCTTCCAGCGGGGGTCGAGGGCGTGAAACTCTGCCGCGTGTGATTCGTCTTCATCAAGGCGGAGCATGCGTGCGATCTGGCAGCGGGCTTCTGCGTGCTCTGGGCGCGCGAGGGTGCGGTCAAAGGCTGCCCGCAGTGGAGCGCCAGGGCTGTGGGGGAAGAAGAGGTGCTTGTGTTTCCGGGTGCGTGCGGGACGGGCGCGTGTTGGCTGAGAAATGACGACTTTGGTCGGCCCATCGGCAAGGTGGAGGATGCGGGCGAAGGTCTGGGCGGCTGCATCCCAGTGGTTGGGGGCGAGCAGGAAGTAGCCATAGGAACACACATCGCGGCTGAGCACGAAGTCGGCGGGGACACGAATGGTGAGTCGGCTGGGCACGGGGCGAGTGTAGCGGGGAATGGATGATGGTTATGGGTGCGTGAGGGTGGTGGTTGTGATACGGAACCCGCAAAGTTCTCGTGCCTTGGTGGCATTCTGTGTCCGCTCTCTTCAGTCCGTCGGACTGTTCTTCAATAGCCGGGGGTGGAGTCCCGCGCAGCGGACGACACCCCCGGAAGAAGTGTGTTGACGAACCCCTTGCACCCTGGCAGGGGTGCTCGTGGCAGCCGTACACACGCGGACCCCTTGCGGGGTCCAAAGGCGAGAGGATCGAGACCGGGGGTGTCGCGTTGCTCCACCCCCGGCTATTGAAGAGTACCCCTATCGGGGTACGGGAGGGATAACCCCGAATACCGAAACTCAGCCTGAGGAGACACTGCGCAATAACCTTGTGGCATGCGCATCAGAACACACTCCCGGCCACAGATTGTGTCCCATGCGCTACTTCTTGCTGCTGTGCGTCAATGCCTCTGTGGCCTCTTCGGTGATGTAGAGGATGCACTGGCAGTTCGAGCAGATGGTGAGCTTGCCTCCCAGGAGTGAGATGCTCGCTTCCATCGGGAGGCTCATCATGCAGGCGCCGCAGTTGTACTCGTGGCGCTTGAGGTCGGTGATCTCGATGGGGGCCATCGCGTCCTCTTCGTGAAGCTCGAAGAGTCGTTCGTACCGTGCGAGCAGGTCGCCGGGCACTTCTGAAGCAGCGGCCTGGCGTTGGGCCTGAAGCTCAGAGAGCTTGCTTGCGATCTCGGTCTTGCGGGTTGCGCACTCGGCCTCAGCGACTTTGCACATCTTGGCGCGCTCGGCGAACTGGGTGTCAAGCTCTGCAACTTGTGCCTTGAGTTCGTCAGCCCTGGCAAGCTGGTTGAGGGCCTCTTCCTCGACCTTGTCCTTGTCGATATCGAGCATCTTGACCTCGGTCAGGAAGCCCTGATATTCCTTGGTCGTGTGCGCGTTGGCCATCTGCTCGCGGAGGTGTTTGAGGCGGGCCTCGGTCGATTTGATATCGTTTTCCTGATTGGTGACCGAGGCAGCGATCTGCTTGGCCTGGTGCGCAACCGCAACCCGCTTGGTTTCGAGAGCCTTCACCTGCCTGGATTGCTCTGCATAGAACCGTTCTGCTGCGCGGAGCCGGGATTGAAGCCCGGCGAGTTGGCGATCAAGCTGGTATACACGCAGCACACGGTCCGTTATGTTCATCAAGCACTCCACAGCATCTGCAACCATCCAAGAGTGTACCCCGCGGGGCAGCCGAAAGCCCGGCAAAAATGAAATCAGGAGGCCAGCGTGAGCAGCCAGTAGGCCGCCGGGAAGACGAGCAAGGGTGAATCGAGCACATCAATCAGCCCCCCCATCCCCGGGACAGCCGTTCCTGAATCTTTGACCCCCGCGTCCCGTTTGAGCATGCTTGCCATCAGATCGCCCGCCTGCCCCACATTGGCAAAGAGCAACCCGGCAAACGCCCCGATCAGAGGCCCCGGCCCACCCACAACCCCCGAACGATCGAGCAGCCACGCCCCCCCCGCTCCGACGAGGCTCGCGACGACCATCCCGCCAGCGAGGCCTTCCCAGGTTTTGCCCGGGCTGAGCCAGGGGATGAGCTTGTGCCTTCCGATCGCCCGGCCGGTGAAATAGGCCCCGATGTCGCACGACTTGGTGACGATCAGCACCCAGAGGACCGTCCAGACCTCGTGATGCCTGCGGATCGCCAGCAGGAAGCCGAACATCAGCCCGAGATAGACAAACGCCAGGAGCGTGCCCCCGGTGGCGGCCATCACGCCCTCGACGGACTGCCTGCGGGAGTGGAAGACCATCGAGGCAAAGAGCACCGCAGCGGCGGCTGTGGCAACGACGGCGACAGCCTCGGTGCCCTCGATCGCCTCGGGGACAAAGGTCGAGACGAGCAGCCCGACCAGGGCCGCCCCGCACGAGACCCGGGCCGAGGCGGCGATGCCCTTGCGCCCGAGCATGGCAGCAAGCTCGCGGGCTGCCTCGAAGCTGAGCCCGATGACGATGACGAACATCACAGTGCCGGGGGGAAAGGTTTCGTGCCCGAGCAGGTCAGCGAGGAACCCGGGAAGGGCGAGGTGATCGACGACCTCATCGAGCCAGAGCCCCAGGACAAGCCCGAGGATGAGGAGCGTTCCCATGATGAGCCGTTTGTGCAGCACGGGGGCACTTTATCCGGGCGGCGGGACCTGTGCAGGCGATGTCTTTGCAGGGGGCTCTGGGGAGTTCGTCCCTCCGGGACGATTCTCGACACTGTTTGTCAGAACAGTGGTGTGTTGCCAGAACAGTGGGGCGGGCGTCTCGCCCGCCCGATCCCCCTCCGCCCTGAGGAGGGGGTGGCCGAGCGAAGCGATTGGCCGGGGGAGGTGCGGCACCTTTCGTGTACCCGCGTGCCTTGCTGCACACTGTGTTCTCCTGCTCTCTGTGCCTTGTCTGCGAATTGTTTGGGCTCAGGTCTTTGTGCGGCTCCGCACCTCCCCCGGTCGCTGGCGCGACCACCCCCTCCTCAAAGAGGAGGGGGATCGCCCAGTGGGGCGGGCGTCTTGCCCGCCCGATCCCCCTCCGCCCTGCGGAGGGGGTGGCCGAGCGAAGCGATTGGCAGGGGGAGGTGCGGTGTCTTTCGTGTACCCGTATGCCTGCTGCACACGGTGTTCTTCTGCTTGCTGGGCTTTGCCTGCGAGTGCTTTGGGCTTAGGTTTTTGTGCGGCTCCGCACCTCCCCCGCTTCGCTGACGCTCAGCACCCCCTCCTCAAAGAGGAGGGGGATCGCCCAGCGGGGCGGGCCCCGAACCGTCGGTCGCGTGCAGCAAAGGCTCGGATTGCCTCACAGAACCCCTCGACGCCGAAGTCGGGCCAGTAGGTCTCGGTCACATAGAGCTCGGCGTAGCTGATCTGCCAGAGCAGGAAGTTCGACAGCCGCATCTCGCCGGCGGTGCGGATGAGGAGGTCGGGGTCGGGCAGGTCGGCGGTGTCGAGTGCCGCATCAATCACCGCTTCGTCGATGGCGTCGGGGGCGAGTTCACCCCGTTGCACGCGGGCAGCGAGCCTGCGCACGGCGTCGGTGATCTCGGCTCGTGAGCCATAGTTGATCGCCAGACAGAGCGTCGGCCCGACGATGTGGCTGGTCGCCTCGGTGAGTTCGCAGAGTGCCTCCTGGACGGCCTCGGGCAGCTCGCCGGTGCGGCCGATGACCTTCACACGGATTCCCTCGTCGATGAGTTTCTCTCGCTCGTTCTTGCAGTAGGCGATGCAGAGCTGCATGAGCGCTTCGATCTCGTCGGGCGGTCGTTTCCAGTTCTCGCTTGAGAAGGAGTAGAGGGTGAGCACCTCGATGCCCAGACGGCCGCACGCCTCAGCGATGAGGCGGACGGTCTCGGCCCCTTTGCGGTGCCCGGCTGCGTGGGGCAGGCCGCGTTCCTTCGCCCAGCGACCGTTGCCATCCATGATTACAGCGACATGCCGGGGAATGCGCGAAGGAGCGACCTCGGGCAGGTGGGTGCGTGGGTCGGCCCGGGGCGTGAGCCGGGCCATGCGGGCGAGGGCCTCGCGGTCGGCCTCGGGGTAGTTCGTCCCTCCGGGACGATCTTCGGGAGTAGGTGGGGTGGTGGGGGTCATGGAGAGGAATCGCCTTGTGGTTGAAGTGTTGGGGACTTTACACCGAGGAGCGACAGTTGGTTCGGTGGCACGGCTCTCCGAGCCGTGTGGAAGCAACACCCGGCTCGGAGAGCCGGGCCACCTCAAGATCGCCCCGGAGGGGCGAACTACCCAAGGCAC
>JAJRZG010000125.1 GCA_024275365.1 Planctomycetota bacterium | reverse complement strand
CCGGCAGCCGAGATCAGCAAGCACCGAGGGCACGAAGTCGCGGTCGCCCATCGAGACGCCCCCGGTGAGGAGGAGGGCGTCGCTGGTTTCGAGAGCCTCAGCGACGCGGGCGGTCAGGGTCGCCTTGTCGTCGGGCACCTGCACAGTGCGGCAGTCGCACCAGGCGGCAGGGCCAAACGAGGCAGCAAGGAGGGGGCCGTTGGCGTCGCGGAGCTGCCAGGGCGTCGGGGTGCTGTCGGCAGCGAGAACCTCATCGCCGGTGACGAGCACCGCCAGCCGCACCCGGCGATGGACCAGCGGGCGGGGCACGCCGAACATCGAGAGCGCAGCAGCCACAGGGGGCGTGATGGCCCGGCCGGGAGTGGTGACTTCGGCTCCGGTCTCGAGGTTTTCGCCTTGCCAGCGGATATTGGCTCCGGGTGCGATCTCGCTGGGCTCGACGCGGAGTTCGATCCGCCCCGGTGTTTCGAGGACATCCTCCCGACGAATAACCGCCTCGACGCCCTCGGGCACGGGCGCTCCGGTGACGATGTGAAGCGCAGCCCCCCGGGGCATCGGCGGCGGCTCGCACCCGATGCGGATGTGCCCCGCCACTTCGAGCGACCGGGCAGCAAGATCATCGAGCCGAACCGCGTAGCCGTCCATCGCGCTGACTGCGCACGCCGGGCTCGGTCGATCGGCAGTCACCGGCTGCGCGAGGATGCGGCCGGTCGCCTCGGCAAGCGCGCAAGGCTCGGTACCCACCGGCTCGATCGCGTCAAGCAAGGCCGTCAGCGCAGCAGCCGGGGAATCGAAGGCAAACTTCGGCGATGAAGTGTGCATGTTCAGGCCTTTTCGGTGACATCGCGCACCCACGAGCGGTTGCGCATCATCGCCGGGAAGCCGAGGGTCGGCGTGCCGAGCAGGGCGACATGCTCAAGCTCAGCAGGCGTGCAGCCGGCTTCGAGCGCCTTGCGCGTGTGCGAGTGTGCTGCCCCTTCGAGTCCCGCTGCCATCGAGGTCGCGAGCTTGCACAGGGCGATCATCTTGGCATCCAACGGCCCGGCCTTGGCGCAATGGCCGACCAGCGCCTCATAAGACTCGACAAGCTCCGGGCGGGTTTCCTTCATCTGCATGTACGGCTTGGGGATCGACATACCAAAAACTCCTTTGTGTCGAGAGGATGCGGGGATCAGCCGCCGATTGCCGACATCTGGCGGTCTGGCTGCTGGTATTGCGGGCTGGCGATGGTGTGCCCGGCCTGCTTGGCGAGGGTCGCCTCGACGATGGTGCTTGCCAGGTCATCGTCGGACCCACCCTCGCGCATGATCGTGCGGAGGTCCCACTCGGCCGTGCTGAAGAGGCAGGGCATGAGCTTGCCGTCAGCCGTGATGCGGATGCGCGAGCAGGCGTTGCAGAAGGGCCGGGTGACCGAAGCGATGATCCCGATCCCTCCCGGGGTGCCGTCGGCAAAGGCGAACCGCTGGGCGGGGCTGCAAGTGCGCTCGCGGCTGGTGTCGCGGAGGGGGAAGACGGCCTCGATCTGTTCGAGCATTTCATCGGCCGAGACGACCGCCTCGCGCCCCCAACGCCGACCGGAGTCGAGCGGCATGAACTCGATGAACCTGATCTCGACTGCCAACTCACGGGCAAGCCTGGCAAAGTCGACCAGCTCGTCATCGTTGAGCCCTCGCATGACGACGGCATTGATCTTGACCGGATGCATCCCGACCCGCTTGGCAAGGCGGACAGTCTCGATGACCCGCTCGGGCGAGGAGGTTGCGCGGGTGAGTGCGGTGAATCGGTCGGGGCGAAGAGTATCTAGGCTCACACTGAGCCGATGTAGCCCGGCGTTGTGCCAGGCGGCAAGGTCGGCATCAGTCGCAAGCGAGCCGTTGGTCGTCATGGCGATATCGCGCATACCGAGTTCGGAGAGCTCGGCGATGAGCTCGGGGAGGGTCGGGTAGAGCGTGGGTTCGCCGCCGGTGAGTCGGATGCGATCGATGCCGAAGCCCGCGAAGATGCGCGCAAGCCGGAGCATCTCAGCCTCGGTGAGCAGCTCGGTCCGTCGGCAGAAGCGCACATCGGGGTCCATGCAATAGGTACAGCGAAAGTTGCACCGATCGGTGAGGCTGAGCCGAAGGTCGCGGATGCGACGGCCGTGGGAGTCGACAAGGTGGGTGGGGCGAACTCCGCGCGTCTGCGCAGGCGGAGCCTCGACGCGGAGGGGTTTGCCGAACTGTGGGAGTGGGAGGCTCATACGCATCCGAGTTTAGCTTGTTTTCTGCCAGCGCACCGGGCGAGGGCATCGGTCTGTGGCATGTGGTTGTCGCCCGATGCGATTCGTCTCCAGAGGGCGAGGCTAAGCCCCCCAAGCACGCCACAGCCACCCGCGAGCAGGTCGCGGCGGGTGAACTGCAGAGTGCTCGGGGGTGGCTTCACGGCATTGGCCCCGGGCTTTGCCATCCTCGGGGTTCCTCACTACCTACCGGGGATGCTCTGGTGGGCACGCACCTGCACATGGCAGGTCCGGCAGGAAGACTCAAGCAACAACTCCGGCATGTCCAGGTGCTTGACCTGCGGGGCATCGTCGATATCCCGTGTGTGGCACATCAGACAGTCCTTTGGGTTCCACACATCAACATGGTTGTCGTTGTTGGGCATCATCGGGGGGAAGGCATTCAGAAGGAAGGCCCCATGATCCTCGACGGTGACCGCTTCGAGCTTGCCGGGCTCGATGACATGGCATGTGCGGCAGTTGGACTCCATTGCCAGGGCAGGGATGCCGTAGTGTCGAATCTCGGGAGCCTTACCGACGCCGGTTTCGTGGCAGTCGAGGCAGTTGCCAGCGGTCCACGCCTCCTCGTGCCATTCTTTGTCGGTGATGGTGGGGGGGAAGGCTGCGAAGGCGAACCCCGTCAAAGGATCGATCGCAGCACCTTCTTCACCGACCGCAACGGTCGGGCGTTCGGTGGCGACGGGTTGGGTGTGGTCGCCCATCGCTACGGGCTGCGTGAGCCGGGAGAAGGAGGTCATCGCGATGACCACCGACCCGGTCAGCACAGCAGTGCCCGCGAGGATATTGATGAGTTTGGTATTACGGATCATATCTGTGTCTCCTCACTATGCCTTGGCCAGTTTGACAGCACAGATCTTGAACTCGGGCTGCTTGGAACCGGGGTCGTACGCATCGATCGTGACGAAGTTGATGAGGCTCGGCTCGTCTTCCCAGTGCCACGGGACAAAGACCATCCCGTCGCGGGGCATATCGACAACCCTGGCCCGGATGACGGCCTCGCCTCGCCGGGAGGTGATGCGGACCTTGTCGCCGCTGCGGACACCGAGTTTCTGGGCGTCACGGGGGTTGATCTCCATGAAGCAGTAGGGATAGGCCCGCTTGAGTTCGGGGGCCTTCATGGTCATCGTGCCCGAGTGCCAGTGTTCGAGCACGCGGCCCGTCGAGAGTACCCACGGGTACTCGGCGTCCACGGGCTCAGCCGGCCCCTTGGCCGGTCGGCACCAGACGATGGCGCGGTTGTCCGGGGCAGCGTAGAACTTGGTCTCGCCGGGGAGGATGTTGTTGTCGGCGTAGGGGCCAGCATCCAGGAGCGGGTCTTCACCCTTGACGAACCGCCGGGCGGTGCCGGGGCTTGCCTCATCCGGGCAGGGCCAGCGGATCCCGCGTTCGACCTTCATGCGTTCGCGGGTGATGCCCACAAAGTCGTACGCCGTATCGCGTGAAGCCTCACGCATCTCGTCCCAGACATCGTCGGCATTCTGGAGTTTGTCGGTGATGTACCCCTTGGGCACTGCGCCTCGGTCTTCCAGCCGGGCGGCAAATGCGAAGAGGATGTCAAGGTCTGGCTTGGCTTGCCCGGGAGCGCTCTTGATCTTGGGATGATACTGGTATCGGCGTTCGGACATGCCGAAGACGCCGGACTTCTCGGACCACATGGCAGCCGGGAGGACCAGGTCTGCAAGCTCGGTCGTGCGCGTGGGATAGGCATCGAGCACAACAATGAACGGCTTGTTTGGGCGGTCTTTGCCGAGGGCATCACGGGAGGCGTGGAGGTTGGGCATCGACTGCCCGGGGTTGGTACACAGGATGAGCATCGCCTTGATCTCATCACGCCCCAGGGCATTGAACATCTCGACGGAGTGGAGTCCGGGCTTGGGCTGGATGGTGCCCGGCTTGCTGCCCCAGAGCTTTTCCATGTACTCGCGGTGCTCGGCTTTTTTGACAACCCGGCCATAGGGCAGGATGTGGCAGAGTGTGCCGGTGTCTCGCACGCCGCCGCAGGCGTTGGGCTGCCCGGTGAGGGAGAAGGGGGTCGCGCCGGGCTTGCCGATATTCCCGGTGATGAGGTGGAGGTTGTGCATGAGGTTGTTGGCCCACACCCCGGCGACGCGCTGGTTGAGCCCCATCGTCCAGAGCGACATGGTCGGGCCGCGGGCAAAGAGAGCCGCAGCCTCCTCGATGCGCTCGGCTGGGACGCCCGAAACTTTTTCGGCTTCCTCGGGTGTGAACTGTTCGAGGAACTTGACATACCCGTCAAAGCCGACATCGACAGGCTTGCCGTCCTCAACGATCTTGAACTGCACATTCGTGTCGATGAAGGAGGTGTCGTGCTTGCCGTCGCGGATGATGCAGTGCGCCATCGCGTGCATGATCGCCAGGTCGTAGCCGGGGATCGGGTTGAGGTGGACATTGGCGCTGGCGCAGACCGGGTTTGTGCGAGGATCAAGCACGATGATGTTGACATCTCGCTTGCGCTGCTTGTTGATGAGAATCTGGTTAAAGAGCACCGGGTGGCATTCGGCGGTGTTGGACCCGACGAGGAAGAAAGTCTTGGCGTGCCAGATGTCCTCGTAGCAGCCCATTGGCTCGTCTTTACCGAAGGTCGAGACATAGCCGCCGACCGCACTTGCCATGCAGAGGCGGGGGTTGCCCTCGACATTGTTGGTTCCGATGCCGCCCTTGAAGAGACGGTTGGCAAGGTAGCTCTCTTCGCTGATCGCCTGGCCCGAGCCGTAATAGGCGACGCTGTTGGAGCCGTGCTTCTTGATCGCATCCGCGAACTTATCCGCCATGAGGTCGAGCGCCTCATCCCAACTGATATCCACGAGTTCGCCGTTTCGGCGGACCTGAGGGTTCTTGAGCCGATCGTCAGAGTGAACGATCTTGGGGAGGAAGAGTGACTTGGCGCAGACCAGCCCCTTGGTCGTCGGGTGCTCGGGGTCGCCTCGGAGCGCGACGAGTCGATCGCCCTGATGCGCGAGCATCACGCCGCACCCGGTGCCACAGAATCGACAGACCGACTTGGTCCAGGTGACTCCCTCTTGCTGATCCAACTGGGCGAGCGCCTTGGTGGCAGCACCACCGGCGACAGCCCCGGCAACACTGACCATCGCGGACTGTTTCAGGAATTCTCTTCTGGCAGTTTCCATCATCTTTCCCCTTGTTCGTTTGCGTGTACGGGCAGCACGGTGGAGTCAGCCGTTGACCCCTCTTCATCCAGGCCGATGTAAATCGGCCACGCCCCCATAACACCTGGGACCTGCGGGAGTTCGTGAGCAATCAAATCATGAGCTTTGCGGAGTGAGTCGGCCTCGATGAGCACACCGACTGCGCCCTCCTCAGCAACCTCAAAGGTTGTCACGCCCGATAACGCGCAAATCCGTGTGCAGGTGCAGTCGAAATCGTCGAGTTCGAGCCTGGCGAGTGCGCCGACAATGGGCATGATCCACCTCCTCGTACGGAGTAATCGGAGTAATGGATCAAGATATGCTTGACAACTCACCGGGTCTAGAAAAGAAGCCCGGATTAAGGACCGATTTTCGCCCGATTGGCGGATCGTCCAAACCGGCGGAGCGGGTGTCTTAATCAGTTGGACGATCATCTCGTACGCCTGAGGGGAAACCCAAGATTTCTTCGCGCAGGTGAGTCGACGACGCTACTGGGTATCGAGCAGGATCTAGTCGTGTGCCCGGGCCTTTTTCCAGATCGGGACATCCCGCTTCATCGCGTCGATGTACCAATCCATGGCAGCCAGAGCCTCCTTGCGGTGCTCGGCGTGGATGGTCAGGCGGAAGGAGACTGCGCCAACAGGGACGAAACCCTCGCTGTGCTCGACACAAACCCCGAGAATACCTTTGCGATTGATGGCCTGCTCGGCAAGGGTGCCCAGTTGGGTGCTTGCAAGGGGTTCATAGGTCTGATAGTCAAGCCCTGTAATCGCATGGCCATCTTCATCCGGGCGGACGACACCCTCGAAAACGACCGATGCACCAGTCCCTGCAACAGAGATGGGCGAAGCCTCTGGGAGCGGACCCGGTGTTATTGTGACTGTGGCACTCATCCGCCGGACACCATGGCAATGAGGGCGATCTCGTCATCAGAACCGATGCAGATCGGCTCAGTCGCATACTTGCCATTGATGGCGATTCGGCCTTTGTCGGTAAAGGGGGCGAGATGGGCGTGCTGATCTGCAAGGGCATCCAGAACAGCACGGACCGGATGGGAGGGGGCATCCTCGATTTCCAGCCGGACCTCGCTTTCCCCCTGGGCAAGGGCAGCGGGACCAAAGAGCAGAACACGGATATGCATGGCAGAGTGTAGCCGGGGGGTCGAACCTGCTGATAACCCGACGCGGTCCTCAAAGGGGGTGCTCAATTGGCCGATGATAGGCCTGAGGGTTCTTCCTCGGAGATGCCGCTGTGAATACAGAAACCGAGCCCATCCCTGCCGAATCGGTCGCGACGAGCCAGTCTTGCAGCCGTGGTATCCACTGGTGGCGGAGCCCGATCGCGATCCCCCTTGCGGCATCCGTGGTTGCGATTGGAGGGCTGACGGGACTGGGATATCTGTCACTCTCGTTGGGAGCTGAGGGGTGGATCGCCTCGCAAGGGCTCCCAATCTCTGATCGCTCCGGATTGATGGCTGTGGCTGGTCTTGGTGTGGCTTTGGTTCTTGTTGCGAGCATTGCCGCGGCCAACCGTCTGCGCGTGCTCCTGCAGATTCGTGCCTCGTTGCTTTCCTTTGCCTCGGGTGAACGGTGCGAGGGCTCCTTGAGTGTTGTTGATCTGCCCGGGGCTGGTTCGGCATGGAATGCTCTGCTCGATTGGCGTCAAGCGGAGATTGAGAACGCCGAGGCCGCGGTGCTGCTGAGCAACACAGATGGAGGTGACCAGAACAACACATATGCGGCCGATATGCTGTGGCACGGGATCATCCTCATAGATGAACAGCAGATCATTCGCTATGCCAACGGGGCATCGGCGGTCTTTCTCAGGCAGCGGAAGGATGCCATGCTCGGTATCGACATCCGGCGAGTGGTGACTGACGATGGGGTGATCGACGCGATACAGATCGCGGTCGAGACGGGGTCGCGGCAGAAGCGGGTGATGGATGTTGGAGATGCTTCGAGTCCTGACACGAGCGTGCTGCGGTACAGCGTCCGTGCGAACGGCTCGACGAGTGACCGGTCCATCCTGATCGTCATCGAGGATGTGACGCAACAACGCATCAGCGATGCGGTGCAGCACTCGTTTGTCTCTCAAGCGGCTCACGAACTCCGCACGCCTCTGACAAACATGAATCTTTACCTTGAGCAGCTCATCGAGGATGAGCTCAGCCTCGAGGAGCGTGGGTCGGCTCTGAATGTCATCAATGGTGAGATCAGTCGTCTCGACAAGATTGTGTGTGACATGCTCTCAATTGCAGAGATAGAGAGCGGGAGCATGCACGCCAATCTGGGTGAGGTCAGGATGCAGCCGCTCTTTGAGCAGCTTGAAGCCGATCATGGTGAAGCGGCACGGCAGAAGAAGCTCGTGCTGACACTTGAGCTCCCCCCCAAAATGCCGGTGATCCTGGGAGATCGTGACAAGATCAACATCGTGCTCCACAACCTGGTGGGGAACGCAATCAAGTATACGCCCGAGGGTGGTGTGATACGGGTGGTGGTCCACGAAGAGGGGGATCGGATCGTCACCGAGGTGATCGACACGGGGATCGGGATCAGTGAGGACGATACCTCGCGGGTATTTGATCGGTTCGTTCGGGTGGATGACCCGCGTGTCGCAAAGGAGACGGGGACCGGGCTCGGGCTTGCGCTTGCGCGGGAGATCGCCCGGATGCACAACGGGGATATCACGGTGTTCTCTGAGCTGGACTCGGGGAGTACCTTCTCGTTCTGGATGCCGATCGTTTCGAGTTCGACTGCTCAAGCGGCGTAGGGGGTTCAGATGCAGATCGAAACAGAACTCCACGGAGCGGTGACAGTCCTCAAACCGCGTGGGCCGCTGGTGACAAATGACGCGGGCATCCTGCGCGAGATGGGTTCAGATACGATCGCCGATTCGATGGGGCGGATGGTCATCGATGCCTCGGCGATTGTCTATCTCGACAGCAATGGCATCGAGGCCCTGCTCGATCTGGCCGACGAGCTCGCTGATGCCGGAAGGGTGCTCAAGCTGTGTGGCAGCAATGAAACCGTGCGGGAAGTGCTCGAAATCACCGAGACCAGCGCGATGTTTGAGCACTTTGAGGATGTCCCCTCGGCGGTGAGGAGTTTCCTGTGAGCACCCCACGCCCATTCCGAAAGGTCCGCGTCGGCGAGGCACTGATTCGGGCCGGTGACATCTCGGAGCAGCAGCTTGAGCAGGCGCTGGATGATCAGCGCCAGTCCGGGAGCCGTCTCGGTGAGCTGCTCGTCGAGCAGGGCGTGATCAGCGGGTCGGCTCTTGTGCGTGCGTTGGCGATATGCCTCGGCGTGCGAGGGTGCATTATCCGCCACGGCCTGATTGATCCAGAGGTGCTCGGGCTCATCGGTGAGCAAGAGGCAGAGCGGCTCAAAGTGATCCCGATGTTTTTGGTGCGGGGCGTGCTCACCGTGGCGATGGCTGAGCCACAGTCGGTCCCGACGATCGACCGCCTCAGGGCGATCACAGGGCATGAGATCCAGTCGGTGCTTGCGCTCGAGTCGAACATTATCGAGTTTGTGCGCAAGTATGCCGGTGGGAACAACGATGTTCACGAGTTTCTTGCGAACATGCAGCACTCGGAGGTTGAGGTTGTCGAGCGTGAAGCGATCGATGAAGGAGAAGCGACCGACCTCGACCGCATGGTTGCTGGCAGCCCGATTATTAACCTGGTGAATGTTGCGCTCACGACCGCGGTTCGCCACAAGGCCAGCGATATCCATATCGAGCCCGAGCGCAATGGCACGCGGATACGCTACCGTGTTGACGGTATGCTGCGAGATCTGATGAAGCCCCCGATGGGCATGCACAGTGCGGTTGTCTCGCGTGTCAAAGTGATCGGCAAGATGGACATCGCCGAGAAGAGGCTGCCGCAGGAGGGGCGTGTCAGAATCGTTGCGGAAGGCCGCGATATTGATCTGCGAATCAGCAGCATGCCGACCCTGCTTGGCGAGAAGCTAGTTGTCCGTATTCTTGACAAAGTGAATCTTCATGTACGCATGGAGGACCTGGGATTCCGGAAGGAGTCCTTGGGGATATTCAGGCGCGTGCTGAAAGAAGCGCATGGGCTTGTCCTTGTGACCGGACCGACCGGGTCGGGGAAGACGACCACGCTGTATTCGGCGCTTGACCTCTTGCGAAGCCCGGAGCTCAACATCCTGACTGTCGAAGACCCGGTTGAATATCAGCTCGATGGGGTCAACCAGATCGGTGTCAACGAGCAGATTGGTCTCACCTTTGCCCGGGTGCTTCGCAGCGCGCTCCGGCAAGACCCTGATGTCATCATGATCGGTGAGATCCGGGATGACATCACCGCGCATGTTGCTGTGCAGGCGGCGCTGACCGGGCACAGCGTGCTTGCGACGCTCCACACCAACGATGCCCCCAGCGCCATTGCCCGGCTGATCGACATGGGCGTGAAGTCGTATCTACTTTCGAGTGCGCTCAATGGTGTGGTTGCGCAGCGGCTCGCGCGAACGATTTGTCCGAGTTGCCGGACGAAGTACTTTCCTGCCGATCAGGTGCTCGAGGATGCAGGGATTCCAAGTATGACCGGACGAGCGTTTCAGAAGGGGACAGGGTGCCAGTCGTGCCACGACAGCGGGTTCCAGGGACGGGCCGGCGTCTATGAAGTCATGGAGGTGAACGCGGAAGTGCGTCGGATGGTGCATGTCGGTGCTGCGACACACGAGCTGCGGGCGGAACTGAGCAAGCACGACTACAAGACACTCCGTGAAGAGGGAGTGTTGCTTGCGATCGATGGCAGAACAAGCCTCGAAGAAGCCCTCCGTGTCACCAAGATGGAAGACACCAGCGCCGAGCCTGAGCCTCAACCAGTCCGGGAGGCAGCATGAAGTACGCTTTCGTTGCATTTGATACGGCTGGCAAGCGGATCGAGGACATCGTCGATGCGTCGTGTGAGCTTGCAGCCCGAGATGCCCTCAGCGAGCGGGGGCTGTTTGTGTCCGAGATCGTGGTGGGCGAATCGATCGGGAAAGCGGGAACCAAACAGACGGGCCGGAAGCAGTCCAAGTGGCGCTGTCTTGCCGAGTTTACACGCCAGATGGCCATCCTTGTCTCAACCGGAACCCCGGTCGTCCAGGCGCTGAGTGCCATCGAACGACAAGTCACCGACCCAAACTTTGTTGAGGTCGTCGCCGATGTCCGGAATCGAGTTGAGGAGGGATCGACACTCTCAGACGCGATCGCGCGACACCCGAAGTACTTTGATGCGGTCGCGTGCAGCCTGATTTCGGCAGGAGAAGCCAGCGGGAACCTCAACACCATGCTCCTCCGGCTTGCCGATGTCAACCG
The DNA here is from genome assembly GCA_024275365.1 of Planctomycetota bacterium. GTDB lineage: Bacteria > Planctomycetota > Phycisphaerae > Phycisphaerales > UBA1924 > PNC22. The sequence goes on along the minus strand of JAJRZG010000125.1, from coordinate 8,792 downwards.
TCAGCAGGAGGTTGTTCGGCGATCCGTGACGGCGGCCCTGAGCTATCCGGTATTCCTGTTTTTCATTGCACTTTCTGTACTCATCGGGATGTTGATGTTTGTTGTTCCCCGGTTTGCAGTGCTCTTTGATTCCTTGGATTCGCCGTTGCCTCCTACAACCGCGGTGCTGATGAAGCTGAGCGACCATATGCGGACCTCCTGGTGGTGGGAGTTCCCATTGATCGCGGTTGTGGCTGTGGGGTTGATTTTCTGGATGCTCTCACAATCAGGGAGGCGAACCCTCGATGGCTGGTCGCTGCGGATACCGCTGTTTGCGCCGCTCGTTGTGTCGCTCTCGGTTGCCCGAATCTCCCGTATCTTGGGCGTGCTCATTGAGAGTCGTGTTCCACTGCTTGAAGCTCTCAATCTCACACAGGCCGCGATGACCAACAGCCAGTTTCGGAATCTCCTTGCGGATGTTGAAGAGACCGTGATCCGCGGCGGCACGATGAGCAGCGTGATCTCAACCAGTGATCTGGTCTCGCCTGCGTTTGCCGAGGCTGTCCGGAGCGGTGAAGAGAGTGGGCAGATTGGCCCAGTGTTGACAACCCTTGCCGATTATCTCGATGAGGATAATGCCATCATGGTTAAGTCAATCACGCAACTACTAGAACCCGTGGTGTTGGTGGTTTTAGGCGTGGTTGTGGGTACTCTTGCGATCAGCATGTTCCTCCCCCTCTTTGATGCAACTTCTGCGGTCAACCCCGGGGGGGGTGCACATTGAGTATGTCGATGCTTCGTCATCGCTCACTGATCGGGGTTGATATTGGTGCAGACCAGATCAAGGCCGTGCAGGTTGTTCGAGCCCGGCAGGGCTGGCGGATCGCGGCCAACACCTCGTTTCCACGGGGCGAGACCTCGTCGATACCTTCAGATGACGAGGTCTTTCAACTCGCTGATATCCTTGACAATACCGGGTTTCATGGGAGCGATATTGTCATCGGTACACCTCGTTCGCTCCTGAGCACTGCGGTGCTTGATCTGCCCCCCAAGGACAGCGGTGCCCCGGTTGAGCAGCTATGTGCTGCCGAGTTTTCTCGCATGTTTCGCCTTCCACACGGATCGTATGAACTCCATACTTGGGAGATGCCGACCGCGACCGATCGGACGATGACTACGCAGATGGCAACGACGGGGTTGGAGTGCGAGAACGCCACCATGCTGATCGCGCCGTTTGAGGCGGCGGGGCTGCATATTGTGGCTCTTGACCTTGCTTCCGAAGCAACGAGCAGGGTTTGCCGATATGGTTGCAATGAGTCCGATGAGTTGACAACCCTGCTGGATATCGGTTGGAGCGGTGTGGAGTTGGCGGTATTCCGTGATGGCGAGGTCGTCTATGAGCGGTGGCTTCGTAACGCGGGCGTTGGTAGCCTGGTCGAGAGTCTGAGCCGATCACTGAATCTTTCGGATCGTGCCGCCCGGATTCTTGTCAGGCGGGTTGGGCTTGCGGGGTTTGATGACAAGAATGCTGACCCGGTGCTTGTCGCACGGATGCTGTCAGTCATGCGTGAATACACCGAGGGCTTGCTCCAGCAGGTCTTTGGGTCGGTCGCGTATGTGCTCGAGCGATTCCCGGGAGAGTCAGTGACGCAGATTCGTGTGTGTGGGGGGGGCGCGTCGATACCGATGTTTCCTGAGTATCTCGCTGAGATGGCGGGGTTAGATGTCCTGCCGATCGTGCCTCGAGAATGTTGCATTGTTGGTGGTCGCGCGGCTGATAGTTCGCTTCTCCTGACCGCGCTTGGTTATGCGCTCTGGAGGGGTGAGTAATGCCCGGATACCCAAACCTTCTTCCCAAGGCGTTACTGGTCAAGCGATCACGACAGCGCCGAATACGGCAATGGATTGCTGTGCTTACCTTGGAGGGGATCCTTGCTGCCGCAGCGTCGGTGGTGCTTCGCGTAGACCTCGAAAACCCCGGAGCCAACGCGCGGGAAGCCATTGGGTCTACGGTCGAGCAGATCAATGTTGTTTCATCTGCGATCGAGGTTTCACAGAATGAGCTGCAGGATGTGCAGCAAAGGCTCGCAGTCGCGATGGAGGTCGCCAGCAAGCCTGACTGGTCGATTGTTCTCGCAGCAGTGGCGTGGAGCGGGCAGGGGCTTGCCACGCTCGATTCGATGCAGTTGCTCGCACCGATGACCGATGCAGAGACCAGCAATGTCAGTTATAGACTGATGTTACTCGGGGCGAGTTCGTCTCGTGGTGATCTGACACGGTTTGTTCAGGCACTCGAAGAGACCTCTCTCTTTCGTAATGTTAATATCACCGAAACGCAGCGCATCGCCAACCCAGACAAAACGAAGAAGCCGAGGGTGGGCTTTTCAGTTGAGGCGTGGCTCGCCGAGGGGAGCGCGCCATGAGTCGCGGCCGACCGCAGTTTCAACACAAAGAGGTCGATACTGTTGCGTGTGTCATGGCTCTCGCCATCGCGAGCACAGCGTTCTGGTTTGGTGTCAAGCCCGTGCTGCTTTCTGAGGAAGACACTCGCCGACTGGGGAGCCAGATGCAGCAATCAAATGTGCAGCTTGAAGACGCTCAGAGCCAATTCCGTCAGGTTCGGAGAGAGATCAAGACAATCCGAGCAAGACTCGAACAGCTCGCGATCGTGCTCGATGCCCCCGACCAGCTCGCTTCGCGCCAAGATGAGATCAGCAGAGTCTTTCACGAGGCGGGTCTCACGATAAATCAGCTCTCTGTGGGGACTGTTGAGCGGGGCGAACTGCTCGATGTCATCCCGCTGCGTCTGAGCGGCTCAGGGGCATTTCCCGCTGTCGTCGCGACCATGCACACCGTCCGAGAAGTCTTCCCGGATATGGCAGTGACACTCTTTCAGATCGGTGCTGCCGGTGGTGGGGAGAAGAGGGGTGTGGGGTTTAGTTTTGATATTGCCTGGTATGTCGGTCGTGAGGTCGATGACCAGGGATAGTTGCGCAACAGAGCTTGCATCCCCGTCCTCTACTTTGTCTCTTCTCTCTATGGAACTGAACAGACAGCAGAAGGCGGGGATGGTCGTTGCAGCTTTAGCCCTCACAGCACTCGGGGTCGATCGGTTTGTCTTGGGGAGTGGTGGGCCTGCAACTGCATCGGCGCAGGCAGAGGTCCAGGAGGCGATGACCACACCGGCAGTGCAGCTTGTGAGTACGCAACATGGCGATTCACTTGCCAAGAGGCTTGATACCTTCGCGAATCAGCAGGAGATTGACCTCGGGCAGGGCGTACCTGATTTGTTTGGTAATGAAGAAGTCTGGACGATCACATCGCTCTTCGGGACGGGGACACGCGGCGGTGTACGCATCGGCGAGAAGATGATCCGGGTTGGGCAGCTCTATCGCGACGCAAAGCTCGTCCGTGTCAATCGTGATGGGGCGTACTTCTCCAAGGCTGGCAAAGAGTTCTTTGCCCCCCTTGATCGCCCGAAGATCAACAAGGACCGATAGCATCCCGGTGGATCTCGCTGATCTGATCCTCCGATGAGAGAATGTCCCTTGTGGTGTGTGCAATACGCGGTGTGACTGAAGTTCATCCGGTTGAGAGACGATTATTGCTTTGAGTTTGGCACGGATTGCCCGGGTCAGATGTAACCGGAGGAATCAGATATGACAGCGACTTTCGTACATTACCGGCGTTCACGAGCGTTCAGCCTGATTGAACTTGTCATAGTCATCGTGATTCTTGGCGTCATTGGCGCGATCGCGATCCCACGCATGAGTCGTGGTGCTGCGGGTGCTGCCGAGTCGGGTGCGCTCTCTGATCTTTCGATCCTTCGCAGTGCGATTGAACTCTACGCTGCGGAGCACGAGACCGCATTCCCTGACCTGGCGAACTTCGAGAATCAGCTCACACTCTTCTCAGATGCCAAAGGTAACACGAATGCCACCAAGACGACGGTCTTCATGTACGGACCTTATATCCGCACAATTCCGAAGCAGAAGGGCGGGCCGCAGAAGGGGAGCAATACCGTGACCGGTACGCAGGGCACAGCCGGGGCCGGGTGGTGGTACACGGCTGCCACCGGCACGATTCAGATCAATGCCGCCGCGACCGATAAGGATTCGAATGGCACGCCTTGGGTCAACTACTAAGCACACTTGATGAGTCTATATCTCCAGACGCTCGTCCCTCGGCGAGCGTCTGTTTGATTGAAGAGACCGAGGAGAGGAGTCGGTCATGGTCAGGGGCTTCACACTCATCGAGCTAATTATCGTGGTCGTGATCCTGGGGATTGTCGGCGCGATTGCGATCCCCGCACGCTCGGGGGCAGCTCTCGAGTATCGGGTGAGTCTGGCAGAAGCCCGTCTCGAATCCGACCTGATGGAGATGCAGCGAATATCCTGGCACGCTTCAACCCGAACAAGGCTCACGATCTCGGTCCTTGACAGCACCTATACCGTGACTCGGTCTGTGGTTCTCAATGAGAGCCGCAACGTGAGTCTCGGTGAGTCGCCCTATCGGATGAAGATCGATGCCGTGAACTTTGGGGACGGAGTCGATGGCGTGACCTATGTCGATGGTGTCCCAAGCACTGGCGCAACTGGGGCAATGACCTTTAGAGTCTCCGGCCATGTCTTCGAGTCCTCGATTGACAGCACAACCGCGACGGTGACAGTCGTACCGAAGTAGCCGAGAGGGTATCCCGCACATGTCTCACGAACAGGTTAGATCGACTGCAGCACACCCCGCATTCACGATGATAGAACTTATCATGGCACTCTCGATTTCTACAGTTGTCATGCTCGGGGTTGTCTCGCTGCTGACCCTCTCAAGCAGTGCGGTGCCTCAACCGGGGGGTATCCAGGAGACGGCCGTTGATGGGGCCGACCTGCTTTCCAGGTTGTCGAGCGATCTTGCTTGCGCGACGCAGATTACACAGTCAGGAGCAGCGGCAATCGCGTTCATTGTTCCCGACCGAACCGGCGATACCCTTCCCGAAACCATTGCCTATAAGTGGGAAGGAACAGCGGGTGGCCCGATCACACGCGAAGTGAACGGGGCTGGCCCGGTGGTAGTGCTCGACGACGCAAGCCAGCTTGCATTTATCTATACCAACGCCTCAACCACGATCTCGAGCGAACTGAACAAAACGACAGGGTCGAGCGTGGCTCTCTACTCAAACCTCTCGACGATCCCCACCGCTGAAGTCTTGTTTGACAAGACTGTGATAGGGTTGATTGAACCAACATTCGCTGCGGGAGATATTGCCTGGACACTCGAATCCATCACGGTGTACCTCAAGACGAAGGGTTTGAATACCGAAACAGTTCAGATTGAAGTGCGGGGTTGTGACATGGCAGGGGCTCCAACAAGTGCGGTCTACGCCTCGTCTGTTATCCTGGAGAGCAACATGTCTGGGTTACTTGCGCCAGAACAGTTCAAGTTCCCAGGTATCGTCGTCCCTGTGAGCACTCGGCTCTGCGTTGTTGTCCGGGTCACCGAGGGGGGTGGTGATGTTTGGGTCGGGACTGCGGGAAGCCTCCCGACTGATGTGATATCCACGACACTTTCGACCCCCCTGAGTCTCGAGGCAGTCGGCACCATCACCTCAGTGACAGGTGGCAGGACAACCCGAAACGCGATCACAACGGTTCAAGTGCGTATTCAGGCCGGGACCGAGTCATGGACAGAGACGATCAACCTTCCCATCGTCAACCCGGCGTATATCACACCCTTCTAGTTGTCTCCATATTCAAGTTCATTATTGAGCCGTTGCCGAATCATACACACTGCTAATAGTCCCATGTACAATGCCACGACCACAAGCCGAGGAATGACGCTCATCGAGACCGTTCTTGCGATGGTGGTACTCGGGATGCTGCTCGGGTCTGTGGCGCAGGGCGTTGCGCTCTCAATCCGTATGCAGCGATCCACCGCCGAGCGAGTTCGCGGCGAAATCCTCGCGACTGACCTGCTCGAACTTATCATTGCATTGCCCTATGGCGAACCAGACGGCAGCGTCACAATCGGGGTCGACGCGGGCGAGTCGCCTGCGGATCGTGCAACCTTTGACGATATTGACGATTTCCACGGCTGGGTCGAGACTACGCCGTTACGCGCCGATGGGCTCCCCCGATCGGATCTCCACGGCTGGGAACGCTCAGTTTCGGTTGTCTGGGGCACACTCGGGAATACACAAGCGGCTGCAATCGGAGAAACCGGACTGAAAAAGGTTTCTGTCACCGTGACGCACCTCGGGAAGAAAGTTGCAACGGTCGATCGGCTGCGATTCCAATCGGCACAGGCATTGATGGAGTGACCGGATGAACCGCTATCCTCCATCCCGTCATGGAAGTGTGTATCTGCTCGTTGTCATCGCGATGGCGATCGCAGGGGCTGTTGTACTGAGCAGCCTTGAGATTGCCAGCGGGCGCAACACCGAGGCTGCGCTTGTTACAGAAAGCACTCAGGCACGCCACTACGCGCACTCGGCGATTGAATATGGGATATCAGTTATAGCCGATGATCCAACCTGGCGCTGGACGAGGGGGGATGGGGTGTGGGAGTCGAATGTGACCACCGATCGCGGGACGCTCGATCTCCTGGCAACGGGGGTGGGGGGAAACTCACTTAAGAAAGAGGCCTGGAAACCCGTGATACTTACCGGTATTGGGCGGGTGAATAACTCTCGCTCCATGATGCAAGTGCAGGTTGGTTTGCAGGGTCAGGGCGTGCCCGATATAGGCGAGGTAGTCTTTTCAAACACGGGACTGGCAATCTGGCCATTAGAAGACAAATCCGGCAACGAGAAAGATGATCAGGTCCAAGGCAATCGTGCAAGATTTAATGATGGGATCGAGAAGTTCCGACCAGGTGCGGTACCGGGGCTTGGTGCTGCATCAGCACCATGGTTCGCGGGCGGGTCGCATGTTCTGATGGATATCGCTGCTGGCTATGAGAGTATTCGCACGGTCAGCTTCTGGGTCTGGGCAAACAGTACATCTGAATCACAGGGTGTTATTAACCGTGACGCAACAGGATTCTCAAATGGCTCGTGGGCGTGTTTCATCGGAACCGGTCGGGTGTTTGGGTATGTCGAGTCGAATGGGGGACCAGCGGCAGTCAGCGCGCCGATCTCCGCCCGTCAGTGGCATCATGTCGTGCTCACTCTTGAAGACTCACGGGGCGTACTCTACCTCAATGGTGTGGAGGTCGGTCGCACTCCGACTCGGTCGTTGGGCTATTGGGATGCGTCATTAAATACCGAGATCATCTATGCCGGGGCTTCACATTCTAGCTCCTTACCGGGCTCTACAACAGTATCATACCCATTCACAGGTTCGATCTGCAACATCGTGCTGATGGGTCAGCCGCTCACTGCAACAGAGGTCAAGCAGCTCTTTGACGGCTACCCGGCGCCAGCTAGATACAAAGTCCTCGCCGATACATGGAACCGTGCAAGCGACTAAGATCGGTATGCGTGAGTTAGATCAGTGTCGCGGCATCTCATTCTTACCATCGATTACGCGGCCTTGCCTGTGGCATGATCTTCTCGGCTGGCGACCATCCGGTCATATCCGGCAAAGTCGAGTAGCACGAACATTGCCGCGAGTTCGGCGTCGAGCTGTGATCCGCCGACATTGGTGATCTCGGCGAGCACCTTGTCTCGGGAGAGTGCCGAGCGGTATGACCGGTTGGAACTCATCGCGTCGAATGTATCGGCAATCGAGAGGATGCGTGCAATCAGGGGGGTCTCTTCACCGGACAGGCCATCAGGATACCCCCGACCATCCCAGCGTTCGTGATGCCAGAGCACGCCAGGCAGGATGTCGGCGAGCTGGGGGATACCTTCGAGGATGTCATGCCCGATGCGAGGGTGCTGTTTAATCGCATCAAACTCTTCCTTGGTCAGCTTGCCGGGTTTACAGAGCACTGCCTCTGGTACGCCGATCTTTCCAACATCGTGCATCAAGCCTGCGATGTGGATTCGCTCGATCTCATCCTCAGCAAGCCCGATCACACGAGAGAGTTCCACAGCGAGGTACGCGACCCGCTAGCTGTGGCCCTGTGTGTAGCTGTCCTTGGCATCGAGTGCTGCGGTGATCGCTCGCAGCGACCCGACAAACATCTCCTGATGTTCGTGGAGCAGGCAGACAATCTCGTAATAACTCTGTGTAAACGATCCAACAGTATCAATGATCCGGGTATCGAAGGTGCTGACCTGCGGGTCTTGGCCGTGTTTGTCTCCTGCGAGCAACGCACCGACGATCTGTGCATTTCGGCGGATTGGGTGCACAATGAGTTGATCCTGATTGCCGACCAACCGCTCGCTGCGCACATCGCTGAGAATCTCCGAATCAGTGGCGCCGTTTCGTCCGAGTGTTCCGCTCTCGATCAACTCCTGCACCCCGGCGATGGTGGCAGGGAACGGCCCCGCGTGGAGTAGCATCGGCTCGTCGGTCGAATCGGTCCAGGGCTTGGCGTTGAGATAGAGCGCAACCCACCCGAAGTTTGTTGCGTCGATGATGCCGTCCACCGAATCCTGCAGAAACTCCTCTGGTCCACTCAAGCACTTCACGCAACCAGCCAGCAGATGGGTCAGCTCGATATGTTCATATGCCTCGGCGAGTGTTCTCGAAAACCCCTCGATCGCAGAGTCGTCACGGTTGAGGCGTGTGAGGTCCTCGGCCATCAGAGGGAGAAGCCGGGCAAGCCGATCGATCTCTGATTCGCAAAAACTCGCAAGAGGCGTGAGCGATATCTGTGCTGCCACCGGATCAATATGCACACGACGGCATGAGTCGGCGAACTCTTCTGTT
>JAJRZG010000124.1 GCA_024275365.1 Planctomycetota bacterium | reverse complement strand
TCTCTCCGTCGCTCCCGCAGGCGGCCGGGCCCGGTGCACGGGTGGCCCGTGAACCTGGTCAGAGCTTGACCGCAGCAGCCATAAGCGGCCGTCGTCCGGTGCCGCCGGTGTCCTGGCCGCCTGCGGGGGCGATGGAGAGAGCAACCCGGGGGCCTATCCAGCCACAGATCAGCACCCCGCCGCCCATGCGTTGAGGAAGATGATAAAGTCGAGCGTGTTGACCTGGCCATCGTTGTTGAGATCGGCTCTGGGGTCCTGGGCGGCCCAGTCGTTGAGGAAGGCGAGGAAGTCCTGGGTGTTGACAGCAGAGTCACCGTTCCAGTCAGGGAGGCAGAAGCAGCCCCGATATTCGGCGATGTAGTTGGTGGGTTGCCCGCCAGCCTGGCGGAACGAGCCGCCAGCAAAGAGTGAGGGGCCAAAGGGGGAGTCTGGCGGCAGGCCGAGGAGGGCGAAGGTACCCTGGGTGGTGCCGCACTCGAGCCCGCCACCGGGGTCGTGCCATTCGGTGCCGTCCCACTTGGCGATGTTGCACATGGGCTTGCCGCTGGCAGTCTGTATATCACCACTGATATAGAGTGCGGGCCCGGTGCCATCATCAAAAACGCCGCAAGACTTGACACCGGCACTTGGTCGTTGTGTGCCGCCGTCGAGGTCGGACCATTCGATGCCATCCCATTTGGCGACATGGTTGACGCCGCTGCCACCGGCGCTCTCGAAGTTCCCGACCGCGTACAGAGCTGCGCCGGTACCGTCGTCGTGGACGCACAGGTCATCGACGCTGTTGTTGGGTCCTCCGCCAGGATCGGTCCACTCTTGGCCGTCCCAGCAGGCTAGGTACTGGATGGGCTCGCTGTCCATCCATGTTAATGTGCCGCCGAGGTAGAGTTTTTCTCCCGAGCCGTCGTCGAAGACCTCGAGAGCGAGGCCGATGCGGAAGGATCCAAAGTTGATGCCCTGATTGAGGGGGTGCCATTGGGTGCCGTCCCACTTAGCGATGCTGTTATGCTCCGTGACGCCGTCAAGTGTGTCAAAGTCGCCGGTAACGAAGAGGGCCGGGCCGTTACCATCATCCCAGACGATCATGCTGGAGACGGCGTTGGCGGGGTCGCCGTTGTCGAGGAATGTCCAAGTGTCGCCGTCGAGTCGACCGAGGTGCCAAAGATCTTGGCCCCCGATCCAGATATTGCCGAGGATATAGAGCTTCTCGCCGTCGCCGTCGTCGAAGAACTCCACATCCGTGATGCCGCTTGTTGGTATCAACTGGGGCTCAACCGGACTCCAGTTTGTACCGTCCCACAACGCGAGCATCGAGTAGGGTTCCCAAAAGGCACCACTGACCAGCAACTCGCCACCGCCGTTGGGCTCCCCGCGTAGGAAATCCAGCACAGAACTTGCCATGCCCGGATTTCCGATCGTGACATCCCAGTGCTGCTCACAAGGCTGCGCCGAGGCGATAGCTGCAACGAGCCACAGACAAAGCGTCGATCGCATTTTCATTTGCTCGCTCTGTAGGTAAACTCGATGGAGTCGTCATCTGCGGGGTTGAGCGAGGAGATATCGACTGTGCCCCGTTCGACGCTCGGCGTCGGGACCGAAGATTGGAGCGCGTAGCTACTGGCTGCTGCCGCCTTCTGACCGATCTGGAGAAGGTCGGTGTCCTCAGAGACGGGTGCGTGCAGCCCGAGTAACTCGGTTGTGCCGACCGAGACGGTTTCGCTGTTGAAGGGAGTGGTCCAAGGTGGAAGAATGATCTTGTCCACGAATCGGAACGCCTTCACTCCATCGACGGTACTTGTTCCGCTGAAACTTATGGAATCGGTGATCGAACGCAGCGCCCAGTCTCGACCGATGATGATCACCGACCCATTCATTCCAGACTTGTTCCCCGTGACCGAGAGCGCACGGTACGCACGAGGGTCGGTAATACCAATCGTAATGATTTGCTCGACGCCAATGAGAGTTCTTGCCGTGAGCACCGTCGCCGCCCCCGCGCTGGGGATGTTCACCACCCGAAGTACGGTCACATCCTGCCCCACCGCCGCCCCGATCGCGCCCTTCCATCGGCTGAACTGGGTACCGGTTGTCAGAATCCAGGGGTCTCCGGTTGTTTCGCTGTAGAAATCAAACAGCGTGACTTGGCGTTCGTCGGCATCGGAGGCATTCACCGAGCCGCCAATGATGGCGACCGAATCTGGGTCTCCCACAACGGGATTCTGATCGATCTCTCCAGCGACAACCCCAAATGCCCGATCCCCGGTGCTTGTGACCTCAGCGGATATGGTGCAGTTAAGAAACTGCGCAGGGCCGTCGGACGGGGCGTCTTCCACATGCACGCCGATGGCATCGCGGCCTGATTTGTCTGAATAGGCCGTGATATCGCACCCGGCAAAGGTGATTGATGAGAGAGATGTACAATCTTGCGTCTGCTTGATGCGCACGCCGACATACTCCGGCGATGACCCGATGCCCTGTTTACCCAGGTCCGAGTTTGCAGCAATACGGCAACCCTGGAACAGGATATTTGTGCCGCAGCGAATATAGACACCGTTGTGCGCGCCCTCGATGTCGCTGTTCTAGACGACCACATTGTCCGGTACACCCGAGCCATACAGGATCGATATCCCGTACCCGCGACCACGCAGCGCGCAGTTGTCCACCACGAGATTCTTGTTCCCCCAGAGTTCGATCGGTGCCGTGTCGTCGTTGGCTGCGGTTCCACCTGCACTCTGCCTGGTCTCAAGGAAACACCCGCTGATGAGCCAGTTGTCGCCAGGCTTGAGTCTGCCGTCGTCGGTCGAGGAGTTGCAGTCCATCACCTGGACATTGCTACCCAGCCTACCGTCGATCGATGCGGCGTTAACGCCGGTGGTGCGGATGAAGACCTCTCGAATCTCGATATCGCTGCATGCATCCTCAAAGTCGAGAGCAGGGCTTGTATCGCCAGCGGTCTCGATGCGGACACCGACGATCCTGATATTCGAGGGCGCGGCCCCGCCGTTGTCCTTGATGACGATGCCGCGGCCTTTGTCTGGAGTGTCGTCATCGGGGGCGATGATGGTGAGGTTCTCGATGGTATTGGCCCGGTCGCCGTTGCCCTGAATGGTGATCCCATCGCTGTCCATGGGGACGCTGATGATGACCGCGTCTCGATCGACGCCTCGGAGTTCGACATGATCGCGTGCTGCGCCAAGGGTGAGGGCTTCGGCGTAGGTGCCCGGGTAGATAAGAATAGTCTGCTGCACCGCCGGGTTGGCGGGCACAATCGCGTTGATGGCTGCCTGGATGGTGGTGTAGTCGGCGTTGCCGGAGGGATCGACGGTGAAGGTGCGTGAGAAGTTGTGCTGGGCGTGAGCAGCTGCAACAAGGCAGAGGACCAGGACGAGCGCGGCTTTGTGCATGGCGGACCCCTTTCGTGGGTTGGAGGAAACTCCAGTATCGGGCAATCGAGGGATCAATGCAAGGGGTATTCTGACAATCTCAGGCCTCGCCCCAAGGGCCACAAGGGCCGAACCCGAGGGAGCGATGCCCGAACCCCGCCTGCACCCACTCTCGCTGAACAACCCCACCTGGAGGTGCATGAGACTCGATTGCCGGTTTGGGCGTGGGCGGGTGTCCCCGGGGCAAAAAAGAGACAGACCAAGGCACCAGCACCCCCCCAGATCATCAGGCAGCACGCGTACACTCGCTCCATGAGCTACACCGCACTTGCGCGCCGGTACAGGTCCAACTCCTTCGACGAGGTCGTCGGCCAGGAACCCATCGCCCGCACACTCAAAAACGCCATCGACTCAGGCCGCGTCGCCCACGCCTACCTCTTCTGTGGCACCCGGGGTGTCGGCAAAACCTCCATGGCCCGCATCTTCGCCCGGGCGATCAACACCACCGCCGACGCCGACATGCCCGAAGAGGTCATCAAGGCCATCATGACCGGCCAAGACCAGGATGTCATCGAGATCGATGCCGCCAGCAATCGCTCCGTCGAGGAGGCCCGAAACCTCATCGCCAACTGCGTCTATCGCCCGATGCGTGGCCCCTTCAAGGTCTACATCATCGACGAAGTCCACATGCTCACGACCCCGGCCTTCAACACGCTCCTCAAAACCATGGAGGAGCCCCCCGAGCATGTGAAGTTCATCCTCTGCACGACCGAAGCCCAGAAGGTGCCAGCCACCATCCAGAGCCGATGCCAGCGGTTTGATTTCCGCGATATCCCCACCCCCCGCATCACAGGCCACCTCACCGAGGTCTGCAAGGCCGAGGGCGCAAAGGCAGACGATGCACTGCTCCACGCGGTCGCCCGCCTCGGCAACGGCTCCATGCGTGATGCCCTCAGCCTGCTCGACCGCCTGCTTGCCTCGGGTGAGAAAGTCTTGACGATCGGGCTCCTCGAAGAGTTGCTGGGCCTGCCCGAACGCGAGCTGCTCAGCCGACTCATCGACGCACTGGCCACCGGCGATGCCAAGACCGCCCTCGAAAGCGCAGACGAACTGCTCGACAAGGGCTCAGGTCAGGAGGTCGTGCTCGATTCACTCGCCTCGCGCCTCCGCGACCTCATGGTCCTGTGCGCCTGTGGCCCCGAGACCGACCTGGTCGATGCCACCGGCGATGCCCGCGCAGAGGATGTCGCCCGTGCCGAGCGGTTCGATATCGCCTCACTCAGCCACATGATCGTCGTCTGCGAGAGCGTCCAGCGGGCTGCGAGAAACAGCGCCCTGCCCCGGGCACTCTTTGATGCGGCGGTTGTCAGGCTTGCCATGGCAGAACGCCTTGCCAATGTGACCGAGATCGTGACCAAACTCTCCTCACCAGCCGGGCTTGCCCGGGGGAGTGCTGTAAAAAAAGCCTGACGGCAACGACCGGCACCGCAGGCTCGGCGACCACGCCTCCTGCGAAACCAGCCCGGTCGTTGCCGCCACAGGACAAATCCCGCAGACAGGATGACCCCAATGGGACGGGCATCTTGCCCGCCACGCCCCTCCCCTCTCAGGGGGACGGGCTTTCCAATCAGGGGGGCGGGCTTTCCAGCCCGCGACGGCCGACTTCCACGGATGCCAGCACTCCACCTGTCCCCAAAACCGCCGCCGACCTCTGGGCCCGCCTTCTCGAAACCACCGCCAGCTCTGGCCGTACCCAATCCATGCTCCGGGCAGCCACCCCGATCGCCTGGAAGGACCAGACCCTTACCGTCGAACTGGCAAGCCCCATGCGGGCCGTTCTTGGTCATCGTGCAGAAGAAATCGAAAAACTCCTCCGCTCTATCGCTGGCTGCAAGGTTCTCCTCGACATCCGCGAGCCTGAAAGCACCGGCGACACCGCCCAAGCCGAGCCTCCTCTCGACCCAAAGACACTGGCAGCAGAACACCCGCTCGTCAAACACGCGATGAACCTTTTTAATGGCCGGGTCGAGCGGGCATCCCTCAAGAAAAAACCTTGAACGCGAAGAGCGCGAAGAGCACGAAGAAAGATAAGGAATCTCGGAATGAATAGTGGGGCGGGCGTCTCGCCCGCCCGAGTTTGATCTTCTTAACTCTTCTTCGCGCTCTTCGCGTCCTTCGCGTTCAAAAAAAGGACTTGAAAAATGTTCGAACAGATGAAGACCATGGGCACCCTCGCCAACCTGCTCAAAAACCGCGAACAGCTCGCGGAAGCGGGTGCTCGCGTCAAACAGACACTCAATGACAACCCCGCAATAGGTGAAGCAGGCGGCGGTGCCATCCGCGTCACCGTCGGCAGCGACATGAAAGTCATCCGTATCGAAATCGCCCCGGCGGTCGTCGCGGGCATGAGTGCTGGCGCAGCAGCCCTCACGCAGGTCGAGGACCTCATCGCCGAAGCGACCAACGACGCCCTCACCCGTGCCCAGCACCGCCTCCGCGAGGCTCTTGAACGCGAAGCCAAAGACCTCGGCATCGAGGGACTCGGCGACCACCTCGGCGGCCTGCTCTCGTGAGCCGCTCGTGGCACCGGCTTCGAGCCGGCGCCCTGGTCTTCCAGGCACACACACACCGGCTGGAAGCCGGTCCCACGGACTCCTGATGAACTCGAAGCCAAACACTCTTCAGCCCGCGTCCTTCATCCCCCTCCACTGCGCCCTCGACGATATCACCATCAAAGTCGATCCCGCCGACCCGCCACTCCCCACGCCAGCGATGCTTGAACGCTGGTCCCGTGCCTGCCAAGCCAATCCCCGCCTCTTCAACGGCCCAATCCTCCGCTACATCTCCCACTCCTGCCCCCTCTCCCACGCCCCGTGGGAGAGGGCTGGGGAGAGGGCTCTTCCTGCTCTACCGCCTCCCTGCTACATCACCGCCTGCCACGACACCTACCAACGCTACGCCATGCAGGCAGACGACTCCGCAAAGACCGACCCCGCCAACTCTGTCTACCACCTCGCTGTCACCGGCGTGGTGACCGCACGCGATGCCCACGGCAACGAATCTGTCCTCCTCGGCAAACGAGGCACAAGCACCTTCATCTATCCCGACATGTGGGAACACGCACCCAGTGGCGGCCTCGAAGCTACAGACATCTACAGCCAGTTACTCCGTGAAATGGAAGAGGAACTCGGCCTGCAAGGTCTTGTCGATGGCACATCACGCGATGCACTGCTCAAACCGCAAGGCAATCACGATGTCCTCGGTTTGACACTCGACCCAAACACACCCAGCGTCGATGTCGTCGTCCG
>JAJRZG010000123.1 GCA_024275365.1 Planctomycetota bacterium | reverse complement strand
GGCCAAGCATGGAACTTCAGCGGAACAGAGGCGTTCCTCTGGACACGAGATGAGGGCATGATCGGGTTGGGAAAACTGCCCGGCGGCGAACCCCATGCCATGGGCTATGGTGTGGCCAACGGCGGAACGGTAGTCGTCGGAGCGAGCCGCTCGTACCGAGGCCAGACCTTGGAAGCGTTCCACTGGACACCGACCGACGGCATGATCGGCATGGGCGCGATGTCCGACTCGAATCAGATATATAGCACCGCAGGATCGATCAGCGCCGACGGCACATTCGTCTTCGGGAGGGCGACGAAGGAAGATGGCGGCACCGGTGCCTTTCGCTGGACGATGGAGGGCGGATTCGAGGCGCTCCCCACGCCCTTCGGCCGCGACTCGAGCATCCGGGCGTGCACCACGGATGGCACACGGTTGATCGGCTCGAACGGTGACACCCCGACATACTGGGATGAGTCTGACACACCGGTGCAGATCCCCGCCTATGACCGCCAAACACACGCCCGTGACCTTGCTGATGACACCTTTGCTGTTGTGGGAAAAGCGCGTGCCCCGGACAACCGCTACCAGGACATCGCGGTCATCTGGTTGGGGCCGGACCTCTTCTTCCGCTCACTCCAGGAAATGCTCGAGATTGATTACAATCTTGATCTTGGCAGTTGGGAACTCTTGGGCGCGACCGCCATCTCGGCAGATGGAAAGACCATCACCGGCCAGGGTCGCAATCCGGATGGGAACTATGAGGGTTGGGTGGCGCACCTTGGTGACAGTTGCCCCGCCGATATCAATGGTGATGGAATCGCGGATGAATCCGACACCCTGCTCTTCCTCTCCATGTGGGAATCGGGAGATACGGCTGCGGACTTTGACCACGATGGCTCGCTGACCACCCGGGATATCATCTACTATCTTCGATCGTGGACCGGTGGTTGCTTTTAGAGTTACGCCACCGCCCCCACCGCTCCACCAGCCAGCCGTTCGGCCTCCTCGATACTCTCAAGCACCAACTGGTCCACCGTCGGCGCATCCTTGAGCGGCTTGCCGTTCTTCTCTGTCAGCGGCCGCCCATCGAGCGTTGTAATAATCGGGATCGGGTGGGCCTTGTCGTGTGCTTCAAGCTCGGCTTCAAGCCCGGCCTTGATGCCCTCTTCCAGCGAGGCCCACTTGCCCCGGCCGCGACACTTTGGGAAGCCCGAACACCCAAGCCACGGCCCGCGGGCACCGTTGCGGAGGTTCAACGGCTTGCCGCATTTTTCACACTCCAGTTCCGTCAAAATCGGCGGCTGGCTGGGCGCGGTCACAAAGCCCTTCTTATCAATGTTCAGGATGATCCCGTCGTCCTGCGGCGAGCCCTCGGGCAGGATCGTCGCTAAAAACGGCCCAAACCGCCCGGTGCGCCTCGCCATCGGCAGGCCGGTCTTGGGGCAGCGGACATTGATAACATCCACCGTCCGCGGCTTGCCCTCCCGATCACACGGGGCGGCATACTTACATTCGGGATAGGTCGCACAGCTCAGGAACCGCCCGTTCTTGCCAAAGCGATAGACGAGCGAGCTGCCGCACTTTTCACAGCGGTATTCCTCCGGCGCGGGCACAACCTCGGCCTTGGCGTGACCCAACTCCTCGTGGGCGCGGGCGAGGCTCTTGCTGAACCGCTCGTAAAACTGCCCGAGCATGTCGGTCCAGTCGAGGTGCTCTTCTTCGATCTGGTCGAGCTGTGATTCCATCTGCCGGGTATACCCAAGGTCCATCAGCCGCGGGAACGCTTCGATGAGTTTGTCGGTCACGACCTCACCCAGATCGGTCGAATAGAACGCCCGCCCGAGTTGCTCGACATACTTGCGTTGCTGGATCACACTGATGATCGAGGCATAAGTCGAAGGCCGGCCGATCCCCTCGGCTTCGAGCGTCTTGATGAGACTCGCCTCGGTGTACCGCGAGGGTGGGCTGGTAAACTTTTGCTTTGGTTCGATCGAGACCGGTGCGACGGGTTGCTTCTCTTCCAGCTTGGGAAGGGTCGCTTCGTCCGAACCCATCGGCACGCCCGCGACTCGATAAAACCCGTCAAAAACAAGCACCCGACCCGAAGCGCGGAAGGTGAGCACGGTGGCACGGCTCTCCGAGCCGTGTGTCGCCTCTGATGAATCTCCACTCACGGCTCGGAGAGCCGTGCCACCAGAAGCCGTGCCACCTTTGATCGTGATCGTCGTCGCATCCCACTGCGCCGGCATCATCTGACAGGCAACAAACCGTTCCCAGATCAACTGATACAGCCGGAACTGATCGGCGGTCAGCACCCGCTTGACCCGCTCCGGCGGCACCGCCAGCGAGGTCGGGCGGATCGCCTCGTGCGCTTCTTGGGCCGCTTTGTTACTCGACGAATAAAAGTTCGGCTTCTCCGGCAGATACGCATCGCCATAGGTGCGGCCGATATAGTCGCGGGCCATGTTCAACGCCTCGCCGCTGATGTGCGTCGAGTCGGTACGCATATAAGTAATCAGCCCGATCGGCCCCTCGCCCGGCACCTCGACACCCTCATAGAGCGCCTGCGCAGCCCGCATCGTCCGCTGGGCAGCAAAGCCCAGCCGCGTCGAGGCCGCCTGCTGGAGCGTGCTTGTAATAAAGGGAGGCGTCGGCCTGCTCTTGGTCCGCCGGGTCTCGATGCCGGCAACCTTATATGGTGTCGCGGGGTCAACGATACCCGACACTGTTCGCACCCAGCGGGCTGGTCCCTTGCCTTTCTCATCTTCACGCGACTCGACCGCAATCCCCGTCAGTCCGGCCGCCTCGGCAATCTCGCGGACACGAGGTGTGAGATCGATAGCCTTTGAGCCCTCTCCGCCTTCGATTCCCTCACCCATTCCTGCTGCGGTGCTCTTGACCCGAAGGTCGAGCTTCTTCCCATCGATTTCGATCAGCGACGCCCGGAACGCCCCCCGCTCGCCGAGCCATCCGTTTTGTGCCTTGACCGTCGGCGGGTTCTGCTTTTCGTCGCGCGTGGCAAGCCACGCCCGCCACTGCGGCCCGAGCTTGGCAGCCTCGGCTTCGCTCAACGCAAAGACACCATCCACTTCCCAG
Organism: Planctomycetota bacterium; assembly: GCA_024275365.1. GTDB lineage: Bacteria > Planctomycetota > Phycisphaerae > Phycisphaerales > UBA1924 > PNC22. Next base: position 18,597 of record JAJRZG010000123.1, on the reverse strand, counting down.
TATTCATCCGGCACAAACGCCCGGATCTCCCGCTCCCGCTCGACGACCAGCCGCACAGCCACGCTCTGCACCCGCCCGGCACTGAGTCCCCGTGCCACCTTCTTCCACAAGAGCGGCGAGACCTGATACCCGACGATCCGATCGAGGATCCGCCTCGCCTGCTGGGCGTTGACTCGGTCCTCATCAATCGCGTGAGGCTTGCTGAACGCCTTGGCGATCTCGCTCTTGGTGATAGCGGTAAAGATCACCCGCTTGGCCTTGCTGCTCTCGATGCCCAGCTCCTGCGCCAGGTGCCAGGCGATCGCCTCTCCCTCGCGGTCGAGGTCCGTTGCGAACCAGACCTCGCCGCCCGAGCTGGTCACATCCTTGGCTGCCCGCTTGAGGTCGCGGATGAGCTGGGCCTTCCCCTCGACGACCTCGTAGGTCGGAGCAAAGTTCTTTTCGAGATCAACCCCCGGCACCGGGCTCTTGTCCCCCTTGGGGTTCTTGGCGGGCAGGTCGCGGACATGCCCGACGCTTGCAAGCACCAGATAATCTGATCCCAGGTACTTATTAATAGTCTTGGCCTTGGAGGGGCTCTCGACGATCACGAGCTGCTTGCCGACGGCCGACCCAGCCTTGTACGCAGCCGCGCGCCTGCCGCTGGCCTTCTTGTCCGCAGTCTTGGAAGCCTTGGTAGCGGTCTTCTTGGTCGTCTTTTTGGTCGTCTTCTTGGCCATGTGCTCCCCGATGGAGGGTTCTTGGTAAGGTCTCTCGGTCTTCTTCAGCCCCCGCCTTGACTGCGGGAGAGAAAACCGCCCTCCAGACCAACTGTCAAGCCCGAACCCTGTGTTTCATCGCTATTTCGGTAAAAGTTCGCCTCATGCAGTGTTGCCGCCAGAGCATCCGCCTGCGTGGGTTCACCCATCCAGATCACGCTGAAAGTGATTGTTTGACAACCACTTGCACCATTTCACCCAGCTCCATATTCCCGGGTTCGAGCCAGACGGACCCAGGGATAGCCCTCAATCGTCTCAACCAGGTGCGTTGGTTCTTGGCATACCGCCGGGTCTCGATCTTGACCCGTTCGACCGCCTCAGCCAGCGACTCCTCATCCCCTCCCGCCCCTCCATGCGCCTCGATCCAGGCGGCAAGTTGCTTGTATCCCAGTGCCTCACGAGCCTGCTTCCCGAGCCTCCCGGCAGCGAGCAACCCCCGGACCTCCTCGACAAACCCGGCCTCGATCATGGCCTTCACGCGGGCGTTGATCCGGGGGTTGATGGTCTCAGCTGGCCAGTCGAGCCCGACGAGGACCGCGTCCTGCCGAACCCGGCTCGCCCGGTCCCACTGGGCCTGATGCTCGCTGATCGGCCTGCCCGTCAAACGAAAAACCTCGATCGCCCGGATAGTTCGGCGTTGGTCGTTGGGGTGGATCCGCCGAGCTGCCTCTGGATCGACCCGCTCCAACTCCTCCCTCAGCGACTGGGACTTCAGTCCCCGGAGTTCCTCTCGCAACGCCTCGTCTGCCCCCAGCCCCTCGAACATGCCCTCGAAAAAGCTTTTGATATAGAGGTGCGTGCCGCCGACCACGATCTGGACATTCCCCCGCGCGCGGATCTCCTCGATCGTGTACTCGGCCAACTCCAGCCAGCGGGCGACGGTGAAGGGCTCGGGGTTGTCGGGTTCGTGGGGGTCGAGGATATCGCGCAGGTGGTGGGTCACGCCCCGCTGCTCGTTGGCGGTGGCTTTGCCGGTGCCGATGTCCATGCCCCGATAGACCTGAAACGCATCGGCCGAGATCACCTCGCCCAGCCCGAGGCCTCGGCGCTCAAACTCGAGCGCCACTTCGACAGCCAGGGCGGTCTTACCCCCCGCGGTGGGGCCGACGATGACGGGGATGCGGGGGATGGGGAGGTGTGGGGGCATCGAGAGACTCTACGGGGCAGAACATCGGGAGCCGGGGCCACAGGGGAGGAGGGAAAGAGCAAATGAGCACGAAGCACGAGGCAACGCAGGAAGGTGCCGGTTGTGCTGTGCCCCGTACGATGTGCTCGCTTGCCATAGGTCCCAGTCCGGAACCTGTTCTGCGTCGATCGTGGAGCGTCTGCGTCAATCTTGCGGGCTTCTGCGGCGATACTGACCCGATCGTGCTGGATCAACAGGTCTGAACGGGGGCCGATGAGGGGTCGGAGTGTCACAATAGGGAATCTACCGCCGTCCGTCAGGAGCTAAAGGCCATCCGTCAGGAGCTAAAGGACGGCCGTGAAGAGCTCACGGACGGCCGTCAAGAGCTAAAGGCCGTCCGTCAGGAGCTAAAGGCCGTCCTCCAAGAGCTCATGGACGGCCTTGAAGAGTTCATGGACGGCCTTCGAGAGCTGATGGACGGCCTTGAGGAGTTCAGGAGCACCGCCCAAGACCCAGCCAGCCCCCGGCAAAGAGTGCCCACACCCGATGCCATGCGGACGGCTTTCCCTTGGTGCTGGCGGGCTGCTCTGTTACACTGATGTCCCACGCCGCCCCGGGGCACGGATACCACGGGCGGTGCGGGCGAGAGTTCTTCCAGGAACAGGGGCGTCACCATGCAGTTGCTGTCTTTGCTGGTGCGGATCGTTGGAGCGAGTCTTCAAGCGGTGGCCCGGGGGGGCTCGGCGGGCCGGGCGAAAGGGAGACTGGGAGTGCTGGCAGCGATGCTGGGGGGCGTGGCGATCCCCGGCATCGGAACAGGCACAGCCCACGCCCAGGAGTGCGACCCGGTCGAGGTGGCCAAGTTGCTCCCCGAGGGCGAGGCGCGGGGGAACCTCTTCGGCGCCTCCGTCTCCGTGAGCGGCGATACCGCCCTGGTGGGAGCGCGTTACGACAACGACCGCGGCTACCACTATGGCTCGGCGTATATCTTCGAGAAGGTGGGGGGTGTGTGGACGCAGCAGGCCAAGCTGCTCGCCGACGACGGGGCAAGGTACGACCTCTTCGGCCGCTCCGTCTCCGTGAGCGGCGACACCGCCATGGTGGGGATGTCTGAGGACGACGCCCAAGGCTACGCCTCCGGCTCGGTGTATGTGTTTGAGAGGGTGGGTGGCGTGTGGACGCAGCAGGCCAAGCTCCTCGCCGACGACGGAACAGAGTACGACAGATTCGGCTCCTCCATCTCCGTGAGCGGCGACACCGCCATGATGACGGCATCTGTCGACGACAACTCCGGCACGGTGTATGTCTTCGAGAAGGTGGGAGGCGTCTGGACGCAGCAGGCCAAGCTGTTCTCCGATGACGGGACCGAAGGCGACTACTTCGGCTCCCCCGTCTCCGTGAGCGGTGACACCGCCGTGGTGGGGGCGCGTTGGGACGACGACAACGGCCGCAGGTCCGGCTCGGCGTATGTGTTCGAGAAGGTGGGGGGCGTCTGGACGCAGCGGGCCAAGCTGCTCGCCGATGACGGGGCGGAAGGCGACTACTTCGGCTCCTCCGTCTCCGTGAGCGGCGACACCGCCGTGGTCGGGGCGTACTTCGACGACGACAACGGCGACGGCTCCGGCTCGGCGTATGTCTTCGAGAGGGTGGGGGGCGCCTGGACGCAGCAAGCCAAACTGCTCGCCGATGACGGGGCGTGGAATGACAGGTTCGGCTCCTCCGTCTCCGTGAGCGGCGACACTGCCGTGGTGGGGGCGCGTTACAACGACGACCTCGGCACCGACTCCGGCTCGGCGTATGTGTTCGAGAAGGTGGGGGGCGTGTGGACGCAGCAGGCCAAGCTGCTCGCCGATGACGGGGCGGAGTACCATAAGTTTGGCTGGTCCGTCTCCGTGAGCGGTGACACCGCCGTGGCGGGGGTGCCCTACTACTACGACGACCTCGGCAACGGCTCCGGCTCGGCGTATGTCTTCGACCTCAACTGCGACGACTGCCCCGCCGACCTCAACGGCGATGGCATCGTCGATACCCAGGACTTTGTCGCCTTCCTCGGTGCATGGTCATCAGGCGACCCGCTTGCCGACTGGGATGAGAACGGCATCATCGATACCCGCGACTTTATCGCCTACCTCGGCGATTGGGCCGCCGGGTGCTGAGGCAAGTGGTCTATCCACCCGCTTCCCAGCCAACGCGGGTGCCTCCAGAGCGACGAGGCAAGTGCTGAGCGTTCTCGATGACGGAGCAAGACCATGTGGAAGAAGCACTGGATTCTGGGCTGTGGCATATCCGCGGCAATCAGCGCGTGGGCCGCCACGACAGCGATGGGGCAATGCGAACCGATCCTGCTCGGTGCCTACGACACGCCGGACTCGGCGCGTGGCGTGTTCGTCTCCGGCACCACAGCATTCGTCGCCGACGAGACCAGCGGCTTGCAGATCATCGATGTCACCGACCCGACCCAGCCGGCGCTGCTCGGCACCTACGACACGCCGCACAAGGCGAGGGTCGTGTTCGTCTCCGGCACTACAGCATTCGTCGCCGACGGGGCCAGTGGCTTGCAGATCATCGATGTCACCGACCCGACACAGCCGTCGTTGCTCGGCACCTACGACACGCCGAGCTCGGCCAATATCGTGTTCGTCTCCGGTTCCACGGCGTTCGTCGCAGATCGCTACGACGGCTTGCAGATCATCGATGTCACCGACCCAACCCAGCCCGCGCTGCTCGGCTCCTACGACACGCCGGGCCATGCCTATGGCCTGTTCGTCTCCGGCACCACCGCGTTCGTCTCGGACTACATGCACGGCTTGCAGATCATCGATGTCACCGACCCAGCCCAGCCCGCGCTGCTCGGCACCTACGACACGCCAGGCTTTGCCCGTGGCGTGTTCGTCTCCGGCACCACCGCGTTCGTCGCGGACTACTCCAGCTTCCAGAGTATCGATGTGAGCGACCCAACCCAACCAGCACTGCTCGGATCCTACGACACACCCGGCTTGGCTCTTGGCGTGTTTGTCTCCGGGACCACGGCGTTCGTCGCAGACAGAGAGAGCGGCTTGCCGATCATCGATGTCACCGACCCGACACAGCCGACGCAGCTCGGTATCTACGACACACCGGGCCTTGCCCTACGCGTGTTCGTCTCCGGCACCACAGCGTTTGTCGCGGACGGCACCAGCGGCTTACAGACCATCGATGTCTCGGGATGCCTGCCATCATGCCCACCAGACTTCCCCGGCGGCGGCGTGGTCAACACGATGAACTTTCTTGCCTTCCTCCTCGCATGGTCATCAGGCGACCCCCTCGCCGACTGGAACGGCGACGGCAATGTCAACACCCGCGACTTCATCGCCTACCTCGGCGACTGGGCAGCCGGGTGCGATTGAGGACAAACTCGGCATCGCCGGGTGCCATGGCCATGCCTCGGCATGGCCATGATCGATTCTCTCTCATACCTCAGATCGTGGCCACCCAAAGCTGTGGCCACGGTACCCGGTCTTTCCTCCCTGAAACTCCGTGCCTCCGCGTTCTGACTTCGGCTCCGACCTTGCGTATCCCTCTTCGCGCTCTTTGCGGCCTTCGCGTTCCTCCTTCCCCCTCGTCTACCATTGCCCATGCCCGTTCCCCGTATCGCCATCATCGGCCGGCCCAATGTCGGCAAAAGCTCGCTCCTTAACCTCATGGCCAGGCGGAAGGTGGCGATTGTGGACCCCACGCCGGGGGTCACGAGGGACAGGGTCTCGATCGTCGTCGATCTCGATTCGCCCGACGCCAGCGGCCAGACCAAGGCTGTCGAGGTCACCGACACCGGGGGGTATGGCATCTATACGGCCCAGGGGGAGCGGTATGACGATGTGGGGGCCGATCTGGGGACGCTGCGGGCCGATATCGAGCAGCAGATCGCCGTCGCGGTGATGACCTCGGACATCATCCTCTTTGCGGTCGATGCCCAGGCGGGGATCACCCGTGACGATGAGCAGATCGCCCAGATGCTGCGGACGGGGCGGTTTGGGCCTGGGCGGGGGGGGATCACACAAACCGGGCAGGATCAAGAAGATTGGCCTGTCCCGCCCAGCCACCAGCAGATCCGCATCGTCGCCAACAAGGTGGACGGCCCCAAGTGGGAGGCACACGCCCATGAGTTCTCGGCACTCGGGTTTGACGAGCCGATGATGATCAGCGCCAAGAGCAACTACTTTCGGCGGGACTTCCTCGACACCCTCTATGACATGCTGCCCGAGCCGGACGCCGAGCCCCGGCCCAAGGTCGATCTCCATGTCGCGGTCATCGGCAAACGCAACTCGGGCAAGAGCACGATGGTCAATGCGCTCGCGGGTGAACCCCGGATGATCGTGTCGGAGATCGCGGGCACGACGCGGGATGCTGTCGATGTGATGATCGAGTATGACAGCAAGAGCGTGATGCTTATTGATACCGCAGGGCTCCGCAAGAAGAAAAGCTTTCATGGGGCGATCGAGTGGTACGCCTATGACCGGGCCAAGCGGGCGATCGAGCGGGCCGATGTCATCATCCTGATGGTCGATGCGGTCGCCGATATCAGCCAGGTTGATGAACAGCTCGCGATGCTGGCGCAAAAGGCATTCAAGCCGGTGGTAATCGCGGTGAACAAGTGGGACCTGGTTGAAGACCGCAAGAATGCCAAGGGCCAGCCCATCGGCCCTGAGGATTATGAGGACTACATCCGCCGCGAGCTCAAGGGGCTGAGCTTTGCGCCGATCGCGATCATGTCCGCGACGACCGGGCTCAACCTGCGGGGCGTGCTGGATGTTTCGTTTGAGTTGTTTGAACAGTCGTGTACCCGCGTCTCGACCGGGCAACTCAACCGGTTTGTGCGCGCGCTTGTCGAGAAGCGAGGCCCCTCGAACCGCACCGGCAAACCGGGCCGAGTGTATTATGTCGCACAGGTCAAGACCAACCCGCCGACGATCGCGCTGGTGGTCAACGACCCTGACCTCTTTAGTGACAACTATGAACGGTTCCTGCTCAACCGCTTCCGCGAGGTACTGCCGTTTCCTGAGGTGCCGATCCAGTTGGTCATCCGTGCCAAGCGGCAGAAGGAAGACCTGCACCGCACCGCGGAAGACACCGAGGCCGCCAACGCCGAGGCGGTCGGGTGGAGCGATGCGGAGCTTGCGGCGCTGCCGGATGAGGCTGAGGCGTACTTTGACGATTGATCGGAGCGACGCGCTGGATGCGCGTACCACGGCTCTGTGAGCCGTGCGGGTCTGTCCGTTCCATCCGCACGGCTGGCACAGCCGTGGCACACACAGTGACAAGCTAATCCGCACTCACACCGTGCGGATATACGATTTGTGAAGAGTTCATGTTTGTCTCTACGAGCCCCGATCGCAAGCTCGGGATATGTCTGTGACTGTCGGCCATCCACAAACCCGAGCTTGCGCTCGGGGCTCGTAGAGGCGCACACAAAGTACAAGTGATCCGTATCACTCAGTGCTGGGTGGCGCAACCGGTGTCGCTTGACCTTCCTCGACGACTTTACCAAGCGCCCCCGGGAGCTCGATCCCGGCTTGCTTGGCGAGTTCATGCACGGGGGGGAGGGTACCGATGAGCCCGCTGAGGAAGTCGGCGGTCGCGCCTCGGGCGCTGCCCTTGCCCTCGATCTGTGAGCCTCTGCCCGAATCCCACACCGTCACCTTCTCGATCTTGAGGTTCTGCACGGCCTTGACCTGCTCGGCCCCCAGCTCGGGCAGCTTCTCGATGAGGAGCAGTGTCGGCGCAACCTGCGGGTTCTCCGCACACGCGGCCATCAGCTTGCGATAGCCCTCGGCCTTGGCTTCGAGCACCTTCTGCAGGCCCTCGGCCTCGGCGAGGTACTTGGCGAGGATGGCATCGGCTTCACCCTTTGCCTCACGGCGGAGCTTCTCGGCTTCCGCCTCGGCAGCGATCTCGATGCGCTGCTTCTCGATCTCCTGCGGGGCGAGTTCGGTCTTGGAAAGGGCTGCCAGTTCCTGCTCGCGCTCGGCGATCATGATCGCTTCCTGCGCCTGGGCACGGGCCACATCCGAACGCCGCTTGGCCTCGGCACGGATCTCGGCGAGCTTGGCGTTGCTCTCGGCGATCTCGGCGTTCGAGGTATTCTCCCCATCGACCGCGAGTGCCTCGGCAGAAGCGACCTGGATGCGCTGCTCCTGCTCGGCCCGCTTGCTGGCTGCGATCGTCTCGGCGTCGCGCTCGGCGGTTGCGATCTCAAGATCGCGCGTCGACATCACCTCGCCCTTGACCGCCTCGGCCTCGTAGCCAGCGATCGCGATTCGCTTCTGCTGCTCGGCTTCCTTCTGGCCCTGCGCGCTCAGCGCCTTCTCCTGCGCCACCCGCACATTCCGCTCTCGCACAGCCTGGGCCTCGCCGACCGAGCCGTCGCGTTCCTGCTGGGCGACCTCGACCTTGGCCACATTGATCGCCTCGGCCGCTGCCCGCTGACCGATCGCGACGATATAGCCTGATTCGTCGGTGATGTCGCGGATATTCACATTGATCAGTTCGAGGCCCAGCTTGTTAATCTCCTGCGTCACATTCTCATTGACGAGGTTCATGAACTTCTCGCGGTCCTTGTTGATCTCCTCGATCGTCAGTGTCGCGATCACCAGACGAAGCTGCCCAAGGATGATGTCCTGGGCCTGCTCACGAATCGCCTGGGGTGGCAAGCCAAGCAAACGCTCAGCAGCACTATTCATCTGCACCTGGTCGGTTGCGATCCCAACTGTGAAAGTTGATGGCACATCGACACGGATGTTGTTGAGCGAGAGAGCACCAGTAAGCGGAATCTCGATGACCATGGGCTCGAGGCTCATGTAGGCGTAGTCCTGGATGATCGGCCAGACGAACTGCCCGCCGCCGTGATAGCAGCGCGTCGCACGGTCGCCGGTGCGTCCCCAGATGACCAGCACCCGGTTCGACGGGCACCTGCGGTATCGGCTCGCCAGGAACATAATGACCGCGAACGCAACGAACAGCAGGATGACCCCGCCGACGAGGACGAACAGGCCGGTCTTGCCGCCGCTGCCAGCCATGGCGAGTGTGTTGAGTTGCATCATATGATTCATCTTTCCCCTACCCTTTCTGAGAGACTTGAAGTTTTCTCTTCCACGATTCTCATGGAAGTTATGATATCACGCCCGCTCGACGAGCAGCGTGTTGCTTGCAGCATCAGCCCGGATGACTCGCACGCGCGTAGAGGACGGGATCACGACCTCGCCATCCTGCACCGCATCGAACCGGCGCTGATGCTCGCGAATAATGAGAGTCACCCGACCGCTGCCCTTGTCGTGTACGGGCACCTCGATATAGACCTCACCCTCAAGCCCGACCGCTGCACCCAGGTCGATGTTGCCGCTGGCCTGAAACTTGAGCATCATGCGGAGCAGCGTCACAAGCAGCCACCCGACACCAAAGCCCGACCCGATCGCGATGAGGGAGGAAACCGTCGGGCTCTGGTCAAGCAGTCGATAGGCCGCAAGCCCCATCCACCCGCCACCCATAAAGAATGCCGAGATGGTCTGGAGGCTGAGCACCTTGAACTCGTGCCCGATGCTGGTGTCAATGTCAGCATCAAAGTCGGCGTCCATGTCCCCGCCGGCTTCCATGAGCACGAGCTGCAACACGAAGTAGAGCGTGCCAACAACCGCGGGGACGGTAAACCAGGCTGCGATACCGTCAAGAAACAGGTCCATCATGGCAATACCCCTTCCCAATGATTCGGCGAGAACCACACGCCGTGCGGACACCCGGGAGTATACCGGATCCGCGGGTCTGCCATCTTCTTGGGTTTTTTGAGGGGTTTCTTGCAGAGAAGGGTTGCACATCCCCGGGCGGACGCCGAAGCTGAGGCTCTGCGAAGCTTCGGATCAGACTGGCATCATGCGACCATACGGATCTGACGCTTCGAGGGCTCAGCGTCGGCATCCATTGCGAGTGTGAGTGGTATGGGTGGGTTCGGTGTCGTGTGTGTGGCAGAGTACCTGTGGTCAGGCTGCCAAACCCCAGTCGTCGGCCCCGTCGTCGTAGGCATCATCCTCGTGGGCACCGAGCCCCCACTGCTCCTTGGGCAGGTGGCGGTGGTGGATGTGGATCACCCGCGCGAGCTGCCTGGCAAAGAGGTCGGCGATGGCGTCGAGCATGCCGACATCGTTATCGCCAAACCCCGTTCGGCGGTCTCGAAAGAGGGTAACAACCGCGAGGCATTCATCATCATGTCGGCACGAGAAGCACACAACCGCGTGCCCATCGAGCCAGTCGGCGTTGTCACCGAGGCGTTCGATCAGGGCTTGCTCGCTCCGCATGAGCACGACGCTGCTTTCATCCTCGAAGTGCTCTGGGAGCACGCCCGCGAGGTGGTCAAGCAAAACCTCGGCGGTATCACGCGGGCAGTCATAGTTGACATATGCCCCGAGGGTGTAGTCGCCGGTGGTGCCGGGCAAAAAGATCGCAGCGTTGGTCGGCCCGAGCTTGGCAAGCACGAACTCTAGCACCGTCCGCAGCAGGCTCTCAAGGTCGAGCTCCTGGCGGATCAGGCTGTTGAACTCGGCGGTGAGGCCGACATGCGCCATCTGCTGGGTGAGGTTCTGATAGGCTGTCGCAAGGTCGGTCTCAAACTCGGCAACCTCCGGGGCATCCTCTGCGTGCAACGCATCTGGGTTGTTGCTGATCTCCACACCCCGGCAGACTCGCCGGAGCCGTTCTGATCGTTGCTGTTCGTTGCGCAGCTTGCGGGCTCTGCCCACCGCCTGCTCAACGCGGGCTGACAGCACAGTGGTATCTATCTTGCCAACGATGTAGTCAAGCACACCGACCTGCATCGCGTTGACCGCGTCATCGAGGTCAGCCTTGCGCGCGAGCATGATGATCCCCAGCCCGCCGTCGAGTTCTCGAAGACCCCGGACCAGTTCGAGCCCACGCCCCGAGCCGAGTGACCGCTGGACCATCGCCAGATCAAACCGCTCAGTCGCAATAGCAGCCAGCGCATCGGCAGGCGTCGCAACAGGTTCGACATCCATGCCTCGGCCTGTGAGCCTCGCGGTCAGGGACTCTCGCTCGACGCGCGACCCGCTGACAACAAGCACCCTCGGGGCAGCCTGACCATGAGGCCAGATGTTGTTGGGGCCTGCGTGTTCGTCTGAATCCACCGGGACCAGTTTGGGCTGATTGCGTTTGTCCGGCTGGTTGTGGGGTCTGCTGGTCATGCCGCTCGTCCCGCCTCTCGCTCCTGCTGTGGTTGCCAGTCGGGAAGAATGACAACCGCTCTTGCTCCTCCAGATTCACCCGGCTCCAGCCGGATCGAACCGCCGTGCAGCTCCACGAGGCACTTGGCCAGGGGGAGCCCGAGTCCTCTGCTGCGTCCCGCTGGCCGCTCGCTGTAGAACGGATCGAATGCGTGACACATCGCCTTGGATGACAGGCCAGGCCCGTCATCGTCTATCTGGATCACAAGTCGGCCATCTGGAGGCTCGATTTGAACACGAACTGTCACAATCCCGTCAGGGGACCAATCTCTTGCGTTTCGGATCAGTTCTGCAAGGGCTCGAGACAGTCTCGGACCATCCACGACGGCAACCAGAGGCATGGACTGATCGGACGGGAGATCGACCCGCACGCTCTCCTGTGCCCCCTCAACGCCTCCTATTGCCTGTGCGAGCAGGTCGGTAATCAGCGTGGGAGACCGCTCGGCAACTCCCGGACGGGCAATCTCGTGAAGTGAAGAAACCATGTCCGAAAGATCACCGGCAGCAACTGCGATCTTCTCGGCTGTGGCTTTGTCCTGCTCGTCTGCAAGGTGCGTCGCCAGCAGTTGCGCCCTTCCCCGGATGATTGTCAGGGGGTTGTTCATCTCGTGGGCAGCCCCGGCTGTCATCTCACCGAGCCTTGCCATGGCCTGGGCTTCGGTGAGTTTGGATTGTGCTGCTGCGAGGGCGCGATTGGATTCGGCGAGGTTGTCAGCAAGCCGCTCGATGGCGCCCCGGCTAGCAGCAGCGCTCAACGCCGCTGACCATGTCGCCCGCAGCGGCATCATGTGTTTGGCATCAGGGACCTTCTCCGGCGTGGGAGCATCCGTGAGCATGACACACCCGGGCACACCCTCACCCTCGCACGCGACAACGACCCGTAGCAACGAGTTCGCCGGGTCAAACCCCAGCTCAACCCCGACCCACTCGGCCATCGCTGAGCGCACACCCGGCCGGTCTGTCCACGATGAGGCGTGTGTCAGGTCGAGCCCCGCGAGACTTTCGGGCAGGTCAGCGGTGGTCGAGCGCGCCAGTGAGCCCTCGCTGTCAAAGAGGCACAGCATCCACCCCTGCCCATCGCCCAGATCTAACACCGCGCCCCACCTGCCATCGCCAAGCACGCGGGCTGCGCTCCGGGCCATGGCCCCGAGTGTACGGATCACATTCCCGCTCCCACCACCCACACGCCAGAACTCTGCAACCGCTGCGAGCACCTCTCCAACGCGCCTCCCCTCGGTGGCGCGTTCAGCAAGGTCGCTGCTGAGCCTCGCAAGGCTGCGGTTTGCTTCGGTGATAGATTGGAGCAACAACTCGGGCGGGGCCTGCTCATCGAGGCCGAGAATCTTGCTGTGTTCTGAGACCACTTCGTGCAGCTTGCGTGTGGCCTCGTCAAGTGAACTCTGGCTGAGCCCGGCAGCCGCACACACGCTCGCAGCCGAGTCGGTTGGGCCGTGGTCGCCGCAGTTTCCCAAGTGCAGCTCGCGGCAAAGAGACCGCGCGACCGCAACCACCCGCACGACATCCGCCGCGACCCCTTCTGGCAGCGATGCAATCGGGTGGTCATAGAGCCAGACCACATCGCGCAGGGCTGCGGGCAACCCCCACCGCTCAGCGATGCGTCGGGCCGCAGCGTGGTGATCGATGCCAAAGACCTCGCGCTCGACGGGTGCCATGTCGCTCCGCCTGCGGTCGGCAAGCTCGACAATGCGCCCATACGCCCGGGGCAACAGCAGATCGAGCACGGGCTTGCCCAGGCCATGAATCAGCCCGGCGACAAACGCCTCGTCGGGCTTGACGCGGAGCGAGTGGTTCCCGGTTGCAAGCAGTTCCGCAGCAGATGCCACACCGACTGAATACATCCAGAACCCCACCCGGTCAAAGGCTCTGCCACTTGTCGGCTCCCCCATCCCTGCCTCGGCAGCGAGCTGGCTGTCGCGTTCCTCAGCCTCTCCCGAGATCAGCTCATAGACGCTCACGCTCAGAACCGCCGCCCGCACCGCGTCAAAGCCGAGCATGACCAAGGCCCGCTTGACGGTTGTAATCCGGTCACCAAGCCCAAGCGATGCACGCCGGCACAAGCCGAGTATTTTGCTTGTCAGCGCCGGGTCAGCCTCGATCAGCCTTGCGAGTTCGGCAAAGTCTGCCTGCTCACTCGACCCGATGGAGAGCACGCGCGTCGCTACGGGTGTCAGCGTAGGGAGACTGTCCACCGATTGGAGGATCACCTCGATCTGGTGCCCCGCATTGCTCTTGATCGAGTGGCTCGCCTTCACGCCGGACCTCTCCTGTCTCGGCTTTCCCGCAGCAAACCGCCCGCTTATGCCGCCCCGCTGTTTGTGCTGGAATCACTGAGACCGAGCAGATCAGTCATGCGTGAAACGACATCACGGATATCAAACGGCTTTTTGATAAAGTCATCAGCACCGGCGCGCATCAGCCCCTGCACCTCTTCCTGATTCACCACCCCGCTGACACAGATGACCTTGGTGTTGGTGGTGTGTGGCATCTGCCGCACGCGCTCGCACACGATGTTCCCGTTGATATCGGGCAGCATGTAGTCGAGGATAATCAGGTGCGGACGGAAACTCTCGGTAAGCAGCCCGGCGTCGTACCCGGTGGTGGCCGTCTTGACATGGAACCGCCCATCGCGACCGAGCAGGTCCTCGAAAAGCTCCAGGATCGCCTCGTCATCATCGACGACAAGCACACGCCGCATGGCACCTTCGAGCGCATCAGTCGGGATGCCGTTGCCCCGCATGAACTTGATGAGTTCTTCACGAGGGATACGCCGAAACTTGGAGCCCGGGACGCGGAACCCCCCCAGACGCCCCGCGTCAAAGCACCGGATGATGGTCTGCTGGCTGACTTTACAGACCTGAGCAGCCTCACCCGTGGTAAAGATCTTCTTGTCAACCCAGTTGTTGGTCTCGCCGGCCATGGCGATGCCCTCGCAGTAATGAGTTCGTCTTGGCGATTCGACCATCCGTGGTCTGCGGACGCCTCGCGCCCGGTGCCTCTGGCCTGCTCATCGACTCGAAAGGTGCCCAACTTCACCAGACTTCCAGACCCGCACCGCCGGAAGAGTCCGCCACCCCGGTCTTTGGGTGGTTATCTGGACTCCAGGGCAACAACACGCCACCTACGCTTGCAATCCATGATCCTCCTCATCGACAACTACGACTCGTTCACATGGAACCTCGTCCAGAGGCTCGGCGAGATCGCGCCCTCGCTCAAACTCGGCGAAAGCCTGCTGGTTGTCCGCAACGACGAGATCACCCCCGACCAGGCCGACGCGCTCGACCATGGCCGTGGACCCAGCCGGGTCATCATCTCACCGGGGCCGTGTACGCCCAACGAGGCGGGTGTCTCGTCAGCGATCATCGAGCGCTTCGCTGGGCGCGTCCCGATACTCGGCGTCTGCCTCGGGCATCAGTGCATGGGCCAGATGCACGGCATGACCGTCAGCCAGCACACCATCCAGGTCCATGGCAAGACAAGCCCGGTCCAGCACGATGGGCAGGGGCTCTTTCGTGGCATGAGTAACCCGTTTACCGCGACGAGGTACCACTCGCTGGTAGTGCTGGCAAGCAGCGTGCCACCCGCGCCCAAGCCGGGAGAGGGGGGATGGGTAGTCAGCGCGTGGGCGGATGATCCGGTGGTTGATCCGGTGGACCGGCTCTCCGAGCCGGGCGTCTCTGATTCTGACAGCAGCACGACCGATACACACGGCTCGGAGAGCCGTGCCACCGAGAGTTGTGCCACCGTGGTCATGGGGCTTCGACGGGTCTGGGGTACTGACGAAGCCGGGTCGGCACCGCTCGAAGGGGTTCAGTTTCACCCCGAGAGTTTCCTCACCGACGAGGGGCCGAGGCTGCTGGCAAACTTCCTAGCATCATAAACCTCGCACCGGCAGCGAGTGAGGTCAACACCCCACAGCCCAGAAATCGAGGAACAGGATGACATCCTGGGTGTTGATCGTGCCATCGCCGTTCATGTCGGCCGAGTTGTCCCCCGCTGCCCACGCACCGAGAAAGGTAATGACATCACGCGTGTCCACGATCTCGTCACCATTAAAGTCGGCAACACACTCACTTACGCAGGTGGTGAGGAATGCAATGCCTTTGGAGGTTTGTTCGTCGCCGGTTCTCGTAAAGTTGCCGCAGACAACGAGGTTATTCTGGAACATGCCCATGCCGAAGACAGAGGGGAAGTTGCCGGAGATTGCTGGCCCAAGGACGCCCCCGAGATAGGGAGCCCACTGTCCTCCGTCGAGTCTGGCAAAGTAGTTGATGTCGGGTGTTGCGGTGCCAGCGAGATAGAGAGCGTCCCCGGTGCCGTCGTCCCAGACAATCAGCGAGGTAACGCGGCCGCCAATGTTTTGCCCGACCGCCGTCCAGTTTGTGCCATCCCATTTGTAGACGCTGTTGAGGCTGCCGCTTGTGGATCGGAAAGGTGAACCAGCGATATAGAGTGCTTCCCCGTTGCCGTCGTCGTAGATGATCGCTGCGTCAAGGGTGGTGGTACTGCTCCGAGGGACAAGGCCGGAGCCGATCCTTTCCCATCCTGTTCCGGGGCGGTACCTGGCCCCGAGTCTCGCGTTGATGCCGTCGATGGAATCGAAGCGGCCTACGACATAGAGGGCTAGGCCGGAGCCGTCGTCCCACGCGACGAGTTCGTTGACAAATGGGTTGAAGCCGGTCATGCCCGCGCCGGTGCCGATGACATCGAGCGTGGTACCGTCCCATGTAGCGACACCGCTTGCCGCTGTGCCGCCAATGGTGGTAAACGAGCCACCGATATAGAGTCTTTCGCCGTCGCCCAGGTCGCCGATCGTCATGCCCCACACCGCCTGAGGCGGCACGAAGCCTGCGCCGAGTGAACGCCACGCGGTGCCGTACCATGCTGCGAGGCTCTGGGTGTCCGGCACACCTCCAGCAGAGCTAAAGAACCCACCCACCACGAGTAGCGATTCGCCATTGGCCGCAAAGGGCTGGATGCTGGTCATAAACCCGTTGGTGTTGCCATAGGATATTCCGGTGCCAAGCTTGGAGTATGTCCCGGTTGTGGGGTCGTACTTCGCGATACCGCGAAGGTTGTTGATCCCGCCGATTTTTTTGAACGAGCCACCGACATAGAGTGCTTCGCCGGTGCCGTCGTCCCATCCGACAGAGGGGTCGGCGTAGCCATCAGCGACGCCCGGATTGCCGGGGGCGGTATCCCAGGCCGGATCACACTGGGCAAAGGCGGCTGAGGCACACAACACAAACAGCAGGCAACGAGCAAATGTCATGATGACTCCTCTTCCTCAAGAATAATATCACCAGCCTACCACGATTCAGGAAGAAGGTGCAAGACAAAATACGCAGTTTTTGTTGTTGCCCATGCCCATACCCGTGCCCGTGCCACTGCCCCCCACCCCACTGCCCCTCTCGGCTAAAACCCCATCTGGTTCCGACTTCCCGCGTTGTCGATCCGGGCCTCGTCCATCACATAGAGCCCGATCAACCAGCCGTTGACCAGATACGGGTCCGTCCGGAAGACACCCGTCAGCGTGCCATAGTTAAACACACCGTTCTCCAGGTTGATCGGCTCAGCAAGCTGCACCTCGATCGCGTCATAGAGCGTCGGAGGTGTCCCGACGCAACAGCCGTCCCACTGGTTGAGCAGCACCATGCACTCGTCGGCTGTCGGCGAAATATACGGAAACCCGATGAACCCGGTGATCCTGACAAACTTCCCGTCGAGCGGCTTGATCCACGCGGGCACTTGCGCCTTGCCCGAGGTCTTGCCGTCGTAGTCCTGTTCGAGAGCAATCAGCATCGGAAAGTCAATGACATAGGGATCGTCAGTGGTGCCGCTGCCCGCAAGCGTGTAACGATTATTCAGCACAAGCGCGCCGGTTGCATCGATCGTGGGGGCCGAATCGGATTCTGTGGGCGTGGCTGCTGTCGGGGTTGGTTCCGTTGGTTCGCTCCCCGCTGTGGGATCCTCGACAAGCGGAGCCGGGTTGCCCAGAAACTCGAGCGCTTCAGCGAGTCTGGCCGCGGCTTCGGTCTCCGCATCAGCTTGGGCAACGATCGGTTCGTCAACAACCTCGGGTTTCTCGATCGGCACAGGCGCAACACGACTTTCCGTTGGTCCGTCCGCAGGGGAAGCCGTCTCCTGCACCGCCCCGCTCGCCGACCCGCTGCCCGTGCCAAACTCCTTGAGCACCAGGCCCCCCGCCGCAAGCATCAACACCAGAATGAACGCCCAGAACACTTTCACGCCACTCTCTCCTCAGCCCGATTCACCGACGGGGATTACTTGCCCGGTTGGTCCGCACTGGCGGCTTGGGCGGATAGGGGCCGCGCGGGGGCTCGCTCTGAGGCGTAGGAGCAGTCGCTTCACCCTCATGAGGAGCACCCTTCGATGCGTCACCACCACCATCCCCAGGTGTGACATCAATAGACATCCCTTCGGTCGGCGATGGGAGCTGTCTCTCCTCGTTTCCAAATGAAGACTCGGGAGACTGTGATTCACTCTCATCTTCAGGCCCGATCCGCCCGAAGATCATCCGCCCCGCCGAGGTATGCAAGCTCCTCGTCACTATCAGCTCGATCTCCTCACCAATAGAGTCGAGCCCGTCTTCAGCGACGACCATCGTGCCGTCGGGAAGATATCCAACCGCCTGTGTCTGGTGTTCACCTCGCCGGATGAGCTGGACGCGCAGCTGCTCTCCTGGGATCACATTCGGCTTGAGCGCATTGGCAAGGTCGTTGAGGTTGAGCACCATCACGCCGTGGATCGTCGCGACCTGCCGAAGCCCCACATCGGTCGTCACGATAATCGCGGGCAACTGCTTGGCAAGGTCCACCAGCATATGGTCTACCGCCTTGCTCGGCATCGGGCTCTCATCAATCGAGACATCGAGCAGGTGCGACCGCTGGAGTTTGGCGACGATCTCCAGCCCCCGCCGCCCCCGAGCCCGCTTGAGCCGATCGGCAGAGTCTGCCAGCCGATGCAGTTCCTCGACGACAAACTGCGGGATGATCATCGGTGCCTGGCTGATCCCCGTCTCGGCGACCTCGACGATCCTCGCGTCGATCAGCGCCGAGGTATCGAGCAACAAAGGCCGCACACCCCGCATCTGCTTGGCAAACTCGACATACGGGATCACAAGCCGAAAGTCGTCCTGCGTCTGCAAGACCGTCGAGATGCCCAGATAGCACATCGCAATCCCCAGCAGCACCTTGATCGAAAAGACAAAGGTCGGCACCGTCGTCAGTTCCCACGACTCGGCGATCACATCGACGACAAACCCCAGTGCCACCGCAGCCAGGAGCCCAGACATCAGCCCGAGCATCACCCCCGCCAGCGCTGAAATCTTCTTTTTCGGAATGAGCAGGTCAACCCCCAGAAAGACCGCAGCCACAATCACCGCGATCGCAAACGGCACCCACCACCACGACTG
>JAJRZG010000122.1 GCA_024275365.1 Planctomycetota bacterium | reverse complement strand
GCTGCTGCTCGCCTACCAGTGGTTGCTGCCGGGCAAGAAGCTGCTCTTCATGGGCGGCGAGTTTGCCCAGCGCGACGAATGGAACCACTCCACAAGCCTCGATTGGCACCTCACCGCCTTTGCTCCCCACTCGGGCGTGCAGGAACTCATCCGTGTACTCAATGGGCTCCACCGCACGCTCGGGCCACTCCACCAGCTCGACTGTGACGAGCAGGGCTTCGAGTGGATCAACTGCGACGATCGGGACAACTCGGTGCTCGCCTTTTTCCGCCACGCGGACGATGGCTCGCCCCCGGTGTTGTGTGCGTTCAACTTCACGCCGGTGCCTCGGGACAACTACCGCCTTGGTGTCGCCAGCGGCAGCCGATGGAAGAAACTGCTCGATACCGACAGCGAAGACTTCGGCGGCTCTGGCTACGGCTGGCAGGACCACACCCACGCCGACCCCATCCCCATGCACGGCCGAGCGAGGTCGATCGCGGTGACACTGCCGCCGTTGGGGGGGGTGGTGTTTGGGGCGGATGGATAAACCAGACTCTCACGAGACGGTACAAAACAGCGAAGGAAGGATGGCTCCATGTCGAACCCAGCCGCAACACTCCCGAGCCGACGGCGGATCGTGTTCGTGGCTTTGCTCGCGTGCGTGTGTGCCATCTTCCTGTGGTCCACGGTATTTATCTCCAACACGATCAGATACCGGTACCAGTACGAACGCCAGAACATCCGCCTCGTTGCAGTCGAGGGCCAGCTCTACGCCTTTGATCGAGGGGAACGCCCGGAGATCGACGGCTACACCTACGACGACCCCGACGCCGCGGCTGCCACCATCGCCGAGTGGAAACGCACAAACACCAGAATGAACATCTGGGATCGGCACAAAGCCCTCGCCGTCCACTACGAAGACCCCGGGCATGACTGGATCGAGAGCTTCAACACGCTGGAGCTGGAAGTAACGCCAGCCCGAATCGAGCGCATTGGCCTCACCCTCCCTGGATCCGCATGGTCACGATGGAGTTCTCGTTCGGCCTGTACGACCCGATCGTAAATCTCGCAGGTCTTCCTGTCGTTCCGATCGGCCCGAGCCATCCCGTGATTGACTACCTCCGCCGCCACGCCCCCAGCAGCAACCTTACAGACCGGCTTACCACAGGAATCCACATCTATCCACTGCTCGAGTTGGAGCCCCGCTTCGTCTGGATTCCGATCGCCCAACTGGCACTCCTTGTCGTCATGTC
This sequence comes from Planctomycetota bacterium, assembly GCA_024275365.1. Taxonomy (GTDB): domain Bacteria; phylum Planctomycetota; class Phycisphaerae; order Phycisphaerales; family UBA1924; genus PNC22. The sequence continues at coordinate 5,168 of JAJRZG010000122.1, read as the reverse complement.
CATTGCAATCACGCTCGCTGCTGTGTGGGGTCGGTATCGATGGGGGCTCGGGGGTGCGGTTTCCAGTATTGAGTAACCGAATAAGGACTTGATGAGGGCGAATCTCAGCCCCTGAAATGCACGCTCGATTCTCAGTTTCCAACACCAGAAATCCGAGAGACCCTTGGAGCCAGGGCTCCCTGGACCTATACTTTGCGTACAGAGATTTACACCCACACAGGGTCATACGAAGGAGAGAAACAATGCGTACCACAGCCTCAATCGTGGCGGTCGGTCTGATCGCCGGCATCGCCAACGCCCAGTCATTCCAGTTCCTGTCGTCTGATGACGCCACGCTCTATCGAGGCACAAACCTCGGTCTCGATGAAACCTTCGCGGGCACAGACGAGATCAGGGGGATGTCCATCCTCGAGAACGGCGTGAGTCTCAACGGCGCAAACGCTGGTGATGTCATCGCCCTCAGCAGCCCGCAGAATATCAACGAAAACCAGACCGTCTATCGCGTCCAGAACGCATTTGGTGGCACGCCCTCGCTCGTCAGCCTCGGGTCGATCGACCTCGACTTTGCTGTTTCTGATATCGCCTTTGCCAACGGCAGGATATTTGGCGTCCGCAACCAGGGCACCGGGGGGACCATCATCATCCACGAGTTTGACACCAACTTCGCCTTGCTCAACACCTTTGACACCGGCATCCAGCTCATCAACAAGGGCGCGGGCGGGCTCGCCTATGACCCCAGCACCGACCTCTTCTATGTCACCGACCCAGACTCTGACAAGCTCTGGTCCTATGTCCTCGGAGGCAGCGCATCCCTCATCGGTGATGTCGGCTTTGACTTTGGCAACAACGACCTTGCCATGTTTAATGGCCGCCTCTATGCCGGGCTTGCGGACCTCCCCAACAACGACTACCGCATTGGCGAGTTCAACCTGACCGACGGCTCATTTGCCAGCATCGTCACTGTCGGCGGCTATCTCGGCGGCGCGATCGGTACGGTTGTCGTCCCCTCTGCACCCACGCTCGGCCTGCTTGGTCTTGCCGGGCTGCTCGGTGCCCGCCGTCGTCGCTGACCAACGCCAATCCGCCTCACACTATGAGGCGACCATCTCCCGTTTCACACGCACGCCGACCCGGTTCGCTCCGGGTCGGTGTCTTTTGTGGCCCATGCCCCGCTACCCTTGCCCTATGACCGACGACAAGGCTCCCCCAACCTCAGCAAAGCCACGCAAGATCAAAGCCCCCCGGGGCACCCGAGACCTCTACCCCGCTGAGGCTGCCCGGAGGCGGTGGCTCATGGAGCGGTGGCGGGAGGTCTCTATCCGGCATGGCTTTGAGGAGGTCGATGGGCCGACCTACGAGGAGGCCGACCTGTACGCCGTCAAGAGCGGCGAGGGGATTCTGGGCGAGCTCTTCCAGGCGTTCAGCGGCAAGAGCCCCGAGGAGGTCGAGCGGGTCAAGCGTGACGGCCGGGCGGGGTATGCCCTGCGGCCGGAGTTCACACCGACGCTTGCACGGATGTATGCGGCCAAGGCGAACACGCTGCCCAAACCGTGCAAGTGGTTTATGGCCGGGCCGTTCTTTCGGGCTGAGAGGCCGCAGCGCGGGAGGCTGCGGGAGTTTTTGCAATGGAACTGTGATGTGCTGGGGGGTGATGGTACGAGAGAGCAACAAGCTCAGTTAGACGCCGAACTCATCGCGGTTTGCGTGAACTTCATGCGGTCCGTGGGACTCGATGACGGAAGTGTGCGTGTAGCCATCAACGACCGACGGGTTCTCACGAATCTACTGTTAGAGATGGGAGTCGTTCGAGGCGCACAGATGGATCTAGCACTTCGACTGCTAGACCAGATCGGTAAGACGAAGTTGAGTGAGCTTGTAGATCGTGCGCGTTCAGGGGGTATTACGAGTACTGGTTTAGAGAACATGCTAAGTGGAGCTGATCTCACCGTTGCGATGGACAGCAACTGGGAGTTGCAGTTGGGTGATGCGTTGGCATCTCAGCTACGCCACGATTTTCAACCACTAATCGCCTGCTTACAGGAGGTTGGTGTCAGTCAGCATTGTATGGTCTGCACAACACTTGCCCGCGGCCTCGCCTACTACACCGGCACTGTCTTCGAGGTCATCGCTGATGGCGAGCGGGCTGTCGCGGGCGGCGGCCGCTACGACAACCTCATCGAACTCTTCGGCGGCCCACCCACACCGGCTGTGGGCTTTGCGATGGGTGATGTCGTGTTGAGTCTGCTGCTCCAGGACAAGGGGCTCATGCCCAGCGACGACGAACTCCTCGGTCTCGTCAGGCAGCACCCCGATGTGTTTGTGCTCGCCGAAGAGAACAATGAAGAAGCTGAGGCCAAGGTCCGTCCGGTGGTGGCCATGCTCCGGCGGGGGCCGGGCGGGCGAGACACCCACCCCACTGATGCCGTGGGCGGCCTCCATGTCCGCCACTCGTACAAAGCCACGAAAAAGGTGGACAAACTCCTTGCGGAAGCGAGGAGGCAGCACGCCCGATTTGCTGTGATTCTTGAGGGTACCGATTCGTGCGTGGTCAAAGACCTCCGCACCGGCGAGCTGTGGCCCGAGCCCGTCTCACTTGACAACCTGCACGCTAGGCTGGTTGTTGCGTTGTAATCGACTCTTGGGGTACTTCGCCCCTCCAGGGCGACTCCGTCTCTCCCCCTTCTCCAAAGCTCGATATCTTCACTACTTTCAGAATACACATGCCTTCCACGCCAAAGGCGTGACCCAGCCAAAGCCCAGGGCGCAGCCCTGGGTACGCGGTACAACAGAGAACCGAGCCCCAACGGGGCGACCCAATGCACGGTGCCCCAACGCTCGATCGGACCGCCCCGATGGGGCTCATGGTGTTGTGTGTAGTCCATCTCCCGGGGCGTTGCCCCGGGCTCTGGCTGGTTGGCCCCTTTGGGGCAGGGTGAGTCTCGGCCATCACGCCCCCGCCCCCTTACTCACACGAATGGCTCTGCATTTATTTGCCATTTGCCCATTTGCTCTTTGCCATTTCTCACTTCTCCCCCCCCGCCGACCTCCCGTGCAGCACCGGCATCTCTCGCAAATAGTCCTGCGCCGGGGCACAGTTACTCTCGCCAAAGTCCGCGTACCGGCCGTCATAGCAGATCTCGCCCTTGTGCAGCATCACCACCCGAGGGCTCAATCGCCGCAGCAGCTCCTTGTCGTGCGTGACGATCACGGTCGTGCGCTGGTCGCCGTTCCCTCGCGGTCGGTTGTGCATATTCCAGATCAGCTCGTGGATACTGCCACTCACGACCGGGTCGAGCCCCGTCGTCGGCTCGTCATAGAACAGCACCGCCGGGTCGATCGCAATCGCCCGCGCGATCGCCACGCGCTTGGCCATGCCGCCTGAGAGTTCGTCGCGGTCCTTATAGAGCACCCCATCGACATCGAGCGCACACGCCCCGAGGCTCTCGCGCGCACGGCGAAGGATCTCCTCCTCGGACAGGTCCTGATGCTCGCGCAAGAGCAGCGCGATGTTGTCATAGACCGTGCCACTAAAGAGGGCGTTGCGCTGAAAGACGACCGCCCAGTGCAGGCGAATCCGCAGCAGCACCCGCTCCTTTGCCCGGGTGATCTCGATCAGCGGCGACCCTTTCTTCCCGTGGTCGGCGGCATAGACCCGCCCGCTCGTCACCTCCAAGAGCCGGAGCATGCAGTCGAGCATCACCGTCTTGCCCGAGCCCGACGCCCCGACGATCGCGACGATCTCACCATGCCCGACCTCCAGATCGACGCTGCGCAGCACCGCCTGGCTGCCAAACGACTTGGACAGCTTCTCGGTCCGCACCTCGACCGCGTTGGTGGGGGTGTCGTGTATGGAGTGATCCCGCGGCATCAGCAGCACGATAGCGACCCTCAGCACCGGCGTACCATCTGGGGGCGAGCAAACTCACGAGCACACACCGCATGATCTACCTCGACAGCAACGCCACCACCAAGCCCAGCGAGGCTGTCACCCAGGCGGTCCATGCTGCGACAGCCACCCTCTTTGCCAACCCCTCAAGCGTCCATCGGGCTGGGCAAGAGGCCCGCCGCGCGGTCGAGCTGGCCCGCAAAGACCTTGCTGCCCTGATCGGTGTGCCCCCCAAAGAGCTCATCCTCACCTCCGGCGGCACCGAGTCGATCGACCTTGCCATCCGGGGTGTGCTCGGTGCCCGGGCCACCAGCCGTGGGACCGGCTTCCAGCCGGTGCGTCCTCCCAACAGCACATCCCCAACCCAACTCCCCAACATCATCACCGCCCCCATCGAGCACGCTGCTGTGCGCGACCTGGTCGCACACCTCGCAAGGCAAGACCAGATCGAGCCCCGCCCACTCCCCCTTGATGCCCGGGGGATGGCTGACCCCCAGGCTCTGCCAAGCCTCATCGACGAACAGACCGTGCTGGTCAGTGTCCAGTGGGCCAACAACGAGACCGGGGTCATCCAGCCCATCGAGCAGATCGCTGAATGCTGTCGAGCCCACAAAGTTCCCCTGCACTGCGACGCGGTGCAGTGGGTCGGCAAGATGCCCTGCACAGAGCCTCCATCAGAGCCCCGAGCGCAAGCGAGTGGGGTTTCGGGCCGATCAACCGGAGAGAACCCGCTCCCCTGCGACCTCCTCACACTCAGCCCGCACAAGTTTCATGGCCCCAAGGGTGTCGGCGCACTCTGGGTCCGCCGGGGTGTCGGGCTGATGCCTCAGTCGATCGGCTCTCAAGAACTCGACCGTCGCGGCGGCACCGAGAATGTCCCCGGCATCGTCGGTGCTGGTGTCGCAGCCCGCGAGGCGGTCGCCTGGCTTGCAGATGCCGAACCCCGAGCCACACTCGCAGCCCGCCGCGACCGCTTCGAGCAGGCCATCCTGAGCCGTATCCCCGGCACAGTTGTCAATGGTGCCGACTGGACGCGCCTCTGGAACACGACCAATATCGCCTTCCCCACCCTCGAAGCCGAGGCCATGCTGATGCTGCTCTCTGAGCGCGGGCTGGCAGCCTCGGCGGGTGCTGCCTGCTCGTCGGGCTCGCTTGATCCCTCGCCGGTGCTCCTGGCGATGGGTATCCCAGAGCCCCTCGCCCATGGCTCCATCCGCTTGAGCCTCGACAGAGCCACCACCGAGGCCGAGATTGATGAAGCGATCGAGATCGTGGTGGCAGC
>JAJRZG010000121.1 GCA_024275365.1 Planctomycetota bacterium | reverse complement strand
TCTTCGGCGTCAACTACGGCTACACCGGCAATCGCCTGCCCAACGGGACCACCATCATGGACTACCTCGGCCCCTGGCCCTGGCGCATCGGCACACTCTTTCTTGTCGGGCAGGCGGCGTGCGGGCTTGCCTACCTGCCGTGGGTGGTGGTACGGAGATTCGCGGTGGCACGGCTCTCCGAGCCGTGCGCCTCCGACCCAACCAACACCTCACCAACCAACCCCAAACCCGATGACTGCTCCCCGCATCTTCTCACCCCGCATCCGCCCCAAGAGCGAGGAACCGGCTCGAACAAGACGGACACTCCCACCTGATCTTGATGATTTCGCTATCAATCATGCCGATCAGTACCCCGAGAACGATGCGGACGAAGTTCCCAAGCGATCTGTACACGCGAGGGTGTTCCTCACCGCACTCTGGGCATCTTGGTCTTGCAAGCAGACGCACGCTCAACCCTCCTGCCCGGCATGACCCGGGCACCCTGCGACCCAAGAACTCCTTTCCATGATAGAACAACCCCGGAGCCGTCGTGCTTCCAGAGGCAAGACACACGGCCCGGAGAGCCGTGCCACCATAAGATCGCCCCGGAGGGGCGAAGTACCCAAAGGCTCAAGCCCATACACTCTCCCCGCATGATCTGGCTCAGTCTCACCCTCATCCTTCTCGCCCTGGCGATCTCGCTGCCTCTGACCGGGCTGCTCGTCCGGCTCGGCCACCGCTACAAAACCTACGACTCGGTCGGCTCGGCGGGCCACGCCAAGCCCGACCTCCGCCCCATCCCCAACACCGGGGGCATTGCCATCTTCGCCGGGCTTGCCTTGCCGCTGGGTGGGGGGCTGCTCCTGGTCAAGCTCGGCCTCACCGACGCTCTTACCGCCCGCGTCCCCGCCCTTGCCGAGCATCTCCCCGGCATTGCGCAGCAGACTCCCGCCGCTCTCACGCTGCTCGCCTGTTTGACGATCCTTCATCTGCTCGGCCTCATCGACGACCGCCGCGCCCTCGGGCCCTGGGTCAAGCTCGCCATCATGCTCGGCTGCGCGACGGCCATGACGCTCGTCACGCATTCGCGTCTCTTCACCTTTCTCGATCCATTCGTCGGCGGCCCCTGGCTCTCGATCGCAGTGACTATTCTCTGGATCGCCCTCGTCACCAACGCCCTCAACTTCATCGACAACATGGACGGCCTCTGCGCCGGCGTCACGACCATCGCGGCCACCTGCTTCCTCGCGGCCACGCTTTTGCACGGCCAATGGTTTGTCGCGGCCACGCTTGCGCTGCTTGTCGGGGCCACCCTCGGGTTTCTCGCCTTCAACCGTCCTCCGGCTCGCATCTTCATGGGTGATGGCGGCTCGCTTGTCATCGGTTTTACGCTCGCTTTTCTGACCGTCCGCACGACCTACTACGACCCGGGTGCTGCCGGCGGGTGGTATGGCGTCTTTATGCCTCTGGCGGTGCTCGCGGTGCCTCTCTATGACTTTACAAGTGTCACCATCGTCCGGCTCAGACAGGGCAAAAACCCCTTCCATGGCGACCAGCAACACCTTTCGCATCGGCTCGTCACGCGGGGCTTTACCAAGTCGGCTGCTGTCGGGCTGCTCTGGAGCCTGACGGCCATCACCGGCATCTCGGGCATCATTCTCGGCTCGCTCGAGCCCTGGCAGGCGATCCTTGTCGGCGTGCAGATCATCATCGCCCTGCTTGCCCTTGCCTTTGCCGAGCACGCGACCAGCCCGGGGGCCGACCATGATCGTGACCAGGACCGTGACCATGACCACGGAGAAGATTAAAAAGACATTGCACCGCTGAGGACGCAGAGTTTCGCTGAGGAAGACACGAGAAGAAGATGCACCACGGAGGATACGGAGTGTCACGGAGTCAAGGCAAATGGTGGCACGGCTCTCCGAACCGTGCGACACCCTCTTTGTCTTCTTGCCTTACTCTGTGAAACTCCGTGCCCTCCGTGGTCAAGCCTGCCTCAAAACCACAAGGAAACGGAAGAAGACATTGCACCGCTGAGCGACAGCAAATCACAACGGACAGCGCAGAGATCAAGACGGCAAAGCGTCGGGCGACCACCGCATCGTGCGGTGTCTCGGCAAGAAAGGACGGCGGCGTGAACAAGGATCAAGGAACAGTGCAAAAAGAGGGGTCTTCACCGGGTGTGGAGGGGGCCACACCGGCTGCGCATCTGTCCACGGTCACCGTGGATCGATCCACAACGGTTGTGGACAGATGCAGACGGGCCGTGGAGGGCTCTGCGGGGAGTGTGGATCGGTCCACGGAGGGTGCGGATGGATGCACAGGTGGTGTGGACCAGGGCGCAATCGGTGTGGAGGGACGCAGAAGGGCCGAAAAGACCGTTTCACCGCGGAAGAGGCCGCGTGACGCTGAGAAAGCAAAGAAAAGAATATACACCACGGAGGACACGGAGTTGCACGGAGTAAGACAGAGAGACAAAAAGGTGGCACGGCTCTCCGAGCCGTGTGTATAAAAAGAAGACAATCGACGCACGGCTCGGAGAGCCGTACCACCTGAAGCTCGCCCTGCCTTCACTCCGTGAAACTCCGTGTCCTCCGTGGTAAAAAACAGCACCACACATGACCCCACTCCGCACACCTCAATCCGAATCCTCTCTCCTCCGTCGCACCGGGCTTGCCTGTGTTCTCGTCGCGGTCTGCTCGCGTGTGCTCACGACCACCGACCCCCTCCCCGGCTGGAGTCTTGATCCGCTCACCACCATCGCCCCGCACAACGGCATCGGGCCGGGCCTTTCCATGATGCTCGCGGCCCTTGCCTTCCTCGGCCTTGCGCTCGTGCTTGCCGCAGCATGGCGGGCGGGCGAGCGCGTACACGGGCTCCTGCTCCTGCTTGCCGGGCTCGGCCTCGTGCCGATCGCCTTCCACGGCTGGCTGGGGCCGACCGCCTCTGTCGAGAACGCCAACATCGGCCTTGTCTGGGCGGCCGCCATCGCCGGGGCGCTGGCGGCGCTCCTCGCCTGCCGCCACACCACCGAGCGCGCGCTTGTCCTCGCCTGCTGCGCGGGGCTCGCAGGCCCGCTGGCGATCCGCGCCGCCATCGGGGTCTACAGCGAACACCCCATGCTCGTCGCCGACTTCGAGGCCAACCGCGAAGCCTTCCTCGCCTCTCACGGCTGGTCGCCCGACTCGGCGATGGGTCGCTCTTTTGCGCGCCGCCTCAGCCAGCCGGACGCCTCCGCCTGGTTTGCGATGTCCAATGTCTACGCCTCGGTCATGGCCGGGTGCGTGGCGATCTTTGGTGCCGCCTGTTGTGCGGCGATCCGCGCCCGCCTCTGGGCCACCGGCAGCCGCAACGACCTCTACCGGCTCGTCGGCGTTGTTGCCGGGCTGGCGTGTGCGCTGGGCGGCCTCTTTCTCGCTCTCCCCGCCGGCGGCTCGCTCCCCAAGGGAGCGGCCGCGGCCATGCTGCTCGGCCTCGGGGTGCTGGGCCTCGGCCTCTGGCGTCTGCACCGCGACCACTCGGGGCCTGGAAAGGCCCCGCCCCTGAACCCAAAGGCCCCGCTCCGCCCCACCACGCTCCCCCCCACGCTCCTCGGCCCGGGCCTCCTCGCCCTCGCGCTCTTTGCGGTCCTCCTCCGGGGCCTCCTCGGCGAACACCTCGGCGAACTCTCCCTCCTCTTCCGCTTCTACTACCTCGAAGCTGCGGTGCGCATCTTCGCCGAGCACCCCCTCCTCGGCGTCGGCCCTGACGGCTTCCAGTCGGCCTACCTCCTCGCCAAAAACCCCCTCAGCCCCGAAGAAGTCTCGAGCCCCCACAGCCTCTTCTTCGACTACGCCTCCACCCTCGGCCTCTTTGGGCTGGCCTGGGCGGCCCTCCTCCTCACTCTTGCCGCCCGCGCCGGAGCCACCCTCCTCAGCGCCCGAAGCGCAGGCGAGGAACCCGCTTCACACACACTCTCTCTCCCCTTCCGCACACTCCTTGCCATTCTCCTTCTCGCCACGATCATTTCCTTCTTCGTCGAAACCCTCCCGCTCGCCCGCGCTGTGCCGGACGCTTTTGCCCTCGTCCTCTTCGACGGCACAACCAAGCTCCTCGCCTGGTCGCTCCTCTGGCTGGGACTGGGCACCGCGCTCCTTTCCCTCGCCGAGTCTCCCCTGCTCCGCCTCGGGCTCGGAGCCGGGGTGCTTGCGGTCCTCACGCACGCCCAGATCGAACTGACCGCGACCGACCTCTCGGCCGCCGGGTGGGTGCTTGTGCTGCTCGGGGCGGCCGCCGCTCGGACCGACCAACCCCTTGCGTGCGCTCCGGACGCTGCCTTGCTCCCTCCCCCGCGCCCCGTGGGGAAGGGCTGGGGAGGGGGCCTCCTGCGGGCGTGGCAAAGCCGCCTCCTCGCCTGCGCTTCGGGCGATGCTTCGCTCCCTCCCCCGCACCTCGTGGAGAAGGGCTGGGGAGGGGGCGTCTTGCAGGCGTGGCAAAGTCGCTTCCTCACCTGCGCTCCGGGCGCTGTCGCCCTGCTCGCCCTCGCCACCCTCCTCGCGGCTCTCCCCCTCCGCGCCTGGGAGACCGAACTCCGCCGCACTGCCGACCTGGTGACCGAATCGACCGCCTTGATCCAGCGGGCCACCGCCCTCTCGGCCGAGTCGCCGACCGACTCCCCCCTCGCCCTCGGCTCCGATCTGGCTGCTGCCCTCGGCCGCTCCGTCCCCGCCACACCCGAAGGGATCAACGGTGCCCTGACCGACCTCCGCCTCGCCCGGGTGACTGAGGCCGCCGACCGTCTCGAGACCCTCGCCCGCACCCCCACCACCCCCACCACCCCCAGCCGAGCGGTGACGCACACCGCGATCCAGGTCCGGGGTACCCAGGCGACCCTGCTCGCCCAGCAGGCGGTCGACCCGACCCAGGCCCTTGCCCAGGCGATCGACCTTGCCTCCTTTGCCACCACCCGCTGGCCCGCCGACAGCCGGGCATACCGCGACCTCGCCGGAGCCCTCTATCAAGCGGCCGCCCTCGCCCCCGACGCCGGCCTCGCCGAGCCCTTTGCCGACCTCGACCCCCTCCGCAGGGCTGCTGCGCTCGACCCCTTCAGCCCCCAGCTCGCCCACCAGGTCGCCCTGCGGTATGCGGCAGCCCAGAACCCCGAAGAGACCCGCCTCTGGGCTGCCCGGGCTCTTGCCAACCACGACCTCCGTAGGCTCGACCCCCTTGCCGGGCTGTCCGAGAACCAACTGCAAAGCGTGCGCGAACTTCTGGAGCACCCTTGATTCCGTCCCGCGACCAGGCAACCATACACTCCCGAGGCTATCACCAACCCGGTGGTGGCCATTCCAGTTCCCCCCGATCGGACCCCGTCATATGGACGAAGAAACCGACATCTTGACACCGAACGGGTGGACCTGAACGCGATAACGCGACTTCGCACCGGGCCGATTCGATGGACAAGTTCCAAGGCCCCGATACACACAACACGACGCACCACACCCAGCCCCCCCGACAAGTCGTCGGCGGGCATTGCCCCCGTCACTCTCCGCCCTGCCTGCCCATCGCAGCACGCCGAGAACAGACACAACAGCCAGAGACCCGCTAAGAGGATGATGACCATGGATATGGACCTGACCCACACACGCAACATCGGCGTCTGCGCACATATCGACGCGGGCAAGACCACCGTCACCGAACGCATCCTCTTCTACACCGGCAAAAACTACAAGCTCGGCGAGGTCCACGAAGGCACCGCCACCATGGACTTCCTCGAAGAAGAGCAGGACCGAGGCATCACCATCCAGTCGGCAGCCACCACCTGCCCCTGGACCCGCAACGGCGAAGACTACAAGGTCAACCTCATCGACACCCCGGGCCATGTCGACTTCACCATCGAGGTCGAACGCTCCCTCCGTGTCCTCGACGGCGCGATCGCTGTCTTTGACGGCAAGGAGGGCGTCGAGGCCCAGTCCGAGACCGTCTGGAGGCAGGCCGATCGTTACAATGTTCCCCGGCTCTGCTTCATCAACAAGATGGACAAGCTCGGTGCCGACTTCGAGTTCAGTTTCAGGACGATCAAAGAACGCCTCGGGGCCAACCCCATCGCGGTGCAATACCCCATCGGCTCGGGCAACGAGCTCGAGGGCATCATCGACCTCCTCGCCATGAAGGCCTACTACTTCTACGCCGACGAGAAGGGGGCCGTCGTCACGGAAAAGGACATCCCCACCGATCTCCTCGACAAAGCGACCGAGTGGCACCACAAGCTCGTCGAGACAGCAGCCGAACTCGAAGACTCCCTCATGGAGAAGTACCTCGAGGACGAATCCACCGTCACGGCTGACGATATCCGGGCTGCTCTCCGCAAGGGTGCCATCGAGCTCCGCTGCAACCCCACCTTTTGCGGGGCTGCCCTTCGCAATATCGGCGTCCAACGCCTCCTCGATGGTGTTATCGACTACCTCCCTGCTCCCGACGAAGTCCCCAATGTCGAAGGCACGCACCACCGTGACCCCGATGAGAAGCTCACCCGCCCCAACTCCGACGACGCCCCCCTCTCGGCACTCGTCTTCAAGGTCGTCAACGACGCCCACGGCGACCTCACCTATGTCCGCGTCTACTCGGGCGTCCTCAAAAAGGGCAGCCGACTCCTCAATCCCGTCAACGGCAAGAAAGAAAATGTCAGCCGAATCTTTGAGATGCACGCCCAGAATCGCGAGCCTCTCGAAGAAGCCGGGGCAGGCTCCATCGTCGCAGTCATCGGCATCAAGGACTCCTACACCGGCGACACCCTCTGTGATGCCGATGATCCGATCGTCCTTGAACGCATGTCGTTCCCAGAGCCCGTCATCTCGATGGCGATCGAGCCCCACGGCTCTGACGACAAACGACGACTCTCTGAAGCCCTCGCCACCATCCGCCGCGAGGACCCCTCCTTCAGCTCACACTTTGACGAAGAAACCGGCCAGACCATCATCGCCGGCATGGGCGAGCTCCACCTCGAGATCATCAAGAACAAGCTCACTCGCGACATGAAAGTCGGCTGCGATGTCGGCAAGCCCCGCGTCTCCTACCGCGAGACCATCCAAGGCCCTGCAAACAATATCCGAGGCAAGTTCGTCAAGCAGACCGGTGGCCGAGGACAGTTCGGCGACTGCACCATCAACATCGAGCCCTACACCCAAGAACAGGCCGAGGAAGAAGGGCTCAAGTTCAAGGAATGCATCGCCTTCAAGAATGGCATTGTCGGCGGGGCAATTCCCAAGGAGTTCATCCCCTCGGTCGAAGCTGGTGTCCGTCAGACCGCCCTTGCGGGCATCACCGCGGCCTACCCGCTCATCAATGTCAAGGTCACCCTCATCGACGGCTCAAGCCACGCGGTCGACTCTTCACAGGTCGCCTTTGAGCAGGCCGGTCGCCTCGCCCTCCAGCAGGCGGTCGCCAAGGCCGGCAGCGTCCTCCTTGAGCCGATCATGAAGGTCGTCGTGACCTCACCCGAAGACTACCTCGGCAACATCACCGGCGACCTCAACAGCCGCCGGGGTATCATCGTCAGCACCGAAGACCGAGGCCATGTCAAGATGGTCACCGCCGAGGTCCCCCTCTCCAAGATGTTCGGCTACACCACCAGCCTCCGCGGCATGAGCCAGGGCCGGGCCACCTCCACCATGGAGTTCCTCGAGTACCGGGCCATGCCCGCAAGCATGGCCAAAGAGGTTATCGAAGCAGGCTGATAGTGCTGACGCTGCGACCTCATATCACTCAAACGCCCCGCCCCCTCAGGCGGGGTGCTTTGTTTGTCATCACTTCCTCCCCAATCGAACCATTGCCCCCCATTCAACCGGCCGATAGAGGTCTACACTGGCAGTCCCGTCCACTGGCGTGGCGGGCGGACAATCCATGCGGAGAGTGGTTGTGACAGACCAATATCGGACCGTCCTGCTCTTTGGAGCACCTGGCTCAGGCAAGGGCACGCAGGGCAAAATGCTCGGAAATATCCCCGGCTTCCATCACTTCTCCACCGGGGACATGTTCCGCAATCTCGATCCATGCTCAGATGTCGGCAAGACCTTCCAAAGTTATTCGACCCGCGGTGAACTCGTCCCCGATGAGCTCACCGTCGAGCTCTGGCACGAGAACCTCGAAGCAGAGCACTCCCTCGGCATCTTCCATCCCTACACCGACCTGCTCGTCCTCGATGGCATCCCCCGCAGCGTCCGCCAGACGGAGCTCATGGACAAACACATCAATGTCCTGGGGCTCATCCTCCTCGAAGCCTCTGACCCCCAGCAGATGCTCGCCCGCCTCCGCAACCGCGCCCTGAAGGAGGGTCGATCAGACGATGGCAAAGAAAGTGTGATCCGCCGCCGACTCTAGGTCTTTGCACAAGACACCGAACCCGTCCTGGCCCACTATCCAAGCGAACTCATCCACCGCGTCGACGCGATCGGCTCACCCGCCCGTGTCCTCGAACGCATCCTTGATGTCCTGGCCCCCATCCAGGAATCCAACTTCCCAAACGCCCTCATCTGAGTGATACAGAGAGTGCGCAGCAGCTTGGCCTTGATTAAGCTAGTCCTCAACATCCGGCACATCAACATCGCGCCGGCTGCCGCTGAACATTGCGTTTGATGCCCTGCTGTCAAACGCCAGCACTGCGCCATCGCCATCCTCGATATAGCCAAGGTCTTGTAGCGACATGGTCTCCACATGCCCGTCACAGAAGGAGACATTGGTCTTGTTGCCGTGCCTGGGGTCTGGCGCAGAGCGGTGCTCTTCACCTGGGTTTCGCGGATCACTGAAGTCCCCATCCGGGCTTAACCTCGGCGGGTCGAGCGCATACCCGTGCCCACCCATTGCCTGAAGGAGCGGGTCCCGCGAGCCGTCAGCACGGTTTGGTGTGCGCGAAAACCTGGGCTTCCCGGCTGCCGAGCCCATCGAGTCTGAAGCGAGCACCGTCCCAGAGCCATCCACCGAGCTTGTCCGCACTGGGAACTTGACAAACCCCCCCGCCTCTCCTCCGAACCCCCACCGGGCGTTGCCGAGGAACTGGTAGTTGTAGCCGTAGGGGCTGTTGCGGGTGCTCGTCCAGTCTTTGGTTTCGGTGCAGAGGAAGACCTCGTTATTGACCTGTGCCGAGTGCTCGGTGTTGCGATCGGTGCTGGGGTTGGCCAGCGCAAAGAACCCGGCCGAGGCCCCCATCTGGACATACCAACGAGGCCGATACTGGATGCCGTTGCCCACATCGTAAAGATTCTTCGATTCCTGCGAATACCGCCCGACCTGCCCGGGCACGCTGATATCGTCGTTCTCATTGGCGTACATTGTCCACCCGAGCGCAACCTGCCGCATGTTTGTCGCGCAGACCGTCCCCCGGGCTGCCCTCCTCGCGGCCCCAAGTGCTGGCAGCAGAATCCCGATCAGGAGGGCAATGATCGCGATCACCACCAGAAGCTCGATCAGGGTAAACGCATGCCGTGTGAAAACACCCTGTGTGAACACATCCCGAACACACTGATTCTGTCGTCGTCTCTCCCGCTTCCAGCTCACAATCACCCTCCCAACTCTCGATCCGTCAGGTTTCTTGACTCTCTCAGTCGATATACCCCTACGGCCCAAAGCGCGTTCCAACTCACCATATAGAACGAAAATCTTTCATCCGTTCTCCCGGCTCAACGGATATAGTCCACTCCCGCCTCGCCCCCACCCCCGAGACCACCCAGATGCACATCCGCGACATCTTCAAAAACCAGCGGACCACCTTCTCCTTTGAGTTTTTCCCCCCCAAGGGGCCCGAGGCTGCCGAGGCGCTCTTTGCCACCATTGCCGATCTGGAACGCCTCCGCCCGACCTTTGTCAGCGTCACTTATGGGGCGGGGGGTTCGACCCGCGAGCTCACCAACGACCTGGTCGTTCGGCTGCAAGACCAGACCCGCCTGGACCCGATGCCCCACCTGACCTGTGTCGGGCATGATGAGGGCGAGATCCACGCCATCCTCGAACGCTACGCCCGGCACGCGATCAGCAACATCCTCGCGCTCCGGGGCGACCACCCGGCTGGGGAGGCAGACTACGACCACTCGCGTGATGCCTTTGCCCGGGCGGCCGAGTTGGTCGCGTGTATTCGGCGGTTCAATGACTCGGGTGCCCACCCCCACCCGGCGGGTTTTGGTATTGGGATCGCCGGCTTCCCCGAGGGGCACCCCGAGACCGCCAACCGCCTCCACGAGATGGACTACCTCAAGGCCAAGGTCGAGGCGGGGGCCGACTTTATCATCACGCAGATGTTTTTCGAGAACCGCGATTTCTACGACTTCCGCGACCGCTGCCGACTGGCGGGGATCACGATCCCGATCATCGCGGGCATCATGCCCATCACCACCATCGGCGGCATGCGAAAAATGGCTGAGCTTGCCCTGGGTTCGCGTTTCCCGGCCTCGCTCATCCGCGCGATCAATCGCACCGGCGGCGACCCCGAGGCTGTCAAGCGCGTGGGAGTGCATTGGGCAACCGAACAGTCCCGCGACCTGCTCGACCACGAGGTAGCCGGGATTCACTTCTACACCCTCAACCGCTCCAAAGCCACCCAGAGCATCTACGACACCCTCGGTGTGCGGGATTCGACGGATCTGCTGGATGCCTAAGCACATGATGCTCAATTCGCAATGCTAGCCCTTATTGCAAAGCGGTTTGTGCTTTGTGATGAGGTACTCCTCGCGCTCTTTTCGCCCAATCTGCATCGTCAACACGGAGACTGTCAAGTGCGCTGTGATGAGCCGATCTAGTCGTTTCTCGATGGCGGGAGGGAATCGTTGTTTCGATGTCGCCGAGATATACCCTCCCACACGCGAGAATCGGCGCTGACCGAGGGTGCGCCGGAATGTGTGCTTTCTCGTGTACCGGAGATCGTTCATCCGCCCACAAATGCTCTTGGTCTCTCCAACATACACAATCCTCCCTCGCTCAAATATCGTGTATACACCTCCCCCAGGTGGGTATTCACTGGACCATGCGCTCGTCAGTCCAATTGGTCGTTGGTGCGCAGCCGCCAGAAGTGTGTTCTCGCAACCTGTGAGAAAGGTGTCAATCATGGCCGCTGAAATCCCATGCATTTAGCATTCTCCGTCTGGACTCAGGCACTCGATTCGAAGCGCTCGACATGGACAACATCGAGTTCCTTCGTATCTCGCACACGCTGGCTTCGACCCCACAGGCCGATCGCAATCTCAAGGGGCTTGGCATTGAGATCATCATCCCGTCCCAAGACATCCGGACCGACATAGGTCGCAAAGGCAGGATGATGGAATGTGACTATCCAGCCCGAGTTCTCCACAGGGATCTCCCACACATTGAAATCACCGTGCGGAGTGCCAACATGGACGGGACCTTCACATCGCAGAAAGGCCTGCGCCTCCTCAACTAGATCCGTCGATGAGTCTGGTAATCGCACGCATGTTCCATGCCGGAACAAGACCCACGGCCCGTCATGGTCCTTATTGAAAATGCGCCAGAGTTCGGGCGGCAACTGAATCATGCAATGGGTAGTCTATCACACAAATAACTGTCACGGTATCGCCCGTGTACAGGTATAGACATGGACCCTGAAAGGACCGTGATACCCCCTCACTCGTCGCACGCCCCCACCAGCGCATCAAACACTCCCTGCCCGACAGCAGCATCGGCCGTCCGTTCCGGATGCCACTGCACGCCGACATAGAACCGTCGGACTGGGTCGCAGACGGCCTCGACAACACCGTCCGGTGCGCTCGCAATTACCGTCAATGCCCCCGCATCCGCCACCGCCTGCTTGTGCTTACTGTGAACGATCCCCCGCAACGCCAACCCTCCAATATCCTTTCCCTCAACTCCCCCAACCGGCTCCACCGTATGCTCGTGCCCCCAGTGCGCCTCATGCGTTGCGCAGGTCTCGGGCATGTATTGTTCGAGCTTCCCCCCAGCCACCAGCGCCATCATCTGCATCCCCAGGCACACCCCAAGCACCGGCACCTCGGGCCTCACTCTTTCTAACTCTTCCAACAGTTGCGTCTCGAACGCCTGCCGATCTGCATGCACCCGTGTCACCTTCGCGTGCGTCGGCTCGCCGAAGGGTTCGGTACACGGATCATCCCCCCCGGTCAGCACAAACCCATCGAGCCGCTCGACAAACGCCCCGACCCCCTCCACCACCGGCGGCAACAGCACCGGCACGCCCCCCGCCCGCACCACAGCCTCCACATACGGCCGATACGCAAAGACCCGCTCCCCGTTGGCGTGTTCGACCACATCCGTCGTGATCCCCACCATCGGCCCCCGGTTGTGCAGCGTGCTGTGCATGGTCTCTCAGTCCCTCTCGGCTCTTGACCCGTTTCCACGATTGCCCCAAGAGGCAAGTGCGTGCTCTTGAGGGTCTGCCACCCCCTCCAGCATCACACCTCAACCCTCGGCACCACCCGCTCGGCATCGCTCGAGAGCTCAAAGAATGATTCGGGTTTGAACCCAAATATCGACGCGATGATGCTCGTCGGGATCATCTGCGCGAGCTGGTTCATCTCTCGCACATTGCCGTTATAGAACCGCCGGGTCGCGGCGATGCGGTCCTCGGTGTTGCTCAGTTCCTTCTGGAGCGCAAGGAAGTGCCGGTCGGCCTTCAACTCCGGGTACCCCTCGGCAAGCGCAAAGAGCCGCCCCACCGACCGCATGAGTTCGGTCTCATCAGCAGCCTGAGACTCAGCACTGCCCTGGTTTGCCGACGCGGCGTTGCGTA
>JAJRZG010000120.1 GCA_024275365.1 Planctomycetota bacterium | reverse complement strand
TAAAAAGCACGCACACACAATAACTGGCAACACGCACAGTTATGCCCTCGCAGCCTGATTAGGCTGCGGCGATCCTCGCCCGACGCCCGATGGGGCGGGGATTGAATGACATCGGGCTGGCTCCAACGCGGCGTCTCGGCGTTGCGGAGTGAGATATTACCGAGACTGGACCAAAGGAAGGGTGTCGCTGCCCGCCCGGCGGTCGAGATTAAACCAGCGACTACACTCGTAGAAGCGTCTTGCTGACTGTCACGGGACGGGGGTTCGATTCCCCCCGGCTCCATTACCAGACTCCGAACGACAGGTTCGGACTCATCGGGCCTAAGTGCCTCTGTAGCAGACACTTGCGCGTGAGACTCACCACGACCCGATTGGTCACCAGTGGACACCAAAAGACCCGTTTGGACCATACCCGTTGCGCGCCTCGTTGCGCGCAGGGTCGGGAACTCTCGCATCACCGCCGCGTGTTCGGTGCGCTCGGTGTGCAAGTATCCCTGTGTCGTTGTGATGTCGGCGTGGTCGGCCATGCGCTGCGCGAGGCGGACATCCTTCGTCTGCTTCGCGATGATCGTGGTAAAGGTGTGCCGAAGGCTGTGGAAGCAAGCCACGCCCTCATCCGTCCGTTTGGCTATCCCCGCAGCAGCAAAGTCCTTGGTCATCGTGTGGTGGCTCGGCATCGTCCGGAAGACGCGAGTCGTCTTCGCTTTCGTTCTGGCATCGGCCAAGGCTTCGGCAAGCTCGATGGTGATGCACTGCGTCCGGCCCTTGCGGTTCTTCGTCGTCTTGGGCCTGAGAACGATGTAAGGTCCGGACACAGCTTCATGGACATCCGACCAGTGGAGTTGCTTTAGCTCATTGGAGCGGGCACCAGTCGTCACGGCCATCAGATACAACAACTCACGGGGGCCAGCAGATGACAGCAGGCTGGACAACTCATCCAGTGTCAACGCCCTCCGCCCTTCACAGTCTTCGGGTGTGACTCGAGCTCGTCGGATTCTGCCCCGGATCGGGTTCTCGTCCAAGCGGCCCTCAAAGACAAGCCAATCCAAAAACACATTCCAAGCAGTCTGGTACTCGTTCCGGGTCTTCGGGCCACACGATAAGGAATCCAGCCAACGCTCGAAGGTCTGTTTCTTGATGTCCTTCAGCGTTCGGAATGCTCTGCCCTCGATTGGGTGAGTGAGCTGGTACCGTTTCTTGCGGATGTGCTCCGGCCCCCGGCCGTCTCGCTTGGCCAAATGCTCCAGGTGGGACTCGATGAGTTCACCGAGGCTTTCATTCAGCGTCCGCTTGCCGCGACGGTACGCATCCACCCCAACGGTCTGCATACGAACAGCGGTCTGCATTGCCACCCGTTGATCGGTGTGCCCGGTCGAGACATATCGACCATCGATCCGGGCGTAATAATGCTTTCGGCCGGGCCGTTTGGTGACCGTAACTCCAGCCATCAAATGTACCCCCGCTCTTGACTGCGCTTGAAATACGCTTCCACATCACTGGCCAGTAACCAGACCCGACGCCCGACTCGAAGCACACGAGCGAGAGCCTTCTCGGTCTTCATTCGCCGCTCCAGCGTCTTCTCACTGATACCCAGTTGTTCGGCTGCTTCGGCTCGGGTCACATAGCCAGGTGGACGACGGGTAACTTGTTCCATCACGCGCCCTCCGGTCTGAGGTCGTGCCTGCGGCCTCGCTCGTCTCTGAGGCGCTCACGGGTACGCCGAATCTTCGGAGCGGACTCTTGCCACTGTGCGTACTCCTCCGGGTCAAGTTGGTCCCCGATCAGCTTGGCCAGAGCCCCCAGGAGTCTGGGATGGTCCATGATGCTCTGGACGATGGGTCCGAGTACCGGTGATGCCAGTTGCTCCATCGTTTCCTCTTCTCCCTCGACCGCGATATCCAGGAGCTTCTCCATCATCTTGGAGCGGGAATGGTCCCGGAGCTCGGCGAGGCGGTCGATCCTGGCGACGAGTTCTGGGCTCAGGGTGACGGTGATTCTTTCTTTTTGCATATGGCGGTCCTTTCTCTGCATACAAGTATCATACTCTTACTGCCTGTGTGTGTCAAACTGGCGGTAGGCCTCCCTGAACTGTGCGGGAATCGGGCCGCCACTGGAGCCCGCTTTCACCCCCCCGAGCAGCCACTGGACCACATCCGCCACAGGAACTTGGGCAGTCTCGGCCAGCTCCAGCAATCGTGGGCCGACCGACTTTCGGAACCACTGATACCAACGACTAAAACTGGGATCATCCTGTGCCGTCGAGATTCGCACACCGCAGAGACCATCGGTCAGCCATTCCCACCATGCTGCCAGTGGCCGCCGTTTCAACTCGCTCCGTCCGTTGGCTTCCCGAAACTCCACCGCACCGATCACGAGATCGATCAGTTGTTTGGGCCAGTCATCCCCGGTCTCACGGAGCAGGTGCGCCACCTCGGGTGCCCTGTCGGCCTTCCACTCCACCTCAAACCGCTCCCAGTAGCCGACAGGGGCAACGCTTTGTTCCAGTCCCTTGTCGTACATCCTCGCGCAGACGGGAGACTCACGGCTCCCCAGGCTCAAGTGTCGCCGCGTCGGATAGCCTTGCGCTGTTAACTCATCGTTCAGTCTGTACTTCCGCATGATGCATAGTTCGCCGCGAGTGCATGAGTCGGTCGCACGCTGGCAGAGATTCACATCCTGTCCGATCCAATCGACGGCCCCATCGAGTCGAGTTGGCTTGAGCCCCTGATCCATGAGCCCGCTGAGCAGTTCCAATCGTGCCACCCCGTCAAGCATCCGCAACCGCCCGCCTTGAATGTCCACCTGGATAATCCCCCGTTGATGGCCCCAACTCAGCATGACCCCAGGCTCCCACACCATCCCATGCCGGAACCACTGGGCTCCCCCGCTCTCCTTCACCTCATGTCCGAATCGATCGCTCAGGAATGACTCGACGGCTGGTTCAAGGCCTTCCCATCCCGTGCAACGGATCCAGTCGAGGCCAACATACAAGCCCGGCGGAGGAACCTTTGGCCCACTCTCCCAAACCGTTCCATCCTCCAACTCTACTCGATCATGAGTCGCCATTCCTGGCGTTATCGCTTGTCTTTGGGTTTCTATCCCCGGTGTTACAGAACGGGGATAGGTCGGTTCCGACGGCTTGGAGGCGCTCATGGGGCACCCCCCGACGCACCCGCACCGGCTATGCCGGTGGCGGCCGCGTCAAAGCGTGAGCTACCACCCTTGGTATCCGACGCCCCCCCACCCTGCCGGGAGATTGTATTGAAACCAGAAACCACTCCCGCCAGGGTGGGGGGGCTGGTCTGGTGGCATACGGACGGTTCCGGTATGCGTGCAGCCGCAAGAGCGAGCGATCGGATTGCTTCACGAGTTTCGGTAGCCAGGTACGGCCACGAACGGATCAACTGTGCAAGTGTGGGATCAGTGTTGATTGCGCGCACCGTTGCGCGCACCCACTCAGAATCTGCGGTTCCCGAGCGTAAAGCCTGAATCGGGAGGGGTTCGATTCCCCCCGGCTCCATTATTTGGGGTTGCGCACGCAAATGCATTGCGGCGCAACGCTTTGCACCGGGCGACTTTTCGAGAGATATCTCTAATATGCGATTGTGCAATGTGCGACGCGGTGCAGACGCATGCTGCATCACATATTTGCATCACTTTGCAACCCGGCACCCGCGCCAGCACTTCGTCGGGAACCTTGAGGGTGTAGTACCTGGCGCTCACGCCTACAGGCCACTAAACAACTCGATCGCACGGCTGGATCTTTGTGCTTTCGGCCTCTTTTCGCTCAGGCCGTATGATCTCCTGCAATGCTCCGGCCCTGATCGAGCCGGAACACACGCGGAGTCGCCCCTCTTCTCACATCCAACCTCACGGCACCCCCGTCAGCTTCGTCATCGGCAGCAGATTCCACGCCGATACAACTACCACCGCATCACTCTTGATCCGCTCGTCCCTGACGAACCGCGTTTGGCCAACACTACAGACCAACTTACACCAGCCGATCACCAGCTCGACAAACATTCTTAACTATTGACTTGCTTGGTACCTCTTCGTCTGCATCTGCAGACACATCCGTTTGCGCGCAGTGACACGCGCTGTCACCGGTGATCTTCTTCCGAGGCAGCGCTGTGGGGTGTGATCCCACGCGACTCCATCTCGCCCAGGAACTCACCCGAAGAAGAGTTTACTTCCGCCGCGAGCTTCTTTGGCGTGATCAGATGTCGCGAGCGCACCCGGTCGAGCATCACCAGCGCATTGCAACGCTCCGTCCGCCATCGGCCATGTCCACCGACACGCTCACGCACAGCCCCGTCATCGCATCGGTCAGCACATGCATCGAGTGCGACAGGTGTGTGCTGCCCGACCTTGCTCATCAGTTTCGCAGCGGGATCAACGATGGATCGGTGTGTTGCGTTGGGTGCTTCTTGCCCTTGAGGACCAACCAGTCGTTGGTGTCGTGCGCGTCATTGTCAATGTCATCGTCGTTATCATCGGTATTTCTAGGCCCAATCAACTTGTGCCCGGCCATCGATCGGATGAGCGTGCCCTCAACAACGAAGCGCTCATCGTCGATCAATCCCTCGAGAATCACCTTGGCGACGACGGAGTTGAAGATCTTGCCGACGGGATCGTGCTCTTCGAAGGGTGGCCGGTTCATGGTAAAGGCCTCCTGGGTCCACATCCTTTCTTCCGCGGCGAGTCGATAAACCAGCAGTAGAGGATGTTGTATTCGCACGCCTCTCAGAGCCGTGTCTCGGAGAGAATGGAGTGCAGGGCTCGCAACAGCAGCGCTTTGATCATAGACTCGGGTAGGATGCTGACATTTCATACCAGCGTTTGGTGGGCCGGAGTGGGTGATCTTCAGGGAAGCACTCTTCGATGTTGAAGGCCACGAAGATCACCTGCTGTCGCTGAACCAGCCCTCGTATGGGGGGTCTCCTTGTTCGGTGTGGATGAACAAGATACCACAACTTGAGGTGAGTTGCTTAGCGGCTGCTAGTGCTCTCCGCGTCCGTTATTGATATGAGTATGTTTCTTGCAGGATCGTGTGCTTTCTGACACGGGCATGATGGCGATTCGGGTGTTGCAGAAGGCTGCGAACCCAAATCACGCACATACGCATCCCGGATTATTCTCATGCGTCGCTGAGGGATGGCTGGATTCACAGAGCCCAGACCGCCAGCGACGGGTTGGCGTGTACTGGCACATCCCGATCTACCGATTCCAGGCGTTTGCGCTCGCAGCTCTGTTCGATGTATTGCCGAATGTGGAGATGACTGCTGGCCCGGCTCATTCTTTCACCCCCGTTGACGCACGAGTTTCAAGCAAGGTCCGTATCACAAAGACGCGGTACATCGCAGACCGCTTCCACGGAAGGTGCTCAATGTAAAGCAACACCCAGACTCCCGAAGGGGTCTGGGTGTTGCGATTCTTGGATCGAGTCGTCGCTCTGCTTGCAGCGTTGATTAGTGGGCTCGGCGATCCTTCACAACCCGAGCGGATTTGCAAAATAATCTTACTTGTTGTAACGGTCCTTGAACTCTTGCTGGGCATCCTTGCGCTGTTGGACCTCTTCGGGGTCCATTTTGCCGAGGTACCACTTGTGGTTGTCGGAGTTGAGCACCTCATCAAGCTTGGCAGCAAGAGCATCGGCGGCTGCGTTCTTCTCGGGATCGCTTGAAGCGTGCCCTTCCTCGATCATCTCCTTGACTGCGGGGACAAACTCTTTATAGAAGGTTTTGGCGACCTCGTAGGTGCCGTGCCAGTGGGTGTAGTCCGGAGCCATCATCGCGGCACCGTGACGGGCGCGGCGTCCTTCGTGATGCCACAGCTCCCAGTACGACCAGTCGGCCTCATTGATAAAGGGCATCTGAATATCTTTGAGGGGCTTGGTGAGCTTGTAAATCTCGGTGGCGGGCTTGCCAAACTTCTCGTTGTAGAGCTCGATCAGGCCATCGTATTGGATATAAAAGTTCTGAACCCACTGATCTTCGTGGCACGCGGTACAGACATCCTGCATGCTTGCGCGACGGACTTGCCAGGGAACATTCATGCCGGGCAGCCCCATCTTGGCATCGGAGACTTCTGGACGGATCGAGACGGGGGGGCGGTTGTTCCAGCTTATCCGCATACCGACATCGTGGGTGATTGGCTGAGTCTTTGTCGCAGACATATGGCAGGTGGCGCAGGTGGGGGCCGCCCAATAGTCTTCGCCAACAACCCACTTGGGGTTGTCCATGTTCATCTCGTCGATCTTCGAGAAGAACGCGATGCCGTGCTTGGATTCTTCGTAGATTTCTTTCTGAGGGTGGTCGGGCCCGAGGTGGCACTTGCCGCAGGTGTCGGGGTGACGCGCCTGCGCGACGCTGAACTCATGCCGGAGGTGGCAGGCGTTGCAGGTGCCCTCAGAGCCGTCGGGGTTGATGCGTCCGATGCCGCTGTTGGGATAGGTCGCGGGGTCGAGTCTGCCATTGGGGAGCACGATGACCTCGGTCCCGTGGCACTGCCAGCAGCCGTTAACCACAGCAGCCGAAACACCATCCGGGTGTCCCGGTGTCACAAGTCCTCGATTGCCTTCCACCACTTCCGCGAGAATGTTGTCGAGCGACCCAAGGATACGCCCCGCCTTGGAGTGGTGGCTTGCAGCAAACTCTTCGCCTTCCTGCGCGTGACAACGAGAACAGTCTTTGGGTGTCACGAGCACGGAGATGGACTCTCCATAATGTGTGAAGGCATCGACATCAGTAGAGTCGGCACCGTGACACTCAAAGCACCCGATGTTGGCGCCGTAGTGACGGCTCTCGCCCCACTGCTGGGTCAGGCCCGCGTTCTCCTGCTTGTGACACTTGACACACTTCTGTGATTCTTTGCTGAGCTCTTTGGGGCCAAACACCTGCCCCATTGCCATCGTGGTCACAGCAGCCAGAGCGATTGCGGTGATCGTGGTGATATTGAACCTCATCGAGCGGTCTCCTCTTGAGTTGTGATGGTGTGCGGGGCCGACGAGCCGCGCAGCGGGGTTGTGGTGGTATGACGGTCACGCAGCTGCGTATCGACCGTGAGTTGTCCCGACAGCACCGGGACAGTAATACGAACGCAGATGGTGTATATGAGCAACCCGAACGCCCAGATGCCGAGCGTCACGAGTATCTCGTTGAGTGTCGGGGTATATTCAACGATCTCACCGAGGGGTGTCGGGATGAACGCGGGGATAATCAACCCCATGCCCTTCTCGATCCACACGCCAATGATCAGCAAGATGCAGGCAACACTGAGCGCAGGAAGTTTGCGGCTCATGCGTGAATACAGGATGATAATCGCGGTCGTGTTCAGGGCGATCGCCGACCAGATCCAGGGGACCAGAGCGTTGTTGCCATGGAGCCCGAGGAAGAGGTACTTGGCCGAAGCGACATGTGCCGAATCGGTGTAGAACTCGGTGAAGACCTCAGAGCCCAGGAGGAACATGTTGATCGTCAGCGCGACCGTAACGATGTTGCGGAGTGTCATCAGCGCCTTGTGCGTCACGCGGTAGTCGGTCGCCTTGGAGATCACCATCAGCGTGAGGATGAGGAAGGCTGGCCCGGCAGCAAAGGCCGAGGCAAGGAAGCGGGGGGCGAGGACGGCAGAGTTCCAGAAGGGGCGGCCACCGAGACCGGAATAGAGGAAGGCGGTCACGGTATGAATACTGATCGCCCATGCGATGGCAATAAAGACAAAGGGGATATAGAACAATCGGGTGGGCTTGCGCTTGCAATAGGCGCAGTAGATGAGATAGCCACAGATATGGAGGTTGAGCAAGAGATACCCGTTGAGAGCAATTACATCCCAGGCGAGCATCGACTCAGGGAAGTTGAACCGCAGGAACAGGTGGTGGAACCGGTCCGGCCTGCCCAGGTCCACAGTCACAAAGAGCAACGCCATGATGATGGCAGCGACCGCAAAGAGCTCGCCGAAGATGACGAGGTCGTGCAGGTCGTGGTTTTTGTAGATATAAACAGGGATCACGAGCATCACCGCAGCTGCCGCCATGCCGACAAGGAAGGTGAAGTTGGCGATGTAAAACCCCCACGAGACCTGGTCGGTCATCCCGGTGGTGATCAGGCTATTGACAAACTGTTGGGTGTAGGCGTTGAGCCCCATGAGGGCGATGACGCTGAGGAAGAACATCCAGAAGTAATACTTCCAGTCACCAACAAAGCTGAGCGCGAGGCAGCGAGAGAGAAACACGCAATACTTTTTCATTCGCTCGCCTCCACAGGCTCAGCGTGGCTCTCCGGTGAGTTGCCATCATCACGCGGGTAGCGTTCGTCAAAGTAGTAGAAGAACCTGGGGAGCGTGCCGACCTCTTCCTTGAGGACAAATATCCGCTTGGTCTTGAGGATCTGCGAGACCTCACTCTCGGGGTCGAGCGCGTTGCCAAACTTCCGGGCACCAACAGGACAGATCTCAAGGCACGCGGGCATCTTGCCCTGGCGCGTCCGATGCAGGCAGAAGTGGCACTTCTCGACCACCCCCCGGGGGCGTGGCCGGTTGGAAAGGTACCCCATGTCGGGGTTGATCTTGTCCTTGGGGAGAGAGGGCTCGCCAAAGTTGAACCGCCGCGCCCAATAGGGGCACGCTGCCTCGCAGTAGCGACACCCGATACACCAGTCGTAGTCGATGACGACGATCCCGTCGTCATCTTTCCAGGTCGCCTCAACCGGGCAGACCTTAGTACATGGCGGATTAGCACACTGGTGACACTGGATGGGCAGGTAGTAGTGCGTGTCGCCGGGGACAGTTGGTCGGTCGTAGTGGTGGTTGCCCTCTTCGATGTCGGTCGTGCCTCGGGGCATCTCGAGAACACGGATGTACTGAATCTCGGGCGAGCGGCTCTGGTTGTTCTCCTCGACGCACGCATGGACACACTTTCGACACCCGATGCACCGCGAGAGATTCAGGGCGTAGACAAACTGCACACCCTCGAGCGGCTTGTAGTCCTTGATACTGGGGACGACCCCGTACCGATCCTCGACCTCGCGGCTCATACGAGCAAGGGCGGCGTCCATCTCCTCGGGGCTCATCTCTTTGTAATGCTTCTGCATGAACTCTTCGACCGAGGGGAGTGAGCCCTCAGGCAGGTCTTTGAGTGGAGACAAAGCCGCGACCATTGCCGCCATGCCCCCGACAGCACCAGGCGCAGTGCGAAGAAAGCTCCGGCGTGTAAAGCCCGGCCGAGACTGACAGTTGCAAGAGCGTGAACTGCTGTTGGACACCGCCTCGCCGGCTTGACTTTCCCAGATTCGGAGTGTCATTGGTCAGCCCCCCCTTCATCAGTGTGACTGCCGTTCTCGCTTCGGAAGGGGAGAGCGAGCGGGCCTTTGCGTTCGTGGTGCAACTCTGTTGGTTGGTCGCCCATCCGGAGTGTGTTGGGGCCAGGGAGAGGCTCATAGTCGGGGAACGCGGGTGAATGAGGGTTGTGGCATTCAGAGCACTCGAGTCTTCGCTGGTTGGGGTTGTCGGTCTCCCACGAGCCGAGCGTCTTGCCGTGCATACCGCGTTCCCAGTCGCGGAAGGTCGGGCCGTGACACTGCGAGCACAGCGTGGGGATTTCCGTATAAGAGATATACCCCCCGTTCCGGCCCACGAGCTTGTTCCGGTTTTCCTGATCGTGACAGTTAAAGCACCGGTTGTTGATGCCGTGGTTGAACTTGATGTCGAGGTGTTGGTAGAGATTTTCTGTTTTTTCAGTGCCCGATTTGAATATGTCGTGGCAGTCGTTGCAGCGATATTCATAACTTCCAACTCGAAGAATCGGCGGGTCTTCCTTCACGGTGCCCCTGATCGTCATCTCCAGAAGTGTCGGGCTAAACTCGGGCGTGCTTGCCACGGGGATTGCAGGCGAGGGCGCAAGGAGCACAAACCAGGCTGCAATGATCAGAAAAGCCGGCCCCGTAAACCACGCAATATTGGTGGTTTTGGGGATCAGCTTGGGGGTTTGATCTGGTGTGGGGGTATCAGTATTCATGTGATTTGGTCTTTATGACTCTATATGGATAAGCATATCTCGTACTCATCGGCTTATCTTGTCTGCAATAGTGGAATCTGTCCTAGAAGATCAATATATCAGGCTTGGACTTATCAAATACCTACCGAATGTCTGGCGATGCGGAGAAAAACCAGCAGTACCACTTGTGTTTCAGCGAGTACTTGATGCCGGGATTGTGATGCGAAAGGTGGTGCCTGCACCGGGTTGGCTGGCCACTTCGATTGCCCCGCCCTGCTCCCGGATGAGGCTCTGGCTGATCGAGAGCCCAAGGCCTGTGCCTGCACCGACAGGTTTGGTGGTAAAGAAAGGCTCGAAGATATCCTGAAGCTTCTCTTGGGGGATGCCGCACCCGTTATCAACGATTTCGATGATGCACCACTCGCCCTCGCGTCGGGTACGGAGGGTGATGACAGGCTCGGGTGTCTCAGCGACAGCATCGAGCGCATTGAGGACCAGGTTCATGAGCACCTGCTGAAGCACTCGCGGCGCGACGCACGCCAGCCCTGTCGAATCAGGCAGATCGGTCTCGACTCGGCAGTCTCGGAGACGATGATCAAACTGGAGCATCTTCAGAGACCCAGCGACAACACTGCTCAGCAGCACTTCTTCACAGGTCCCCTTGTTGGGATGGGCAAACGCGGTGAGTTCGCGGACAGTCTCCTGGATGCGTCGGACCTGGTCTCGCAGCGCGCGAATAGTCGATGCGCTCGGGAGCTTCTCGGGGTTGCGCTCCATGAGTTGGAGTGCGCCGTCCATGCTGGCGAGAGGGTTGTTGATCTCGTGCGCAACGCCAGCAGCAAGCCGGCCCATGGCCGCCATCTTCTCGTGCTGAATCATCGCATCCTGCTGAGTACGAAGCATGTTAGCCAGTTGGCGGAGTCGCTGGTTCTTGCGGAGACGGGCGCGTTCTCTTCGGTAGAGAGTTGAGGCGATTCGATCGCTGATATACACGGTGACACTGAGCGTAATGACCCACCCGATCACCGAAAGGTATTCGTTGATATCCGCTGGCCATTTCTCCGAAAGAGCCAGTCCGAGCGCAAGCAAGAGGATGCTGGCGCTGGCGGCGGCGTATGCCCAAACTCTCGGCAACAGGAGACTCGCAAAGACCATGTGGAAGACATAAAAACCGAGGATCGGGCTCGTGAGCCCGCCGGTCAGCACAACAAGCGCAGTGAGACATGTCAGATCAAGCAGTATCTGGATCGCGGCAAAGAGATGGAGGGGGCGGAGATTGTGGTAGAGGGCGGCGTGGCATCGGTCGGCAAAGGTGAGGGCTGCGTTAAAGACAAGGATGACCACACCGATAAAGCCGATCCACACCCACTCTGTGGGTGGGTTGGTGATGAGGCGGGAGAACGGTGAGGCGAGGAGACAGAGTGCGCCTGCGATCCACCGGAGCCGCATGAGCCAGCGGAGTTTGGTGCGGAGCACAGAGAGCCTTGCGATCCGGTGGTATTGGATGGCGGGAATCACGAGGAAGAAACCTCCAGCCGACCTTGCGTTGTATTGCCCGGCTTCGGAGTGGGCTGATTTGGATCATCTGTGGTGATCGACTTCTCAAGGTCGAGCATCATCTGTCCCGGCATATATTCGGTGAGGACGATTCGGCGTACCATCGTCAGGGAGCGGACAGCCTTCGCGACACGGTCGAGGCTCGCATGCATCCGTTGGAATCGCTCGGCGAGCCGCGGGTTGCCCCCGGTCTGACGATCGACAAGGCGCAGCTCCAACTCGATCGCCGAGAGCGTGTTGTTGAGGTCGTGATTCAGCGCAACCGCGACCTGACGGAGGGTGTCCATCTTCCGTTCTTCATTGGCAGCGAGCTGCTCGGCAAGGTGGTTGTACGCGTGAGCGAGTTCGCCGAACTCATCGTCCCCATCAATCTGGACACGGACATCGAACCGCTCCTGGGCGAGTTCGCGGCTTGCTTCCACGAGCTGTTCTACGGGTCGAAGAATCATAAAGACAGTATGGAGAAGGACAACAACCGAGGCGTTCACCATGACGATGGCCGCCAGTGTAAGGCCGAGGACGAGCAAGCGGAAATGTCCGCCGAAATGGCTCCGCTCCTCGCTGACATACGCCGCGGCGATCTGCTCGAGATTCCGGATTTCACCCCGGAGCACAATGGTGGCAGCCAGGGCTTGAGCGTCGTCGGTGAAGCCCGACTGATTCTGGGGATACCCCTTGGCGAACCCCGAGGCAAGAGTGGCGATCCTCGCAAAGACTTCGGCAGCCTGCCCGTCTGGGGCTTGGGTGATCGGGTGTGTCGCGAGTGTGGCGATGGCCGATTCGACATCAAGCTCAGCCTCGATCGCGGCTGAGGGGTCGGGGACAGCATCGTTCTCAGCAAGCCGTTGTATTTCGAGTGCATAGATGGCAGCGGAGAGATCGTTGATGCTGTCAGTCAGGAACGCGGTATCCTGATCCACGCGATCGATGTTGTGGACGACTCGCTGGAGGAGGACGACCGCAACCACAGCACCGCACACAAGGACACCGATCAGAAGGCCAATCCTTGTCAGCAGCTTTCGTCGCAGCATGGCCAAGCCTCCATCGGATCACTGCGGCATACACCCGGAGTTGTGTTCTGCCAACCCCTCTTCTCCGCGCCGGTGCAACAGCACGCGCCCGCGACTATCTCTCCGAAACATCTGTTTCATGCAGGTCTTTCGGGATTTTGAGTTCGTCGAGCTTGCGGTAGAGGCTCGAAAGACCAATACCAAGCTGGTGTGCGGTCTGGGACTTGTCGTAGTTATGGCGTTTGAGGCTGGCGAGAATGTGCAGCCTCTCAAACTGCCGGACAGCGTCCTTGAGGTCTTTCCCGATCTCAACTGGTATGCTCGGGGCCGCAAAGGGGAGGTCTTCTGCCCTGATTTCCTGGTGTTCTGCAAAGATCACAGACCGCTCGATCACATTCTCAAGCTCGCGGACATTCCCACGCCATTCGTGGTCGAGCAACGCACGCATCGCGTTGTTGCTGATCCCGGTGATGCGCTTGTTCATCTCGCGCGTGTACTTCGTCAGGAAGTGGTGGGCAAGACGAGGGATATCCTCACGGCGCTCGCGCAGCGGCGGGAGATTGAGACGGACAACATCAAGCCTGTAGAGCAGGTCTTCGCGGAAGGCCCCATCCCGGATTAGGGCTTTGAGGTCCTGGTTGGAAGCCGCAACAACTCGGACATCAACCGGCCTGGCCCGAGTGTCGCCAACGGGGATCACAACGCGCTCCTCAAGAACCCGCAGGAGCAAGCTCTGCACCGAGTGGGGGAGCGAGGAAATCTCGTCGAGGAAGAGTGTGCCGCCGTTGGCAGCCTCGAAGTACCCAATGCGGTCGGCGATAGCGCCGGTAAAGGCACCACGCCGATGCCCAAAGAGTTCCGATTCAATCAACGATTCAGGAATAGCCCCACAGTTGACCGCAACAAAGGGCTTGTTGCGGCTGGTGCCGTTGTAGTGGATGGCGCGCGCAAAGAGCTCCTTGCCCGTGCCCGACTCACCGACGATGAGCACGCTCGATCGTACATTGGAGAGCTTGCGGGCAAGATCAAAGAGCTTGAGCATGGGGGGTGATTCGCCTATGAGGTTCTGAAAGGCGCTCCCCGCAGCGAGCTGCTCGGTCAGGAAGCACCGGTCGCGGCGGATCTCGCCAAACTCAAGCGCGCGGCGGACGCGCATGAGCACCTCGTCAAACTGCATCGGCTTGAGGAGATAATCAGAGGCGCCGCCGCGCATTGCGCTGACAGCACTCTCGACGGTCCCAAAGCCCGTGATGACGATCACAGGAGTCTCTGAGGCAAGCTCCTGGAGTTTGCCAAGCAGGGTCATGCCGTCCATCTCGGGCATGCGGATATCGGTGATAACCAAGTCGAAAGGCCGCCGAAACGCGAGGTCATACGCCTGCTTGCCGTTCGATGCCTGTGTTACATGATACCCCTCTTGCTCAAGCAACTCGGCAAGAGAAGCGCGGAGGAGGTCCTCGTCCTCGGTAATGAGAATGGTCTTCCCGCTGTTGGTTGGGTCGGCTGTCAGTGGTTCATCTGTCACACGGTGCTCCTGGGGATCACTCGCGAGGGACTATTCTTGAGGGGATTCGAGATACTTCTCGGGCAAGGGGTTGCCCTCCCGTTCCATATCCCACGAGAGACTGAGGATCCACCAGCGGTCCCCATCCTTGAGGAGTTGGACGCTGTAGATTCCTCGTGTGTAGGGCTCGGCATCGGCAGAGCCCATGCGTGACTCAAAGGTGCTCCAGACATGGGTGATATTGCCAAAGCTCTCGGTGCGGCGGGCGAGCTCGGACTCAAAGAATCCACCATTCTCGAAGTAAGTGCGATTGTGCATGATGTAGTCCTCGACGGTGAGGACGAACACAACGGTGCCACCCTGATCCTCCTCACGCACCGCGAGGAATCGCATATTCGAGTGGCAGAGGTTGCGGAGCCGATCCCAGTCGCGGGGTTGCCCGGGAGGACCAGCGGTGCTCTCATAGAGAGCCTTCATGATGCCATCGATGGATTTGACATCCGCAGCGAGGTCAACAGCCGCAACCGGCTGGGGGCCTTCGGGCTGGCTGACAGCAGCAGCGGGGGAGGTTGCTGGCTGGAAGGCGATCTCGCTGCTGTCGAGGCCTGCACCGATGCCAAACGCAAGGCTCCCGATGGCGATCGTGGGGAGGAGGGCGGAGATCATGAATAGCTCCTTGTCCGGGTCGGACGATTCTGCGGTGATCAGTCGATCACGGGTGGAGGCGGCCCAGTGGTCGCCGGAGTCTTGAACCGGTCAGTGGCCATTTGCAATACTGAGACCAACTCAATGAGTCAGCCTGATGCAACCACCATGCCGGAGGTTTGGGCAATCGAATAGGGCAATCATACAGCTTGAAATGAGTTGGATTCCCAATATCAAGAAAATCATCAGAGAAAAATATCAAAATCAAGAATATAGCGGCTTTCGGACACAATGAGGAATCTACAGAGAATTGGCACCGGATATGCAGATATAGTTAGCCATGTATACCCAGTTCTCATTCTTGACGCATGGTGCTAGGCATGAGTCTCGGTTTTGGATGTTCCTGACAGCCTCCATCGTCTTGGTCTCCGGTTCGGCGTTCGGGCAGATCCAGCCCAAGAGCAACGCGGGACAGGACACACTGCTGAGCCTCACCGTGCAGACCTGCGTCAAGGAGTGTCATCAGGAGCTCGTCAACTCCAAGGTGATGCATGGCCCGGCCCTCGAGGACTGTTCCAAGTGCCATGTCACGGGCAACGAGGAGGACCACACCTTCTTCCTGATTTCAAAGGAAGAGGACCTGTGCATCAAGTGCCACATGATGCCGGAGAAAACGCACGGGCATGAGCCGGTCGTGAACAAAGAGTGCATGACCTGTAACAACCCGCACGGGTCGGAGTACCCATCAGTGCTGGTCGCAAGCCCAAAGGGCGAACTGTGCGCACAGTGTCACGATGCGACGAAACTCGACGGCGAGTATGTCCACGGGCCGGTGGTCGTGGGGGCGTGCGTCGTCTGCCACGAGGCGCACGCATCGGATGAGCCGGCGCTCCTGCGAAAGCCCGAACGAGAAACCTGTCTCGAGTGTCACAGCGAGGTGGACCGTTCAGAAGAAGCAGGCTGGCACACCCACGGGGCACTTGAGCAGGGGTGTACGGGGTGTCACGACCCGCACGCGTCGGACCACCAGTATCAACTCCACGATACAGCACCCGATCTGTGCCTCTCCTGCCACGAAGCAACTCTCCACGACAAGCTCACCAACTCGAAGCTGGTCCACGGGGCACTGACGCAGGAGAACGGCTGCACAACCTGCCACGAGGCGCACGGGTCGAGGTTGCCAAACCTGCGGAAGGCTTCGGAGATCAACGAGTGCATGAGTTGCCACGATAAAGAGATCAAGACCGCAAGTGGCGGGAAGCTGATGAATATGGGTGAACTGCTCCGCACGAACACGAACCTCCACGGCCCGATCCGCGAAGGGCTCTGCACGACATGCCACGAGCCGCACGCTGGTGATGGCTTCCGGCTGTTGGTTGAGGACTACCCGCCAGCGTTTTACGCCCCGTTTGATATCGACACATTCGCGCTGTGCTTTAAGTGTCACATCCCCGACCTGGTGCTCGAAGAGAATGGTCGGGGTTTGACCAACTTCCGTCAGGGTGATGAGAACCTGCACTGGCTGCATGTCAACCAGGAGAAGGGACGGACATGCCGGGCGTGCCACGAGGTCCACGCCTCGCAGCGGCCTGCGCATATCCGTGAGGCGGTGCCATTCGGCGATAGCGGGTGGATGCTGGAGATCAACTTCACCCAGAACGCAGGCGGTGGCGGGTGTACGCCCGGGTGCCACAAGACTCGGACATATCGGCGGGGCGACACCATCGAGCCTCCGAAACCGAAAATGGTGCTGGGGATTCCAGAAGGACCCGGTGCGACAGGAGAGTGACATGAACGGTGCTCCACGCTGTATTCGGCATTGGACGGGCGTGTTCGTATCGGTCGGTTTGCTTGTGTTCGCAGCGTCGGCGCACGCAACGCTCGAGCAGGCGGTCCCCCCCCGGGGGTCGGTCGCGCCAGCCTTTGCGCTCGAGAGCCTGCACAGCGAGCGGGTCACACTCGAGCAGTTTGCCGAGAAACCGGTGGTGCTCATCTTCGGCGACCTGCGCCACGAGGGGGCCAAGAAGGCATCGAGTGAGGTGCTGAGGGTGCTCAAAGATCCCCGGCTCGTCAAGCAGGGGATTGTACCGATCTTTGTCACCGCTGAATCGACACCGCTCGAAGAGATGCAGGAGTTGGTCGAGGGTGGGAACTTCCCGGTTCTCGTGCTGCACGATCCACACCGTGACGCGTTTGGAGCCTACAAAATCTTGGTCGTACCAAGCGTCGTGGTGGTGGATGGCAACGGGATTGTGGTCTATGCGATGCCGGGGTTTCTGCCACGGTTTGTGGATCTGCTCACGCAATCGCTTCTGGTCTCGACAGGACAGATGACCGACGAGGTGTTCGAGGCCTCGATTGATGCAAAGAATGGCGCACCCGTCGCCGACCCAAATGCGCTCCGCGCCGAGCGGCTGGTGCATCTCGGGGAGCAGCTGCTCAAACACGGGCTGGACGAGATGGCCGAGGCTCGGTTTCGTGAAGCGGTCCAACTGATGCCGGGGTATGAACCAGCAAGGCTGGCTCTTGGCGAGCAGTATCGCACCGGGGGCAAGATCGACGATGCTGAAGCGCAGTTCCGGGCGATCCTCGATGAGAATCCTGATTCAGTCGCCGGAGCGTTGGCACTTGCGCGGGTCCAGATCGACCGGGGTGGGGACTCCCTGAACCAGGCGGAAGCAACCATCCGCGCCGTGCTGGCTCGTCTCCCCGAGACACCCCGGGCTCATTATCAGTTGGGGTTGATATATGAATCTCGTGGCTACCTTTTCGCGGCTGCGGCTTCCTATCGCAAGGCTGCCGAACTCTTACTGGCTGGCTAGAGAAGGGGTGGCAACCGATGGGTCGTAAGTCTGATCCTGCCAAAAAAATGGGAAAGCCCAAGAAGTCACGAAGCAGGAAGCATCGTGTGATTAAACTCTTGACCATCGGCGCGCTGGGGGCCGTGGTGATGAGCGTGGTGATGGTGGAAGCGAGTTCACAGAGCTGGTTCTGCAACAGTTGCCACATCATGAATCCGTTCTACGAAAGCTGGAAAACGGACGCGCACGCCGATGTCAAGTGTGTCGAGTGCCACATCGATCCGGGCATTGACAGCTTCCTTGCTGCCAAACTCAATGGTGCTGGGCAGGTGGTCGATGACCTGCTCAACCGTACCTCGTTCAAGCCCTCGGCATCGGTGAGCGCGATGGCGTGCATGAGGTCCGGATGTCACACGATCGAGCAGATCACAGAGTCTGAGCCAAAGAACGAGGTCTTCCACTTCAGCCACGAGACGCATGTCGACAAGGAGTATTACGGTCTCGAAATAAAGTGTACGACATGCCACTCCCATGTTCAGGGCAGCCAGCACTTCGAGGTTAACACGAGTGTCTGCGTCACCTGCCACCTGATCGAATCTGCCGACGATCCGATCTTGCAGTCAAGC
>JAJRZG010000119.1 GCA_024275365.1 Planctomycetota bacterium | reverse complement strand
GTAGGCCATGAGCTTGGCAGTATCGGGATTAATGTGGAACTGTTTTTCGTAGCCACCAATGCTGTTGACTTCGGTCACCCCAGCGACGGTTCGGAGTTGCGGGCGGATGATCCAGTCCTGGACCGTGCGCAGGTCCTGCTGGGTGTACTCTGTGCCATCGGGCTTGGGGCCGATAGACTCGACCGACCACATATAGATTTCGCCAAGGCCAGTAGAAATAGGACCCATTTGCGGTTCTGCGAGCCCTTCGGGGAGTGATTCGCGGGCTTCGGTGAGGCGTTCGCCGACAAGCTGGCGAGCCCAGAAGATATCGGTACCATCCTCGAAGATTACCGTGACCTGGGAGAGCCCGTATCGGGAGATTGAACGAATCTGCTCAACCTTGGGCAGACCACCCATAGACCACTCGATGGGAAAGGTGATTTGTTGTTCAATTTCGACAGGCGAAAGTGCGGCAACATTCGTATTGATCTGAACCTGGACATTTGTAATATCTGGAACGGCATCAATAGGCAGGCGCGTGAAGCTGTAGATGCCGATGCCTGCAAGGGCAATGGTCGCCAGGAGCACGATGGCACACTGGCGGATTGAAAACTCAATTATTCGATCGAGCATGTCGTCCTCCTTTAGTGATCGTGTCCTGCCGAACCCTTACCGAGTTCCGCCTTCATTAAGAAACTGTTAGCGACGACAATCGGTGTCCCGATCGCCACATCATTACCGATCAGTTCGACATTGACATCGTTCTTTCGTCCGAGGGTGACTCTGACTGGTTCGATGCCGTCGGTGTCTTGTATGAACACGACAGTGTATCCTTCATAGGTTTGGATGGCATCAATAGGAACAACACGATCGGCGTGAACTTTATCAGTCTCGACTCGTACGGTAACGAAGATGCCCGGCTTCCATGAACGGTCCGAGTTGTCAAGCACGACGCGAGCGGCGACTGTTCTTGAGGATTCAGAAACGACGGCGCTGATGTAATCGACAACGCCAGAGGCGGTCCGATCGCCGACATGGACCGTCACATGCTGCCCCTCTTCGATCATCTCGGCATACTGCGAGTAGATCGAGATATTGAGCCAGACAGAACTCAGGTCCGCGATGGTGTAGACGGACGCATTTGTGCTGACCTTTTCGCCCGGTGTGATATGCTTGGCAACGATCCGCCCGGTCATTGGTGCGTGGAGTTCATAGCGGGCGACACTCATGTCGGGTTCCGTGGCGATGAGTTGGACCTGTTCTTCGTTCAGGCCGAGCAGGTGCAACCTTCGCTCTGCGTTCTCAACTCCCGAATCGGCAATCATGGCAGCCTGCTCAGCTTGTTGGAGTCTGAGGCGGTATGAGAAATCGACATCCTCGAATGCGCCCATGTATTCTGCCTGCGCACTGTTATACATTTCTTGTGAAGCCAACAAGTCCGCCTGTGTGGAGAGCCCCCTGGAGTTGAGCTCTTGTTCGCGGGCGTAGTTCGCGGCTCCCGCTTTCATCTGGGCATATGCCGAGAGGAGCCGTCCTTTGTTGGCTCCGATCCGAAAGCGATCTGCTCGTTCTCGGAGTTCATCGGGTGTTGGATCTTCTCGGAGGACATCAAGGAGTTTGGCGGTGTTTTCGCTGATAGTTTGTTCGCGAACGAGCTCTGCCTTGGCGATGATCCTTGCTTGAATCGCTTGGAGATAGGTGATCTTTGTTTCCCCCAACTCCGGGCTCTGGATCACGGCCAGCAGATCACCGGCCTGCACATCGTGCCCGAGGTATCCTACAACATCGGTCACGATTCCCGGGACGCGTGGTGTCACATGAAGCACCTTGTCCTGATCGAGCCCAACCTCGGCGGGGAGCATGATATGGGTCGCGATTTCTCCGCCTGACAGCGGCTCAATCTTCACTCCAGCGGCTTTGAGCTGTGCATCTGTGAGCTTCACGACTTCATCGCCGTGCTCATCACCGTTTTCATCAGCGTGATCATCGTGATCGTCGCCACCCTCATCGTGCCCATGATCGTCGTGGTCGTCACCGCTTTCATCGTGCCCATGGTCGTCGTCGACAGCACTCTCTTGATGTCCGGCTTCATTGCTATGGTCGTCGTTGTCGCTGTGGTTCTCACCCTCAGCAGAACTCCTGTCGCTGCACCCCACGAGCGCGACAAAAGACAAAGAGAGAACGGTAAGAAGAAGTACTCTTTGGATATTCATTATTGGTTTACCTCCGTATTGGGCTGATCCTCTTTTCGAGGATTCCGCCAGGGAGCATCTGATTGTGAAAGTTCGTTGAGCAACGCGGCTGCGATGTGCAGCCGTTGCAATGTGTTGACATACGCGATTCTGGATTCGACAACGACCTGCTGGGCATCTAGCAAACGAAGATAGTCGGTCTTCCCGCTGCGATATGCCTGGCGGGTCAGATCGAGTGTCCGCTCTGCCTTTGGAAGGAGCTGGTGCTGGTAGCGGCTTGATGCTGCATAGGCCGTTTCATACATTGCCCATGCAGCCGAAACCTCGGCGAGCAGTTCGAGTTGCACGTTACGGAGTTGGGCCGATGCAGACAATCGCTCCGCCAGAGCAGCTTGAACCTCGCCTTGATTACGGTCAAAGAGCGGGATCTCAAGCCCAAGCCCGACATCAACCGTCGTCTCGTTATCAATATCTGAGTATCGTGGACCAATGGAGGCAGTCAGCTCGGGGATGCCCTGGGCTTTGGCGAGCCTGTGGGCTTGCTTGGCCCGGACGATAGCGATGCGTGCCAGCGAGATTCGGCTGTTGGCATCGAGCGTTGCCGCCATCAGTTCTTCCAGCGATGACAACTCGGGGAGGTGGTCCATCGAAGAAACGAGGGGCATATCTATCTGTTCGTTGAGCCCGATTGCAGAAGCGAGTGCCTGCATAACCGCTTTGACCTCAAAGCGAGCGGCATCGAGTTCAATCTGGGCTTGCTCAAAGACGACTTCCGCCCGGAGGCGGTCGGGTTCTGTCGCTGACCCGGCTTGAACTTGTGCAGTCACCGCTTCGAGAAGCTGAGCAGCCAAAGCCGAGAGTTCTTCGCGTTTGACGAGGCGTTCTTGGGCCGAGACTCCGGCGTAGTAGGCCCGCATTACCCGAGTGGCAACAGCAAACTCCTCAGCGACAAACTCCGCACGCGCTGCCAGCCTGTCTGACTCTGCGACATCGCGTGCGCGGCCGAGCTTGCCACCAAGGACAATCTCTTGCTCGATGAGATAGATCGTTTCGCCGCCATTCCCGCCACTCGAGCCGAGTGCCTCGCCGCCAAAGCTCAGTGAGGGGTTTGGGTACAACCCCGCCTGGAGCACACGGCCAGTGGTCGCATCGATGCGATACCCAGCAGAGCGGAGCTGCGGGCTGTGGTCGATGGCGACCCGGATCGCATCCTCCACACTCAGACTCTGGAGCGAGTTCAATCCAAACGGCGGGGGCGAGGACTCATCGCTGCCAACATCAGCAAGCTGTCGGTCATGCTCGGTGTAGCGCTCTTGCAGTGATCGATAGACAGGATCATCCCAGCGTTGATCCAGTGGCCCAGCGCACCCGGCAACCAGAGCGGTGCCGATGGCGGGCAGAAACCAAGATTTGCAGTTCATACTGTCTGTGTCCTAGAGAAGTTTTGAGGTCAGAACGACCACCGCTGACGCGGCAGTGACATCGCAAAAACGACTCTGGATTCACAAGACTAAGACGGTAGTCCGGATTAAACTTTGCAGCTCCCCCAAGACACAGGCGATCTCATGGGCTGTACTTTTACCATGTCGATCCATCGTCTCCGGGGGGGTCATCCATGCCACGACCGCAGGAGGTCCGGTCGGGACCAGCCCGGAAAGGGTATCGAGGTTCATGTCCCGGCGAGTATTGAATGTGAAAGT
Source organism: Planctomycetota bacterium (assembly GCA_024275365.1). Classification (GTDB taxonomy): domain Bacteria; phylum Planctomycetota; class Phycisphaerae; order Phycisphaerales; family UBA1924; genus PNC22. Next base: position 3,121 of record JAJRZG010000119.1, on the reverse strand, counting down.
AAGGCTCAGTACCTCATCAACACAAATCGTGCCGGTACAACTGCTTGAATCAGAACTGGTTTGGCCTACAGCAGTCACGCATGAGAGGTCATCGGTAAACCCAGCTTGCGTACTGCTTTGAATCAGCTTGATATGCGACGGGCCGCCATCATCATGGCACACAACAACCCGCCCGTGCCCAATGACACTGAATGCCATCTGGGTCACAATAAGTGCCCATACAAGTGCGGAATGTTTGAAGACTTGATTCATTTTCGATTCGGAGTGTAGCTATTCAGGATTACAGATCAAGCATGACGATTGAGGGCAAGCCTCTGGGCATACTTTTGGGAAGTGTATCCATGGAAACGAGTAGGGGAATCTCTGGACATAAGTGCGAGCCTTTACCCCTCGCCATGAGACCTCTCTCCATCGGCGTATCTGCTCAGAGCCTGAAGGTACAGTGGGCTCAAGGATCAGGGGTTCCAATAAAAGAGACATGCTTGGCCTGTGAGAGGGGATCGAGCTATGCAATGCTATCGTTCTGCCGATCATGTCCCGATACCACCCACCGCCGCCCCTGCTCATTCCAGCAGCATGACTTCATGGACCGCAAGGGCTGGAATTGGACCGAGTGGCATATACTCTCTCTGTGAGTAGTGACAGAGCGACATTGATGGCTGCTGGTCGGCTTGCCAGCGAGGGTGTGCCGTTTGTGCTTATCACGGTGATCAAGGCTGAGGGATCGACTCCGCGCAACCCCGGGGCGAGGATGATCTGGCGTGCGTGTGGGTCGATCGAGGGCACCGTGGGTGGGGGGCAGTTTGAGCACCTGGTGAGGGACGCAGCCGAGCAGCACTTTCGGGACAAGAGTGCGGGGATCGAGGAATACACGCTCGGCAAGGACGCGGACCAGTGCTGCGGCGGGCGGGTGACGGTCTTCTTTGAGTATGTCGGAAGTCGGCAGCGGGCAGTCGTCTTTGGGGCTGGGCATGTCGCACTTGCGCTCTCCAAGACACTTGAGACTGCCCCGTTTGAGCTGGTCATCGTCGATGAGCGGGCGGAGTGGAACACGCCGGAGCGGTATCCGAACGCTCGACGGGTGACACGCTGGGATGAGGGCGTGGCACTTGCGCTCGAGAGGCCGGGGGCGATCATGGCGTGCGTGATGACTTGTTCACACGAGACAGATTATGATCTGCTGGAGAAGTTGCTTGCGGATGAGCCACCACGGTTTGTCGGGTTGATCGGCTCAAAGAGTAAGCGGACGAGTTTTTTTACACGGCTTGCAGCGAGCGGCATCGACGAAGTGAAGATCAAGGCGATCGAATGTCCGATCGGTCTGGGTGATATGGGCAAAGAGCCGATGAATGTTGCGGTGTCGATTGCTGGCCGATTGCTGCTGACAGCGGGTGAACTCGACGAGCTTTCGTCATGACCGGCAATGCACACAGCCTTGAGGAAATGCCCGTGCTGGTGCTGGGCGCAGGGCGGGGCCTGCGGATGGGTGGGCCCAAGGCGTTGATGCAGATTCGTGGGCGTGCGTGGTGGGCTTGGCAAGACGAGCGGCTACGCGGGTATGGGCTCTGCCCGCATTGGGTTGTGTCTACTTCAGTCTGTGAGGCGATGCGTATCACCGGCGGCAAGCCTGAGCACACGGCAATCGCCGATGAAACCGCACCGATGTTTGCGAGTGTGCTCCTTGGGCTTGCGAGTGTTGAGGACCTGTCGCGGGGTGTGTTTATTTTACCGGTTGATACACCTGCGCCACGGCGTGAGCACTGGGAGGCGATCGCGGGGGCGGACAAGCCGTCCCACCCGACATCTGGAGGGCGGGGGGGGCACCCGCTGTATCTGCCGAGTGGGTGGATTGAGAGTGAGCTCGGGAAACTCTTGACAGCGGCACGGGCCGGTGAGGTCGGCGCAGACGGGCTTGTGTTGCGGCTCGACAGACTGATCGAGGGGAACAGCCATAGAGTTGCGGTCGATGACCCGGGTGTTGTCGTAAACATGAATGAGCCGGCGGATGTCGAGGCGTGGCCTGCATGTAGAGACCATGATTGAAGCACGGGGAACGCCCCCAGCGAAGCACTTTGAGGTATTGCGATGCCGATCTATGAGTTTGAGGGGCTGATGCCGGTCGTCGCGCAGGATGCGTTTGTGCATCCGACGGCTGTGCTGATCGGGGATGTCATCGTCAGGGCGGGCTGCTTTGTCGGTCCGGGTGCGGTATTGCGGGGCGACATCGCGCAACTGGTCATGGAGCGAGGCAGCAATCTTCAGGACTGCTGCCTGGTTCACACATACCCGGGTCGTGAAGTGTTGCTGGGGGAAGAAAGCCACATCGGGCACGGTGCGATCATCCACGGCTGCACACTGGGGCGGAATGTCATGATCGGGATGAACGCGGTTGTCATGGATAACGCGGTCATCGGGGAAGAGGCGGTAGTCGCGGCACAGGCATTTGTCAAGGCGGGTCAGGTGGTCGAGGCACGGTCCCTTGTTGCTGGCGTGCCCGCGAAGGTGATACGGATGCTCCGAGATGATGAGATTCGGCGAAAGAGCAACGGGACAGCCATCTATCAGCACCTGGCAGCACGGTATCTTGAAACGATGCGTGAAGTGCAGGCGTTGGGAGAGGTGGAAAAGGGGCGGCCGTCACTGCCGGGGCTCGAGCATATTCATAAGGGCGAGTGGTAGACGAATACGAGCCCCGAGCGCAAGCTCGGGTTTGTGAATGGTTGATGTTCACAAGGAAAACCAGCCCTGTGCTCGCGCACAGGGCTCGTAGAGACAACAATGCTTGCAGAGATACACACGGATTTTCTGAACAATCCAGACGAGACCGCCCACAACGGCAAATCTGCTCCAGACGCGGCGGGCGAGATGCCCACCCCATTCTTTGTTCAGAGGTTCTTGTGGCAAAACGGTAGAACAACCTGAGAACTTACAGCATGGTAATCAACCCGGTGATTCAAAGATCGTCGCAACACCCTGGCCAACGCCGACGCAAAGAGTAGCGAGCCCTCGCGTGGCGTTGGTCCGTTGCATCTCGTGGATGAGCGTGACAACGATGCGGGCTCCGGTGCAGCCGAGTGGGTGGCCCAGGGCGATCGCCCCGCCGTTGGGGTTGATGGTGGCG
>JAJRZG010000008.1 GCA_024275365.1 Planctomycetota bacterium | reverse complement strand
GATAAGGACATTGGGGAACTTCGCGGGCAGGACCACTGGTTCCAAGAGCCGATCGTCGTAGTTGGGCTGATAGTCCACCGTGTCGAGCTTGATATCAGCAAGCATCTCGACCGCTGCATGGGTCATCCGCGCCTCGGTATATCGCATGGCTGCCGGTGGGTCGCCATCGATCGAGCCGAAGTTCCCCTGCGGGGCGACCAGAGGCACGCGCATCTTCCAGCCCTGCGCCATCCCGACCATGGTGGGATAGATCACGCTCTCACCGTGGGGGTGGTAGTCGCCGGAGGTGTTGCCCGCGATTTTGGCACACTTGAGGTGCTTTCGGCTGGGCTTGAGGTTCAGGTCGTTCATCGCCACGAGGATGCGGCGCTGGCTCGGCTTGAGCCCGTCGCGGACATCGGGCAGCGCCCGGTCCATGATGGTGCTCATGGCGTAAGTGAGGTAGGAATCCTTGAGTTCGTCCTCGATTTTGAGGTCGATGACATGCCCGAGTGCCGGGGCCGAGAGTTCGGACCCGGAGCCTTCGTCGGGGGTGGGATTCAGGTTTTCGTCTGGTGTGCCGTTGGTATCGCTCATAGAGGAAGGATTCTAGCGCTCCTGGGCCTCCGGGGCCGGATCTTTGGGGGTCTGAAGTGGCTCGCTTTGATGGGGTCGCCGAAGTGTGTCGGGTGCCATAGCCGCAGCGTTGGGTGGCCATGACTTGGGTGCAGGGGTGTGGGCGTCTCGCTCGTGCGAGAAGAGCTTGGCATCGCCTCCGGGCGGGCGAGACGCCCGCCCCACTGAGGGGAGAGGATCCGTCAAACAAAACCAAAACGCACAGCCCCTCGTGGGCGTCGCGTCCGTCCTGCCGATTCGTCAGGGGCAGCCAGCCACCCAGTCACCGAGGAAGGCGATGAAGTCCTGGGTATCGACGGTACCATCGCCATTCCAGTCGGCGATGGGGTTATCCGAACTCCACGCAGTGAGGAAGACATGGAAGTCCTGGGTATTGACCCTGCCATCGTCGTTCATATCCACCCGACACGACGGCTCACACCCCGAGACATCGATGACCTGCAAGCCTTCCCAGCCTGTCGTGACGACGGCCGTGGTGCCGGAGACAAACACGCCATCGGTATGGCTCGGTGTGTCGTAGGAGCCGAGCAAAGCGGGCTGGGTCGGGTCGGTGATATCGACGATCTGCACGCTACTCTCTCCATCCGCGACGAAGGCCGTGGTGCCGGAGACAAACACATCACGGGCAGAACCCGGCGTGTCGTAGGAGCCGAGCAAAGCAGGCTGAGTCGGATCGGTGACATCGATGATCAGCAAGCCTTCCAAGCCACCCGCGGCGAAGGCTGTGGTGCCGGAGACAAACACGCCATAGGATGACCCCGGCAGGTCGTAGGAGCCGAGCAGTGCTGGCTGAGTCGGGTCGGTGACATCGATGATCTGCATGAGGCCCCTCCACCAATCCGCGACGAAGGCCGTGGTGCCGGAGACAAACACATCACGGGCAGAACCCGGCGTGTCGTAGGAGCCGAGCAAAGCGGGCTGGGTCGGGTCGGTGACATCGATGATCTGCAAGCCTTCCCAGTTATCCGCGACGAAGGCCGTGGTGCCGGAGACAAACACAGCACGGGCAGAACCCGGCGTGTCGTAGGAGCCGAGCAAAGCGGGCTGGGTCGGGTCGGTGACATCGATGATCTGCAAGCCATTCCCCCCATCCGCGACGAAGGCCGTGGTGCCGGAGATAAAGACATCACGGGCATACCCCGGCGTGTCGTAGGAACCGAGCAAAGCGGGCTGGGTCGGGTCGGTGATATCGATGATCCGCAGGCCGCCGACGCCCCTGAGATCATCCGCGACGAAGGCCGTGGTGCCGGAGACAAACACAGCATTGGCTAAATTCGGCGTGTCGTAGGAGCTCAGCAGGGGCGGCTCGCATTGTCCCATCGCTGTTGCGCCGACTGCCGCGACCACGACAGCACCCGAGAGCCAGTTGTTCCACACCCTTTTGTTCTGCGTGCTCCTCATTGTCTTGCTCCTTCGCGTTGTTAGGAATGCGTTACGCCGAATACGCGAGTTCATCACTGCTTCAAGTCGCGCCAAAGCGGGCTGAAAGGCCCGCCCTCCTGCGACGCGGGCTGGAAAGCCCGCCCTCCTGGTTGTTCATAGACTTCTTGCTTGTATGCAGCCGAAGGTAGAATGCCCCGGCCCTTCACTGTCTCTCTCTATACCACGGGTTTGGCCAAATGTTGCAGCTTTCAATGAAAATGTGAACTCTTCAGCCGTGTGCCATGGCACCCGGCTCAAGGTGAATCAGGGCCGGGATTCTCAAGGCGGTCGATCGAGCGTAAAAACTCGCACACCGCAAGGAGCGTCATTGCCGAGGCCTCCGGGGGCTGTTGGGGGCTCCAGAGGGCTGCCCGGATGCCCCCCCGGACGAGCCTTGGGCGGGGATAAAACGCACACTCGGCCTCCCTCGCGGAGAGTTGGCGGAGAAATCGCATCACCCGCACCAGCCGCACGACTTCGCTGGAGACCTCGGCGGGGGTTGTCAGCCGAGGGTCGCCTAGGAGCGTTGCGCAGAGGGCTGCCGGGCGGGCGGTTGTCCAAGTCGGAAGCACGGCAGCCCCCAGCGTAAAGACGACTCCGCCCGCCAGATCACGGTCGGCAAGGCCGGTGTCTGCGAGGGTGAGTTGGTGGTTCCAGACCTGCTCGCGCACCAGCCGCAGTGCTGCCCCCGCCGGCACGGGAGCCTCGCCTGCCAGAAGCAACTCGGCCCATCCCAGCCACGGCATGAGCCCGACCAGCCCCCCCGGCCGGGTGGCGGCGTAGAGCGCCCGGAGGTCGCGGGTGGCAATGCCCCGATCCTGCCCCGTCCGGACAGCCCGCTCGGCAAGCGCCCAAACCAGCACAGCCTCGGCAACGCCCGGCGTGATCTCGCCCCGCTCGGCAGCTGCGTGGGCTGCGAGCATCCCCTCGCACGACTCGAAAAAGGGCTGAAGGTCGGCGTCCTCTGCAGCATCGAGCCGGGCGAGCACCACCCACGCCACAGCTGCTGCCACGCCATCGGCTGCCGGGTCGATCTCGCCAGGCTCGATGTGTGCAAGATCAACCATGATCTCGTGAGCAAGGATCCGTGCCCGCGTGCGCACAGCCGCTGACACTCGGGGCGTCTCGGCAAGCGTCACCAGCGACAACGCGGCCAGCGACTGCTGCATGGGGGAGGCAATCGGCGATTCGGCCACCCCCCTCGCCGCATCAATCGTGCCCATCAGCCCGAGCCTCGGGCTCTCTTCGTCCAGTGGGGCGGGCGTCTCGCCCGCCCGTCTTTCTTGTGGCGGATTGGCCATCTTCCCCGCCACCCGTGTCGCCTCGAAGTGGCCTAGCAGTTCTTCCGCAAACCGCACGAGCCCGGCAGTCGTCACCTCGTCGATCTCGACCACCCGGCCACCCCGCACCAAAAACTCGGCAGCCCCCCCAGCACCCACACCCGCGATATGCACCACCTCGAACCGGTAGAAGGTCACGCTGTGCCTGCTGGCAAGGTCTTGGGGCAGCTCGATCCCGAGGGTCGGATCGCCCAATAGCCGAGCAGCCATCGCGGGCAGTTTGATCGCTGTCAGTACCCCGGCAGCAACCAACTCCGAGGGGAAGGCAACCGCCCACTCCTCGCCCACCCGGACCGCGACCCCATCGAGCCCCGGGCGGATCGCCGCGTTGAGATCGGCGAGGTCGGCTTTGCTGAGAGGGGTGAGCGGGCCGGCCAGTTCGAGGCTGATCGTCAGGTCGGGAGCCAGCAGCCGGAGTTGCTCGGTCGCAAAGGCATCGGGGCGGGGCAGGAGGGTGCGGGCCGCTGTGTGCATGGCCTCTGAGGCAGTCGTAGCGAGGAGGTCGTCTTCGGTTGTTGTCTCTGCAAGCCGGGTTGCAGCCCCGACCAGTCGGCCCTGCTGGTAGATGCTGATTCTGGTAGCAGCTCTGACTCGGGGGCTGGAAAGCCCCCGCCCCGGGGGTGCCCAGGTGTGGACCCAGCCTTCGAGGGTTGTGTAGGCCTCCATCGCTTCTGCTGGGGTCGGCAGCCGGTGCTGGGGGTGCTGGGGAGGGGAGTCGCTCCCCCCGAGCAGATCGCCAAGGGGGTTCTCGGACTGATTCTCGGGTTGGGCACCGGCTGGTAACGCGCTGACCAGCACCGCCACAACACCCAGCAGCGTTGCCCGCACGCCACGCCGGATGGTGCAACGCAACCACGCCCTGCACCGTCGGTAGACCTTCTCGGACGCGGATCGCCCCTGAGAGCCTTGAATCGGCGGTGTGGGGTTTGGCTTGCTACTGTGGCACACGGGTTGATCCCTGTTTCTGCGTCGGACAATCTGGAGAACAGACATGGCAGCACTCGTGAAAATCACCACCAACCATCAGCGCATCGCTCTTCTGGCCCTGCTGAGCTTCCTGGCTCTGTGCTAGGGCATCTGGAACCACCGAAGCGTCGGATCGGTTTTCTGGGATTGGGAGGATATCCGACACTTCGCCGAGCCTCAGTGTCGGCGTCCGAGGACATACCGGTTCCCTTGATCCGGCACAGTGTAGACGCATCAGCAACCCACACCCCCACACACAAAGACGGCCCGGGTCGTATTGCACCCGGGCCGTCGTCGGTTTTTCATCTGGGGTCCAGACTCCACTCCTGACATATGTCAGAACTGAATCTTGTCGGTTCCCATCGCGTCGTGGCTATCCATGCCGCCGCGCTTGGGCAGGGGATCGTGGCCCATGCCGTCGCCGCCCTCGCCGCCGCCCTGATCTTCGCCATCGCCGCCGGTCGCGTCGCCCCATTGGGCCCGCTTGAGGCTGAGCCCGATCTTGCGGTCGGTGGTATCGACGCGGAGGATCTTGACATCGATCTCATCGCCGGCCTTGACGACATCCTGCGGGTTCTCGACCTTGTGGTCGGCAAGCTCAGAGATATGGAGGAGCCCTTCGAGGTTGTCCTCGAGCTCGACGAAGACGCCGAAGTTGGTGATCTTGGTGACTTCACCGCGAACGACCATGCCCGGCTTGTAGGCGTCGGGGATGGCGTGGACCCAGGGATCTTCGGTCATCTGCTTCATGCCAAGGCTGATGCGCTGCTTGTCGCGATCGACTTCGAGCACGACGCACTTGACCTCATCGCCCTTCTTGATGATCTCGTTGGGATGGGTGACCTTCTTGGTCCATGACATATCGGAGACATGGAGCAGGCCATCGATGCCCGGCTCGATCTCGACAAAGGCGCCGTAGTTGGCGAGGTTGCGGATGCAGCCGGTGACCATCGTCCCGGGGGGGTATTTCTCGCCGACGAGTTCCCAGGGGTTGACCTCGATCTGCTTCATGCCGAGGCTGATTTCCTGCTTGTTCTTGTCGATCTCGAGGACGACGACATCGATCTCCTGGCCGGGCTCGACGATCTCGGAGGGGTGGTTGATGCGGCGGGTCCAGGACATCTCGGAGATGTGGACGAGCCCCTCGATCCCGTCTTCGAGCCGAATGAAGGCACCGTACGACATGAGGTTGACGACCTCGCCCTTGATGCGCGACCCGACGGGGTACTTGGCCTCGATTTCTTCCCAGGGGCTCGATTCCTTCTGCTTGAGCCCCAGAGCGATCTTCTCTTTCTCGCGGTCGATGTTGAGCACCTTGACTTCGAGCTTCTCGTCGATGCGGACCATCTCGGAGGGGTGGTTGACCCGGCCCCAGCTCATGTCGGTGATGTGAAGCAGGCCGTCGATGCCACCGAGATCGACAAAGACGCCGAAGTCGGCGATGTTCTTGACGGTGCCGGTGACGGTATCGCCCTCGGCAAGCCCCTCGAGCAGGCGGGTCTTGGCGGTGTTGCGTTCTTCCTCGATCAGCTTGCGCCGACTAATAACAATGTTGCGGCGTTCGGGATCGATCTTGAGGATCTGCGCCCTGACCTTGCGGCCAATAAAATCGCCGATCTCGTGGGGCCTGCGGATATCGACCTGGCTTGCGGGGAGGAAGACGGGTACGCCGATATCAACGAGCAACCCGCCCTTAATCTTGCGGGTAACGAGCCCCTCGACGATGTCGTCTTCGTGGGTGCAGTCGATGATGCGCTGCCAGTTGATCATGCGGTCGGCGCGGCGTTTGGAGAGCTGGATGAGCCCGCTCTCGCCCTCGATCGATTCGAGAAGGACATCGATCGACTCGCCGACCTTGATCTCCGTGCCCTCGAACTCTTCCTTGGGGATGAGCCCTTCGCTTTTGAGCCCGACCTCGACGACGACATCGTCGCCGGCGTAGCCGATGATCTTGCCTTTGATAAGTTTGCCCGGCTTGAGGTCACCCAGCTCTTTGCCGAGTACCTC
>JAJRZG010000118.1 GCA_024275365.1 Planctomycetota bacterium | reverse complement strand
GGCCCGCTGCCCGAGTCGATCGACTTTGCCCTCACGCCACAAGATGAACCCGACCGGTTTCAGACAATCTTCTTCGGCGACACCCAGCCCCGGAATGTACAGGAAGTCGAGTACTTTGCGCACGATATCGTCGAAGACCTCATCGGCTTCGACGGCGCATTCGGCGTCACACTCGGGGATATCGTCTTCGATGATCTCGATATCTTTGAGCCGCACAACCAGACGGTCGCGCTCATCGGTATGCCCTGGTACAATGTCCTCGGCAATCACGATATCAACTTCGATGTCCCCGATGATGCACTCAGCGACGAGACCTTCGAGCGCGTCTACGGCCCTGCAACCTACTCCTTCGACTACGGCCCCGTCCACTATGTCGTCCTCGACAATGTATTCTTCTACCGCGACCGCGAGGACAAAGCCCGCTACCGGGGCGGCTTCTCCGATGAACAGATGCAGTTCATGGTCAATGACCTTGCCCATGTCTCCAAAGATCAGCTCGTCGTCTACATGATGCATATTACGCTGCGGAATGTGCCGGAAAAACGCGAGTTTTTCGACCTCATCAAAGAGTACCCCCACACGCTCTCGATCTCTGGGCACACGCACACCAGCGAGCACGAGTTCTTTGGTAAGGCGCAGGGGAACCCGGGCGCAGAGCATCACCACTACATCGCTGTCACCGCTTGTGGCAGCTGGTGGACCGGCGCGCCCGACGAACGCGGCATCCCCCACGCCACCATGAGCGACGGCGCGCCCAACGGCTACACCATCATCACCTTTGACGGGCACGGCTATTCGATGGCGTTCCGGGCAGCGAGCGAGCCAGCCGAGACACAGATGCGCCTCTGGACACCCGAGGTCGTCTCCCAAGACAAACTCGCTACGGCGGAAATCGTGGTCAATGTCTTTGCGGGCAGTGCAAAATCAGTCGTCGAGATGCAAGTCGATGGCGGCGAATGGACCCCCATGCGCCACGAACGGCGGGCCGACCCGTACCTCGTCGCCATGAAGCAACTCGAAGAAACCGAAACACCCCCGCGTGGCCGAAAGCTGCCCAAACCCGGGGCATCAACGCATATCTGGATCGGAAGCCTGCCCGGAAACCTCACACCCGGCACACACCTGATCGAGGTCCGCACGACGGATATGTTCGGGCAGAGTCACAAGGCCGAACGCATCTTCCGCGTCCGATGAGTGAAACAAGTTGCTATTTCAACAGCCGCTCCAAAAAGTGAATATCCACTCCACCATTGCGGAAATCTCCCTGTTCCATCAGCCCCAGTTGTAGCGGGATCGTCGTCTTGATCGGCCCAACCGCAAACTCGCGCAGAGCCCGGGCCGTCCGCTCGATGCACTGCTCGCGGTCGTCGGCGTGGCAGATCAGCTTGCCGACCATCGAGTCGTAGTTCGGCGGCACCCGGTACCCCTGCACCACATGCGAATCGACCCGCACGCCCGGTCCACCCGGCACCTGCCAGGTCTCGATGGTCCCGGCACTTGGCATGAAGTTTCGAGCGGGGTCTTCTGCATTAATCCGGCACTCGATCGCGTGCCCACGCACCTGCACATCCTTCTGCTTGATCGGCAGGTGCTCACCAGCTGCCACCATGATCGACATCTTGACGATATCGATACCCGTCACCATCTCGGTGACGGGGTGCTCGACCTGCACGCGAGTGTTAACTTCGAGCATGTAGAAGTTCTGCTTCTCGTCCATGAGAAACTCGACCGTCGCTGCCCCGCAATAGCCAGCCGCCTTGAGCAGCCGGACAGCTCCCTCGCCGATATTGATGATCTTTTTGCGGTCAACACCCGGCGCGGGTGATTCCTCGATGATCTTCTGGTGTCGGCGCTGGACCGAGCAGTCGCGCTCGAAGAGGTGGACCGCGTGGCCGTGAGAATCGCCCAGCGCCTGGATCTCGACATGGCGGGCGTGCTCGAGAAACTTCTCGAGGAAGACCTCGCCCTTGCCAAAGGAGGCAAGCGCTTCTTGTTCAGCAGCCTTGATGCTCGACCGGAGTGTGGCTTCGTTGCGACAGACTCGCATCCCCCGCCCGCCGCCGCCCGCGGATGCCTTGATGATGACCGGGTAGCCGATCTCTTCTGCGATTTTTGCTGCTTCGTCCACATCCTCGATCGCACCGTCAGAACCCGGGAAGACGGGCACCTTGGCAGCCTTGGCGGTGCGCTTGCACTCGACCTTGTCGCCAAGCTTTCCCATCGCTTCGGGGCTCGGTCCGATGAAGGCGATCTTGCAGTCGCGGCAGATCGCCGAGAAGTCGGCCCGCTCCGCGAGGAAGCCATACCCCGGGTGAATCGCATCGACATCGGCGATCTCGGCTGCCGAGATGAGGCGGCTGATATTGAGATAGCTTTCCTTCGAGGGAGCCTCACCGATACAGATCGCCCGATCAGCCAGGCGCAGATAGGGGGCATCGGCATCGGCCTTGGAATAGACGCAGACAACCTCGATGCCCATCTCGTGGCAGGCACGAAGGATACGGAGGGCGATCTCGCCGCGATTTGCTATAAGGATGCGTCTGAACATAGGAAGGGACCGAGGGACCGAGGATTCGAGGAGTCGAGGAGTTGAGGGATCAAGAAGTCGAGCGTGCATCTTGCTGCCTTGATGCCTCGGTGCCTTGATGCCTGCTTCGTATCACGCCGGTTTGACCAGAAACAGCTGCTGTCCAAACTCGACCGCGTCGCCGTTGCTGACCATGACCCGCTCGATCGAGCCCGTACACTCGGCCTTGATCTCATTAAACACTTTCATCGCCTCGACCATGCAGACGACAGAGTCAGCAGAAATGCTCTTGCCGACGGAAACGAACGGATCAGATTCGGGATTGGCTGATGCATAAAAAGTCCCGACCATCGGCGACTCGATCGCCACGAGCCCGGCATCATTGCTTGCCGAACCTGCTGCATCAGAATCTGGAGCAGCCTGTGCAGGAGCAGCAGCAGGCGTAGCGATCTGAGCCGGGGCAACCACGACCGGCTGATTGTCAGCCCCCCGCTTGATCGTCACCGTCTCTTGCTGATCCCGCAGGTCCAGCTCGGCAAGGTCGTTCTCTACCATCAGCCGGACAAGTTCTTTGAGCTTACGAATGTCGATCATCTGGACCACCACCCCACGAGGGGAACAATGCCCACCAGCACAGGCGTGCCAAGGAGCGTGAATCTAGAAGAAGCACCAGCACGAGAGACTCCCGCAGCCAGCACGAGGACCGTCAAGGCAGGATAATACTCACTCAAGAGGTTTGTGGCGAATATGCCCGAACGAGTTCTCATCTGACGCGAAACAGCACCTCTCTCCAAGGGCACCCCACACACAGCGCCATCCTCTACCATGACCCGCACCACATACCAAGACCAACCAAGCACGCAAACCCGATCCCGGCTGGGTGATGGTGCGAGTGAGCACACTGGGCTTGTCTGGATATGGCTCGTGTTCGGTGTATGTGTGCTCGTGCCCGGGGCAGTGGTGGCAATGCGGGCCATTGGTGGGATCGCTGAAACTGGTGTTGCTGACATGGCGATGACACCAGCACGATGGGCCTCGCTCGGTCGGACAGTTCTCTATGCCGCACTGATCGCCACGCTCGCTTCTGCGTTCGCCTGGCCGGTCGCGATGGCTGTAGCTCGCGCCCGACAGTCGGTCTGGCTCATCGTGATCGCGACCCCCATGCTCTTGCCGAGCTACCTGGCGTATGCGGGTTGGTCGATCGCCCGGGCACCCACAACACCGATCGGGAGGCTCGTCAGCCTCGCGCCCGAACGGGGGATGGAGTGGGTGCCTCTGGCATTCGGGCGGGGGGTGGCGGTATGGGGGCTTTCGTTGTGGGCGTGGCCTCTGGCTGCGGTGGTGATGGCGGTCGGGCTTCGGGGGCTTGGATCGGGAGTGACCGATGCACTCATGCTCGAACGATGCACCCATTTCCAGCGATGGCGCACGCTGGCACGATCGGTCTGGCCGAGCATCATGGCTGGATGGGGGCTGGTCGCGCTCTTGATGCTCGGGTCAGCGGTGCCGATGCATGTTGCGCGGATCAAGACCTATGCGATCCGCGTGTGGATGACCCTCGATGAGCACCCGGGCGAGCCCTGGCGGGCGTGGCTGACAGCGTGGCCTCTGGTTGTCATCGCGGGCGCAGCGGGGTGGGTGGTCTCGGGTCGTCTGGCGCGGGCGGGTCAGCAACTCACAACCCTGGCAACCGACGAAGCCAAGCATCCCCGCCCCCACCCCTTTCAACTTGTGCTGGCAGCGGTGCCCTGGGTCGTGGCGGTGGTCGTGCCGTTCGGGCTTTTCAGGTGGTCCATGGGCAGCCCGCGGGCACTGGTCCGGCTCTTTGACCGCGCCGGGGCCGGGCTCCTCAGCAGCAGCCTGATCGGGCTTATCGTCGGCCTGCTGGCAGCCTCGCTCTGCCTTGCTGCGGCCCAAGCCGTCTCGGCACACCGGAAAGAATCGGTGAGTCTGCGGCTCATACTGGGGGTCTTCCTGGCATGGGCAATCATGCCTGGTGTGCTGGTGGGGGCAGCAATCGCGCAAATGATGCGCCTTCCCGGTGTGCCCGACACCCTCGCCCAGAGTGCTGTCCCGATGGTCATCGCCCACATCTCTCGGGCAGCATTTCTCCCGATCCTGGTAGGGGTGTGGCTCGGGGCGAGCGAAGCCGGGGCAATCGCTGAGACCCGCCTGCTGGACGGGGCGACGGGGTTGGCACACTGGACAAGGGTTTCGCTGCGGTCGGTGCTCGGGCCGGCACTGGCGGTGGGGTTGGCCTGCGGGTGCCTGAGCTTCCACGAGATCGAATCGTCGGTGCAAGTCCAGGGGCCGGGGATCGACCACATGGCCCAGAGGCTCCTCCAATGGCTGCACTACGCACGGATGACCGAGCTCTCCGCTGCTGGGGTGTTACTCCTCGGGGTCGGGGTTGTGGCCTCAGGGCTTGTGGTCCTCGGGTCATTGGGGCGGCACAGGTGAACCCGGGTTGGGGTTGTCCGGTACGCTGAGAGACGATGAACCAGAAACCTCCCGTCTCCAACACGAGCAGGACTTCCCAATTGTCCAGGAAAGGGTGGAAAGCCCTCCGAGCCCCGGACTTCAGTACGGGGTCGTCCGCGCGGACGCTCCTCACAAGAACGCGGAAGAACCCCGCACAAAAGTGTGAGGCTCAGAATCTGTTGGGCGCGATACGCGTGGGAGCGAGTGCGATGCTCATTGGGATTTCGTTGGTTGTTGGTGGATGCGACCCTGCTGTCCCCACTGCCGGGCTGCTCGAGGTGGAGCGGGTGCTGGGCGAACCGGGGACATTTCCAGGGCAGTTCGCCTACCCGCGCGCGATCGACTTTGATGGGCAGCATCTTTGGGTCATCGACAAATCGGCCCGAGTGCAGCAGATCGATCCCAACACCGGCAGGGCCGGGGTGTGGTGGCAGATGCCCGACTTGGCGTTGGGCAAGCCGGCGGGCATCACGATCGCGCCGGCGACCCTCGCGGACGGCACGCTCGGCCGAGCGGTCTATGTCGCGGACACGCACTACCACCGAGTGATGGTGTATGCGCTGCCCGAGACCCTGCCCGACAAGCCACAGGAGATCGAGCCCGAGCTGCTTGCGAGCTTTGGGAGCGCAGGGACCGAGCCGGGGCAGTTTGTCTATACCACCGATATCGCGGTGCTTTTGACCAGCGACGGCAGCAGGGTCGAACGCATCTATGTCAGTGAGTATGGAGGCAACGACCGGATCAGTGTCTTCGATGCCGAGTACAAATTCCTGTTTGCCTTCGGGACGCTCGGCGACGGGTTCGATCCGGCTGCACTCGAGTTCAGTCGCCCTCAGTCGATGGTGATTGATACAGGCCGCAAAGAACTGATCGTGGCAGACTCGTGCAACCACAGGCTCGGACGGTTCACCCTCGATGGAGACCTGCTCGGCTGGATCGGTACACCCGAGCCCGAAAGCGAACCGACAGACACAGCGGTGCGCTTTGAGTTCCCCTACAACCTCGTGCTGCTCAACGATTCGACGGTGCTCGTCACCGAGTTTGGTGCATCACGCCTGCAACGGGTCGATCTGTTACGCAGCACAAGCCTCGGTGTCTTTGGCACCGCCGGTCGGGGGGAGGGTGAGTTGGCAACCCCCTGGGGCGCTGCTGTGGATGATCGTGTAACCTATGTGCTTGACTCGGGCAACAGCCGGATCATCGTGACCAAGCTGCCCGGCGTCAAGGCGGCAGCGGTGGAAAGGGGACGCTTCTAGCGTGCAGGTGCTGGCTTCGCTCAATCTCGGGCCGATCGAGTTTCTCGCACCGGTCTGGCTGTTGCTCATCCCGGTGCTCGGTGGGCTCTCGGTCTGGATCGCCCGGCAGAGCCTCTCGGGGCTCGCCAGTGGCACACGGATCGCTGCGCTTGTGCTCCGGCTCATCGTGCTTGCGGTGCTCGCCGGCGCGATGGCTGAGCCTCAGCTCCGCAAAGTAAGCGAGGATGTCGCGGTCAACGCGGTGATCGATGCCAGCCGAAGCGTCCCCGCCGACTTGCAGCAACTGGTCGAACGATTCATCTCCGAAGCAGCCGAGACGGGCAAGGAAACCAACGACCGCCTCGGGACAATCACCGTCGCGCGAGACGCGATCGTGCAGAGCCTGCCCTCCAAGGCTGTCACCGGGGTTGATCGCCGATTTGTCGGCGGGCTCGACGGGACAGACCTTGCCTCGGGCATCCAGCTCGCGCTTGCGACCGACCCAAAGGACGCAGCCCTGCGCATCCTGCTCTTGAGCGACGGGCTCGAGACCGGCGGCAGCCTGCTGCAAGCGGCAGAAGCAGCGCGGGCGGCGGGCGTGCCGATCGATGTCATGCCGCTGCGGTACCGCTATGACAACGAGGTCATCGTCGATCGGGTCGTCACGCCGGGTACCGCCCGCGAGGGTGAAACATTCAATATCAGGGTCATCCTCACCGCGACCCGTCCCGCCACCGGTCGACTCTCGATCATGGAGAACGGCATCCCCCTCGACCTCGATCCGGGCAGCCCCTCGACCGGTGTGCCGGTCAGCCTCGACGCGGGCACGAATGTCTTGCAGGTGCCCGTGCCAGTTTATGGGCGGGGGGCGCACGAGTATCAGGCGGTCTTCGAGGCAGACAGGTCGGCAGGCTGGCTGCTCATCGACCAGATCGTCGAGAATAACACCGGCACAAGCGTCACCTTTGTCTCGGGCGAGGGGAGGGTGCTCATCTTGCGGAGCGCAGGCGCAAACGAGACCGATGAATCGGCCGACCTGGTCGCGGCACTGCGCGAAGCGGGCATCCGGTGTGATGTCAGCGCACCCGACCGGGCCGACCTGACCCTCACCGGGCTCAACAACTATGACGCGGTGGTAATGGTCAACCAGGATGCCTACCCCTACAGCTATGAGGTACAGGATGTGCTGAGGCAGTATGTCCACGACACCGGGGGCGGGCTGGTCATGATCGGGGGTGATCGGTCGTTTGGCGCGGGCGGATGGATTGGCTCGCCTCTTGAAGATGCGCTGCCAATCCGCCTGGACCCGCCTCAAAAAAGGCAGATGCCCAGGGGTGCCCTTGCGCTGGTGATCCACTCGGTTGAGATCCCACGGGGGGTCTATTGGGGGAAAAAAATCTGCGAGGCAGCCGTCGGGGCGCTCTCGAGACTCGACTATGTGGGGATCGTTGAGTTTGGCTGGCAGGGCGGCGTGGACTGGACGCTGCCGATGCAGCTCAAGGGCGACGGCAGCGCAGCCCAGGCGGCGATCAACCAGCTCGTCTTTGGCGACATGCCCGACTTTGACCCCTCGCTCGAGCTTGCCCTGGCCGGGCTGCTCGCGACTGACGCCGGGCAGCGACATGTGATCGTCGTCTCCGATGGCGACCCGAACCTGAGCGTGAGTGTCCTGAAAAAATACCAAAGAGCAAATGTCACAATCTCTGCAATCGGTGTCAACCCGCACAGTGCTGGGGATGTGCGCACGCTCAAGCGGATGGCCGACTTTACAAAGGGAACATATTATGAGGTAAAGGTCAGCAACCTTGCCCAGTTGCCTCAGATCTTTATTAAAGAAGCCCAGACGATCAAGCGGACACTGATCCAGGAGGGCGAGATTCAGCCGGTGATGGTGCAGGGGGTTGATACGCTTCGGGGGATCGGGGCGGTGCCGCCGCTCTCGGGGTATGTTGTGGCTGCCGAGCGGGAGGGGCTTGCGCAGGTGACGCTGCGGGGCAAGGAGAACGATCCGATCGGGGCGCAGTGGCAGTACGGCTTGGGGCGGACGGTGACCTTTACCAGCGACGCAACGACGCGGTGGGGCCGGGCGTGGGTCGGATGGGGGCAGTATGGACAGTTCTGGGAGCAGATCGTGCGATGGGCGATGCGGCCGAGCGGGTCGCCGAATGTGCGCGTCACG
>JAJRZG010000117.1 GCA_024275365.1 Planctomycetota bacterium | reverse complement strand
CGAACTATCTTGCCAAGGTGTTGCAGACCCTTGCGGGTGCAGACCTCATCGTTGGACGCAGGGGTGTTGGCGGTGGATACCGGATGGTCAAGGATGCGAGGGACATCAAACTGCTCGATGTAATCAACGCGGTGAGCCCTGTCAGGCGGATCACGGAGTGCCCGCTTGGGCTCGACAATCACAGCGAGCACCTGTGTGCCTTGCACCACCGCATGGATGAGGCTGCTGCTGGGGTGATCGAGATCTTTGGGACAACCTCTCTGGCGGACATCATCACTGGTGAAGAAGGTCCGGAGTTGCCGTTGTGTGATGCGAGGCAGGCCCAGAAGATTCAGCAGGTTCGGGTGAACAATCCAACTGGAAAGTAGGGCTCTACAAAGTCCGCTACGATCCGGTTGTGAGTACCCAACCACCAGAGATGCCGTCCGCTGAGTTGTCCGCTGGGTCACCCTGTGAGCCACCGCTGCATGAGCAGGAAGCGGCCAGGGGTGCCAACCTTCAGAAAGCCCGCGCGATCGGGGGTGTGAATCCCTATGGCACGCGAACCGACGGGCTGGTCACGCTCGCCGAAGCGAAAAGCCGCTACGACGAAGCGGCCGATGCCAAGCATCAGGCGACGGCCAAGAGCGAGAACCCCATCGACGATCGGCCACGGGTTAAAGTGGCTGGGCGGGTGATGCTCAAGCGGACCGGGGGCAAACTGATCTGGATGAACCTGCGGGATGCCTCGGGTGAGGACTTGCAGATCGCGGTTAGCAAGAGGGACTGCACGGGGGCTGGCTTTCCGCTCACCCAGGCGACGGACCTCGGCGATATCGTCGTCGCCCACGGCCCGCTGATGAAGACCCGCACCGGCGAGGTGACGATCTGGGTGGACGAGTTTGCCCCGGCTGCCAAGAGTCTCACGCCGCCACCGACCAAACACGCGGGGTTGCAGGATGTCGAGCTGCGGTATCGGCAGCGGTATGTCGATCTGTGGGCGAACCCCGAGACGATGCGGGTCTTTCAGCTGCGCTCGGCGATCGTCTCGAACATTCGGCGATTGATGGATGCACGGGGGTATCAGGAGGTCGAGACGCCGATGCTCCAGGCCCAGGCCGGTGGAGCCGCAGCCCGTCCCTTCAAGACACACCTCAACGCGCTGGATGTCGATGTTTCGCTGCGGATCGCGCCGGAGCTCTATCTCAAGCGGCTGCTGGTCGGTGGCATGCCCAAGGTCTACGAGGTCAACCGGAACTTCCGAAACGAGGGCGTGGACAAACAACACAACCCCGAGTTCACCATGATCGAGGCGTACGAAGCCTTCGGCGACATGGGGACGATGATGGAGCTGACCGAGCATCTCTGCCGGGAGAGCGCGAGGCTGGTGGTCGCGCGGTCGCGGGGTGTCGATGTCTCGTCGGTTTCTGACGCGGATCTTGTGTTGCCCTTCGGCGAGTTGATGATCGACTTGGGCTCGCCCTTTGTGCGTGTGGGTTATGGCGAGTTGTTCGAGCGGTCGCTCGGCTTTGCGATGACGGACCTCGACAGGGTGTGGGCCAAGGCGGACGAGCTGGGGATTGTGCGCAAGTATGCAGGGCACCTGGCAGCCGAGGGTCGTGAGGTCGGCGCGGGCGAGCTGCGCGGCAAGGTTGCTGATGCGATCATCGTGAATGAGGTTTTCGAGGAAGTTGCCGAGGCGAGTCTTGATCCGATCCGACCGACCTACATCACCGACTATCCGAGTGCGATTTCGCCGCTGACGCGCCCCAAGCCGGAGGATTCGACACTTGCCAACCGGGCGGATTTGTTTATCGGCGGCATGGAGTTGGCTCCGCACTACACCGAGCTTAACGATCCCGAGGTGCAGGCGGAGAAGTTCCGCGCCCAACTCGCGGGTGTTGATGATGAAGAGAGCACCTTCCGCACCTTCGACAAGGATTTCATCCGTGCGCTCAAGGTGGGGATGCCCCCGGCCGGCGGGATGGGGCTTGGGATCGATCGGCTGGTGATGTTGCTCACCAACCAACGGTCAATCCGGGATGTGCTGCTCTTCCCGTTCATGCGGCCGGAGTAAATCGGTTCTTACAAAGAACTCGTGCTTTGCGGCGTGTGCCACGGCCATTTGGTCGTGTGGAACCGTTTGGCACGGCCAAAGTGGCCGTGGCACACAGGAGTGTTCGTCCCACTGTTTTTTGAGAGATTCCGTGTGTGTTACTTGAGGAACGCGCTGGTATCGACCTTGCCGCCGTCGAGGAGTTGGAAGATGATTTCGAGGCGGGTCTCGTTGTCGAGTTCGACTGCTTCTGCACCCTCGGGGATGGGTGCCATGAGGGAGGCGGTGTCGATCTCTGGTCGTTGTGCGATCGTCAGTTTCGCAGTCTTTATGCGTGTGTCGTTGTCGAGTGCAGCAAAAATCTCGCGGATGAGCGAGGCGCGGGCGTCGAGGTCACCCTCGTTTGCCAGGCGATCGGCCAGCGGGTTGACGATGCCGGCGGTCACGGCGTTGATTGCGAGTTCTGGCAGCACAACGCTGAACTGGTTGGCGATGTCCATCATGAGCTGGCTGTAGAAATATTCATACTCCGAGATCGACATGTCCAGGGCGACCTGCATCATCTGGTCGAACCCTGTTGCGCCTTCGTCGTTGGTTGGTGCGTTCATCGCGGCCATGGTGACCAGCTTCTGGTGGTCCTGCATGATCCGCTGGGTGATGATCCCGATCATGCGGTCGGCGGCACCATAGTTGGTGATTTCGGCCGAGAGGAATGGTGTCAGGGTGGCTTGGGTTGTCAGGGCTGAGACCTTGCTTGTGGTGGCGCGCATGGCTTCTTCTTCGTTCATGCGCATCGTGCCGATGAGTCCGTTGTCGATCTCCATCATCACTTCAAGATTGTTGATGATGAGTTGTTCGATGCGCTGACGGCGTTCATAAAAGGCCGGCGCGATCTTGGTGAGCACCTCGACGGTGATCAAGGGGTTGTGAGACATGGCGATGTATTCGTACGGTGCTTCGAGCGGGACGATGTCGCCGTTCTAATCGCGGGGGGTGATTGGGTCGTAGTCAATGGGCGGTGCCCGATCGACGGGTACTTCTGTAGCAAGCCGGGGCTGGGGCGGCGGTGGCGGGACATAGGGGTCTGCCGGGGCGGGCTTTGCTGTGGGTGGGCTGACAACCTGCGCAGCCGCGGGATATGCGAGGGCAGTGGTGGCCAGGAGGGTGATGAGCGTCTTGGTGTGCAACAACATGCGCAACTCTCCAACAGAAACGATCAGGGAATCTCTCGATCGGTCGCAACAGGTGTTGCACCGCCCGGGATTATCCCCGCGCTGTAGCGTACAAGTGAGATTTCAGCAAAAGAACTCGAAAACACCAGAACAAAGCTCAAAAACACAGAAATACTGAGCCCCCCTGTGGCGTGAGAGCCATCTGAATCCGGGGCGAAGCGGGTGATTCAGTGTGTGGCACAGCCTGTCGGGTGTACGAACGGTCCCACACGGTTCACAGAGCCGATGGGGGTGAAGACCTATTGTTCCTTCTGGTATATCCAGTGGGATCGGAGAACCCCATCTAGGAGCAACAGGCATGGAACAGAATGCATTCTACGACGAGATGGACTACCACAGGTAGAGTGTGCAGGTATGGGTGCTCGACGAGCAGGATGGACTCGTGCGTACGGACGGGTGAGAGGAATGGAAAAATGTATCGGCAAGACTTGACTTGGCAACATTTTTCATAGATATGGCACACGACAGGCACGATGACGCAAAGTTGTTCTCGGTGTTGTGTTTTTCAGTTGCGTCGGAATGCCGCCCGCAGACAGGGGTGCGGCGGGTCGAGGTCGTCTACGCAACAATCCAGCTCATGGATCGGCGAGAAACCCAGTTGCTCCATCCGTCCGAGCAGTTCACTCTGGCACAATGGATACGGCGCGCACTCACACTCCTCGATCCGGGTGTTCTCCTCGCAAGAACGCGCAAGTGTGAGCACCGTGCCGTGCGGCTTGGCAAGAGAGACCACGCCCGCAAACACCTGCTCGCGCACGCTCGGCCAGACCGACTGGATCGTGAACGCCTCGACGACAAGATCAAACCTCGCACGAAGCCGGGTCGGTGGATCGAGCACATCTCCAAGAAAGAACCGCTCGGCATCATCAGGGAAACGCCTTCGAACCCAATCGATGCATGTCGGTGAGATATCAAACCCGCACGCGTCATACCCCCGGTTGGCAAGCTCGATCACATCATCACCCAGGCCACACCCGACCACGATTGTCCGGGCCCCGGGGCGGACTTGCCGCGGTGCCTCGGTGTGCAGCCAGTCGATCAGGGCGTGGTTGGCCCCCGAGTGGTGCCAGGGCAGGCATGTCGGATCGCCCGAGGCAGTCACATAAAAATGTTCGTACCGCTCGGCAAGCTCGACCGATGCGCTCACAGTGGGCGGGGGGATAACGAACGGATCGGCATCAATCTTGGGCAAGCGAGAACAGGTCGGGGTCTCGGGTTTCGTCGTGTCAAGCATGACGGTCGCCTCCAGCGATGAGGAGCCGCGGTCACACACGCGGGGAGAGGGGAATCCATTTGGGCCAACTGTGAGCAGCAAGCCTCCATCTTATCACTCGGAGGTTACCGGAACACCCATGAGGAATGCAAAGGAAATTCCTAAAAATATTTCACAGATTCTTGAAGTTCAGTTTTTCCTGATGGTTTTTGATAGGTATACGACAGAAACAGCGACGCGATCAGCAGCCCGCTGTCCACTCGTTGAGGAATGTGAGGAAGTCCTGTGTGTTGACTTGCCCATCCCCGTTGAAGTCGGCTTGGAGATCGCCGGCGGACCAGAGGCCGAGGTAGACAAGGAAGTCCTGTGTGTTGACTATGCCGTCGCCGTTCATATCGACTCGGCACTGATCGGGCACATCCCCCAGCGCAACGATGGTGGCTGTGCCATCGATCGAGGTGACCAGCCCATTGATGTCGCCGGTGTTGCTGAACGCCTGAGCCCCAGCGAGTGTCACCTGCCCGTTTGAGACCGCGATATTCCCCGCGATCGCTTAATCGACTACGCCAAAGTCTGCAAGGTTGAAGGTGCCCGACCCGACAAGCCCGCCCATGACCGGGCCATAGCCTTGATAGCTCCCGGTGCCGGAAATAAGTGCCAGCACAAGCGGGAACTCAAAGTCGCCAACGCCATCGACCACCACCGGGCCTGTTGGAGTGCCCGGTGTCGCGTAGCTGACGACAACATCAGCGAGTTGGATATCAACCCCCCCGATAAAGAAGCCCCAGTCCATGTTGTAGTTGAGCGTGCTGGAAAACGCCAAGAGAAAGTCGTGCAGGGTGATGGCGGTCGCTGCGTCGTAGGTATCAAGCTCGACTGTGAGCATCCCGGTGATCGAACTGGTGCTCACATCGCACTCTGTAGAGAGCCCCGGAGGTGTGAGGCAGAGTTGTGCGCTCACATTCGATTGACGCGGTTGCACAATTAGATCGGTTGGCTGGGCCATGGCCTGGAGGGCGAGTGAGGCAGCAATCAGTGTGGCGGTGCGCAGCATGGTCTTCTCCTTGGGTTCAAGAGCGCCGATCGGCATCAAGAATGAATCGGTGTCAGGCGATCTCCCACCCGAACACCTGTCGAGTATATCACACAGCCGTCAGCCCGGGTTCTTCCTGCGCAATGGCAGCAAAGGTCCTGGCCCGAAACTTACTGCTGTGGCGGAGGCTCCTTTGTGCGAGTCGCACCGATGCGGTGCTCGCGGCGGGTGAGACAACAATACTGGTCATGGTTTGGGTGCGCATCAAATCTCCTTCTCCCTGAGGGATCAAAGCCCACGAAAAGCGGCGCGTGCTGCAATCGTTTCAGATTACAGCAGCGCCGCTCATAATACAAGAGGGTTCGGCAAAGGTTTGGGGTTTGAGAAGCCGGCCCTTCTTCTCAGCCAAACATGTTGTCAGGGGTCAACAGCCGCTGGTCCAGGCATTGAGGAATGCCAGCACATCAAGCGTGTTGACCACGCCGTCGTTGTTAAAGTCGGCAGCGTCGTCGCCTGCAACCCAGTCGTTGAGGAACGCCAGCACATCGAGCGTGTTGACATCCATATCTACGTTGTGGTCAGCGGGGCATCGGACCTTGATCATCGAGATCATGCCCAACCCACCATGCACATGGCAGTGGTAGAGAAAGTCGCCGATGTCGTCAAAGGTCACGACAAACTCAGCGGGTGGGTTCTCTGGGTCTCCGCTGCGGAACAACCCGTCAAAGTTGCCGGGGCTGCCGCTGACGACATTGTGAAACCCGCTCACCCAGACCCACCGCACTGTATCGCCGGGGTGGATAGTGATATCGATATCTTCGTTTGTCTGCCCGTTATACACGAAGGTCGTCCCGACCAGCTCAACAACATGCTCGACCTGAGCAAGAGCCGACGCTCCCAGACTCCAGACAGCAGCCAACACAGCAAGACGCATTTTCATTTCAACAACTCCGTTTTCAATCGGTTTGGATGGTCACGAGCCACCGAGCTCGCGCCAGCACGCCCCATGACGGGGCGTGCCCTACCCGACAAGATACGGGTCGATCACCGAACTCTCACCCCACTGTTTGGTGGGGTATTGCCTCATGCTTCTTACGAACAGCCCGCAGCCCATGCCCCAAGATAGAGGACAAAGTCAGAGGTATTCACGATCC
Source organism: Planctomycetota bacterium (assembly GCA_024275365.1). GTDB lineage: Bacteria > Planctomycetota > Phycisphaerae > Phycisphaerales > UBA1924 > PNC22. Next base: position 6,305 of record JAJRZG010000117.1, on the reverse strand, counting down.
CGTTGGCATCGAGATCGGTTGCTGGGTCTTGCTCGGTCCATGCTGTCAGGAAGGCGAGGAAGTCGATCGTGTTCACCACGCCATCGCTAAACCAGTCGGCGATGCAGTCGGCGGTCCGCCACATGCCCGCAGGGACCACCTGCTTGGTCATACCCGGTCCTTCGATGCTGGCGATCAGCCCCTGCTTGCTGTGGCGCTCAAAGTATTCAATACGCAGCAGGTGGAGTCCCGCGTGCAGGCCGATCAGGCCACTCTTATCGATCATGCGGTGGACACCGTCGTTGTCCACGATCGTCTCGCCATCAATCACCAGCCGCGAGCCCTCGTCAGAATCAAGGTAGAGCGTGTACATCCCCGCCTCTGGGACGACAAGACCAGTCTCAAAGACCGCGCCAAGGTAACTCGTTCGGCCACTGGTTGCAAAGTTGCCCGTGGTTTCGGGGAAGTCGATCTCGGGGAGCATATCAAAGCCATACGGCATCAGGGCATCAAAGTCTGGGAGCTGCGTCACCGAAGGATCAAGCTCGTAATACTTCACGCGGGCACCGGGGCGAGTCGCGCCGGGCTCATCAGGAAACCGCCCCGGAAAGACCGCGAGATTGATCCCCGCGGTATCAAAGATGCCCGGATTGGTCTCGATCATGTAATCGACATAATCCTCACCGAGGTAGCCCGTCGGCGGCGTGTAGAGCACCTCGTCACGCCCACCCTCGCCTGTGCCCACTGATATCTCTGCTGTCCCCCCTGCATCAGTCGTCGGCACGACCGCAAAGATCGTCGGCTCGACACAGTTGGCGGGGATGTCATTGGCGAGCACATCGATCCGCAACGGTATGTCCTGGATCGCATCCGCCTCGTCATCCATCGCGAACGCCAGGTTGTCGCCGAGGATATTGCACGCGCCGTCAAGATAGCTTGAGACCTGCGTGATCACTCGTGGATGAAACGCGAGGACGATGTTGGTCATCCCACCTGAGCATATGTGGCAATAGGACATGATCGTTCCGCCCCAGGCATCCGAGCAGTCACCGTTACCACAATCATCAATGGTTGGGTCGTATCCGTCGTGGGTGTGGAGCGTGCCGAAGTTGTGCCCGAGTTCATGGGGGACAACGAACACATCCCAGTTTCCCCCGTTGTGGTCTTCGAGCGGGTAGGGGAACCCGCCGCTGACACCGGAAAGCCCATAACCATACGAGTTATGGCAGAGGACACTCACCCACGCGACCCCCCCGCCATAGTCGCCGCTGAGCATATGGGCAAGATCACGCTCGATATGTCCCATGTTGGCGTTCCACTCGTTGCGGAAGAGGCTGAGGTCGCCGCCGTCATAGGGATCCACATTGTCGGCCCACACTCGCACAAAGGGCACAACGAGCCGGACATTCAGATCCAGTGTAAAGATTTCACCGACGGCACCCATGAGCGTGACCGCATAGGCAGCCGAGGCATCGATGTCGCCATCAAACTTCCAGGAGGTGTACTCAAAATCGGTATCGATCGCGATGCTTGCAATGCGGCAGGGATTGACCCGAAGCCCGCCGTCGCCATCACCACCAACACCAATCGCCTTCAGATCAAGCCCGAGCGGGTTGATGTGCTCGGGACCGACATGGCACTCCCACCCCAGCGCAAAGTCCGGTGGCTCAGGAAAGTCGGCAAGATCGGTAACAACCAAAGGCTGCTCCGCACCAAACTCGCCACTCGAAAGCACAGCCGTCGAACCTCCCGACTGGATCAGACCGTGCGTGCCATAGGGCGAGAACGAGAGGAAGACTCGTGAATCGGGCTTACCAGCCACACTCCCCCGATAGAGCGAAACGGCCGGCCTGCCGATCTCGATGTCGCCCTCAGCCGTTCCGAGCACGACGCTCGCCTCGGGGGTCAGCACCTCGAACGGCTCGATGCGAAGATCAACCACCTTGCCACCGGGCATCGGAAAGTCCTTGAGCAGCATTTCGCCGGGCTGCGTGGCAAGCTGCCCGATCACTTGGTGGTCAAGCTCGACGATCTGGAACTTTCCTTCTGCCCCCACCACAACAACAGGGGAATCGATCGCAGGCTGAGCGAAACAGGTCGCCGCTGCCGAAGCGATGAAGGCAAGTGCGGCTATTCGGTTGAGATGCATCTGGGTGTTCTCCTCGGTCAACACAAAGTCTGGTGGCCTGTTCTCAGTGAGTGTACCAAAAATACGGACAGTTCTCGTGATGAAAAGTGCGAAATACAGTATTCTTGCGGAACCTCTGCAGAATCAGGGGGGCGGACTTTCTGGCCCGCGGTGGTGTAGCCTGAAGCGGGAATACACGGGACTGCTCGGTTTTGTGCAAAGGTTCCTTGTGTGTGTTTGGCTTTGTTGAGCATACCGAGAGGGTGTCTTTGGAGACCGCCACTAAGGCTTTTCGAAGTGTCGGATTGATGATGAACACATGGGCAATAGCCGACGCTTCGCAAACTCAGCGCCAGCGTCCACTGATGAGCCAGATGCACGCGGCGCAGCTTTTAGCTCAACAGCCAGCATTCCAGAGGTTCAGGAAGGCGAGTACATCCTGACTGTTCACGGTACCGTCGCCATTGATATCCGCAGAACTGTCCCCAGCGTTCCAGGCGTTGAGGAAGGCGAGGACATCAGCGGTGTTCACGGTGCCGTCACCATTGAAGTCGGCAACGCAGTCGCTCGGCTCGGCAACCTCACCGGTCACGACCAATGCGTACCCCTGTGTGCCGACATTGACCGCGGCACCGTTGATCCGCACGGTCCAGGTGCCCAGTTCGGGGAAGTCGAGGTGGACCTGCTCGACATTGTTCCTGTCGTCCTTGGTGCCACCAGTGGTGCTGACACCGCCGCTAAAGACATTGCCCTTGTAGAGGGAGCCGCTGGGGCTGACGACTTCCAGATCAAGATCGTTGATCGCGGCAAAGTTTGCACCAGCAGAGGCCGCGGGATCGGTAAAGACCATCGTCACGCGGAACTGCTCGCCCACGCCGAGGACCTCGATCGGGTACTCGACCGATTCGCCGGTGTTCATGCCCGAGGCGTTGCGGACATCCATCGCCCACAGCGTGCGTGTGTCACCGGTAAAATAGAGCGCGTTGTCAGCAAGCAGCCGACCCCACCCCTCCCTGTTTGACGGGTATCCGCTCACACCGGTCATATCAACAGACGCATTGATAAGCGAACCCTTGATGAGCGCACCAGAGGGGATAAACGCATCCCCGCCATTGGCAGCACCCGATGGGTAAAAGCCTTCCGAATAATACTGCCTGATGAGCAAGCCAATACCCGCGATCGCCGGGCTTGCCATCGAGGTGCCTGTCGCGGTTGTTGTGCTGCACGAGGTGGATGCCGACGCCGAACGGGTTGAGCACCCCGGCGCATACACCTCGGGCTTGCGCCGCCCGTCGCTGGTCGGGCCTCTGCCACCAGAGCAGTGGTTGTGCTGGCTTGGTGTATCTCGGCTCGCGCCGACAGCGAGCACATTCTTTGCATTCTCCGGGTTCTTCAGGAGCGACTGGTTGGTCACCGCAAATGTCACAAGGTTGTCCTCGTAGTCATAGCTGAACCGGTCGATCGCCCTGGTCATCCCGTCATAGTTCGTTGTGTTGTCGTTGCCCCAGCTGTTGGTATGCACCCGGGCACCCTGCCCCTCGTGCTGCGTGAGGGTGTTGTAGAACGATGTCTCGTTAAAACTCGGGATTGTGTCAAAGGCGATCCGTGCCATGTACGCCATGCCGCGGGTGTCACCGTTGACACCGTTGTCTCCCGCAGCCGTCCCCGCGGTGTGTGTGCCGTGAAAGTTTGAACCCAATGTCGTGTTGTACGCCGCGATCTTGCGGTGGTTGGGCCCGGGCGGGTCGCCCTCTGGATCGACAAACGAGCAGTGGTTGATATTGATCTTGCCGTCGATATGTCCGAGGATCTGCCCCTCCCCGTGCAGCCCCGCGTCCCACAACGGCGTCTGGCCGCTGACATTTGACTGGATAATCCATGTTGTGGTCGCATTGCGGAAGGTGACTTCTGGTGCATCCTCGACAAACTGCACACCATCAATCGTCGCGAGTTGCTTGACCATCTCAGTCGGAGCAAGCACATGAAGCTGAGGCTGCGTGCCGACTGACCCGACCGACACGACATCGGTCTGGTCGTTGATCGCCAGGATCGCCTGTACCGCCTCGGTGACATCTGCATCCTCGAAAAGATCAACTACCAACGCCGATATCCCGAGCCCCTCAAAGAACAGCCGGTCGTTGGTCGTCACCTTACGCTTGCCGAGGTCCGGCGCGAGCTTCCAGGCCGGATCAAACGGCGCGTGCCAACGGACGAACCCAAGCCCCGCAAGTCCGACAGCGTCTGCACCACTGAAGGTGGCGATGTAACTGTTGATCGGCAAATAGTCGCCCAACACCACGCCCGCCTCGCCCAGCGCCGCTCGGCGTGCTGGTGTCATCGGGCCATCAAGTTGGATCACAAACCGCCCCCCCTGCCCGGCAAGCTGCTCAAGCCCGCCTCGAGGGATCGAGGCATCCACCACGCCCGAACGCAGGTAGAGCGAAGTCGCGTTCACTTCCCCGATCGTTGATCCATCAATTGGCCCAGCCTCACCGCCCGCACCAACAGCCTGACCAGCAGCCGCAACAAGAATGGCAGCCGAAGCCAAGAGCATGATTCGGGTCGAGGAGCGAGCTGCAAACTTTCCTGATCTCATCGTGTGGTTCCTCTGTTTCATCTCGAAATGAATGGGTATCTCTCTATCGTATCTGAGACCGGGTTTCTGACCGACCACCGACAGAACACCGGCACACAAGCTCATGACCGACCGAACAAACCGATCCTGGTGTTATCCGGGCCTTCCCCCTCATGGGAATACCGTCGACAACCCTCTCTGGGCACACTCGCCCGAAGCGCATGTGCAAACACTTTGTCTACCAGATCAGGCATAGTTTCGTCAAGCATAAAGCCCGATTCGATGCTCCGATCCGCTCCAACCGCGTCCACGGATGCACACAGAGGTCTTCGAGTGCCAAAGAAAACGCCCCGGGCAGCTCGCCCGGGGCGTAAGGTTGGTTTCTGCAAGGCGTGGCGACCTCAGCAGCCGGCATTCCAGAGGTTCAGGAAGAGCAGCACATCCTGTGTGTTGACCTGACCATCACCATTGATATCCGCAGATGAATCGCCTGCGTTCCAGGCGTTGAGGAACGCGAGCACATCCTGGGTGTTCACGCTCCCGTCGCCGTTGAAGTCGGCAATGCAGCCGCCGCAGTCGGTGTCGTCGATGAGGAAGGCATCGATGCCCGCCTCGACCTCTGAATCTACGCCGCCATCGACAGCACTAAACCGCACCACCACCTCATTGGTGAGCGAGACATAATCAAGAATCCGGACCTCGGTCACGATCCACTGAAGCCCCTGGTTCGTCAGGCTCTCGACCACCGTCCATGTGAGCCCTCCATCATCAGAAAGCTCTATCGTGAGCCGATCGACATCTTCCTGCGGAGCTTCATTAAAGAACCAGCGGGCATACGACAAGAATGGATCGTTGAGTGCTGTGAGATCAAATGTGGGCGAGATCACCCTGGTCGTACCGCCGTCGAGGTCCGGGTTGCCAAAGCCAATACCGGTCACATACGCCTTGCCCGAGCCGTCGTAGTCCGAGGGCGGGTTGCCGTTGGGAATGGCGCGTCTCCACTCGCCAGCGGTCACGCCGTCACTCTCGACGGTGAACCCCGTGTCGTCCTGGAAATCGGTATCGAGCACGATGGTCCGGGCCTCTGCCGCAAAGGCATAGAATGCAACGAGCGGGGCATCCTGTGGGTCTTGGCCTGGCGTGCCGTCGGTCGCCTCAGCCGAGACATAATAATACACATCCGATCGGCAGTCGATCGCGGGGAACTCGGCGATGTAGTTGTTGTCGATGGTTTCGGTCATCGGGTACGCAACGAACCCGCTGCCGCTATCAACATGCAGCACACCCGTGCCGGGCTGCGGCGTGAATCCGGCACTCCCCTCAATCAGGACATCAAATGTTGTCCCGCCTGAAGGTGAAACCATGCCGGGCAGCCCGCTTGAATAACTGAAGATCAAAGGCACGATCTCTGGGCAATCGATCCCGTGCAACCCATAGGCTGTGCAGATATCGTCGTAGTTAGGGGTCCCGTTGTTGATGTTTCCGTCATCATCATCAAGGGTCAGCACCTCGATCGCGGTGCCGGGATGGGCTGCATTGCTGCCCGAGCCGCCGGTCGTGATGATCGTCCAGTCCACAAACAACTGCTGGGCCATGTCAAGCCCGACCATCGAGCCGTAGGTG
>JAJRZG010000116.1 GCA_024275365.1 Planctomycetota bacterium | reverse complement strand
TGGGCCTACCCGCTCGCGGTCTTCCGCAACGGGTTCCGCGCGACCTACGGCTTCGGGTTCCTCCTGGACCGCAACTTCGGTAATGATGTTTTCGGAGCACCGCCAACCAACTTCAACACCCGTTAGATTTCGCGCATCACACTCGGCAGGAGCACCGGCTTTGTATTCCCGAGAGCCCCATAGGCAACGCTCAGGGTGTCCAGACGGGGCTTCCTGAACACGCCCCGGACTCTCGCCGTAGGGTTCCTATCGAGGGAGGAAACCGCAAGGCATGACAATCCAGAGCGTGGCAAAGACACAGAGGCCTCAAGCCAGCACGGACCGAGCCACGACCAGCACGCTCGTCCCGGTCTTGGTGGTTGCTGCGCTCGTAGCATTTGTCACGCTCTACTGGGGCTGGATCGCACGGCAAGGCACCTTCAGCGTCAAGTTCATCGAGGACTGGGGGCACGCCTTTGTCATACCCCTTATCTCGGGGTACATGATCTGGCGTCAACGGCACATCCTTGCTGCCACCACCGCCCGCGCCTTCTGGCCGGGGCTCTCGCTCATTCTTCTGGGCATCGCCTGCTATGTCTTCTTTATGCTCATGATCTCGAATCACATGCTCCAGGGTGCCGCGCTCATCACGACACTCTTTGGCATTGTCCTCACGGCCTTTGGACCGGCAATCCTCAGGCTCACCGCCCTCCCGATACTCTTTCTTGCCTTTACCATCACCATCAGCGAAGCGGTCATGCTCGGGCTCACCTTCCCCCTTAAGCTCCTCGCAAGCAAGGGCGCGTGGATCCTTCTCACGGTCCTCGGGCCGGTCTTTGGCTATTCGGTTGACCTCGACGGCAACATGCTCACCATGATTACCGCCGACGGCACCGCGCTCCCGCAGCTCAATGTCGCCGAGGCGTGCAGCGGGATGCGCATGCTCGTCGCGTTCTTTGCGCTCGCAGCAGCCGTCGGTGTGCTCGGGTGCCGCCAGTGGTGGCAGCGTATCGCCATGCTCCTCCTTGCTGCTCCTGTCGCCCTCCTCATGAACATCGTCCGTGTTGCTCTGCTCGCCCTGCTCAGCCTCATCGACCCCAACCTTGCCCAGGGCGAGGCGCACATGATCATCGGCACCATCCTCCTGCTCCCCTCCCTTGGGCTCTTTATGGGAATCGTCTGGGCACTCAAAAAGGCTGTGCCAGATGGTACTGTTGTTGCCAATGTCGCCCCCGCGGGCACACCTCTCCGCTGGCCCCGCTTCACCTCCTCAGCAATCATCGCCCTCGCGGGCACCACACTCACCATCGCCGCGGCAGCAGGTGCGGTCCACTCCGTCGTGCCGATGATGGGGCTCCACCTCAAAAAATGGCGATCGAACCGGCGAGCGGGTTTGCCCTCACCTCTCTCCCCGAGATCACGCCTTCATGGGAAAAAGTGTCTGATCGGCGTGAACCTGCAGAGATCGAGGTCGAACTCGGCACCACCAACTATCTCACCCGTGTGTACCGCCAGCGCAACCCCGAAGACCCTGAGAAGCCCCGCTACATCGAGCTCCATGTCGCCTACTACACCGGCATGATCGATACCGTCCCCCATGTCCCCGAACGCTGCTTTATCGGTGGCGGCCTCCAGCAGGGCGCAAGTCCACGCATTATCCCCCTCAACCTCGATCAGTCCCGGTGGGTTCTCGATCCGGATGTCCCGGAGGATCTTGGCCCGATCTACCGCATCAGGACAGCCTCGGGGAGCCGCGTCCGTCTCCCCCGGAACCCGCAATCCATTGCAATCAATACCAGCGAATACACACTCTCCAAAGAGACCACGCTCTTTGCGGGCTACTTTTTCATCGCCAATGGCGGGCATACCGAGTCTGCCAATGGTGTCCGGGGGCTCGCCTTTAAACTCCAGGACGACTACGCCTACTACCTGAAGGTCCAGTTTAACGCCTCGAACCTCGATTCCATGGACCAACTCGCGCAGGACGCTTCGAGCCTGCTGAGCGAAATCTTTGGCGAACTCATGCTCTGCACCCCCGACTGGATCGATGTCCAGACCGGGATCTACCCACCCGGCAACCCCCGCAAGGGCTCCTTCAATAAGCCCCAGACCGACCCGTCCTAGACTGCCTGCCTCCGCCCGGACCGATTCTGGGCCAAGTACGAATCCGATCTGCTCGCAAGAGGAATCTCCATCATGGCATCTCGCGTCAATGTCAAGTTCGTCGTGCTCCTTGCCACCGTGCTCATACTGGTTGCCGGTGCTACGGGTTTCCTCGCCTGGAAGGTTGTTTTCAAGACCGCCTAAGAGCTCGCCCGCCGAGGCGATGCCAAGATGGCCGAGGGAGAATACAAGGCCGCCGAGCTTCTCTATTCCAAGGCCGTCAACAAGGATTCGTACAACTCGATCTACCTCCTCAAGTGGCGCGAAGCTCTCGAGCACTGGACACCGGAGAACGACAAAGAGCTGCAGACCGAGTTCAGCAGCACCTACCGCAGCATCTACAACCAGCTTGCCCTCTCCGACAATGTCTCCCACACCAACTACCAGATTGAGAACCTTCAGTTCCTGACTGAATGGCTCCGGGACAGCCCGTTCAACCGCCAGTCCTACGAGGGAATCGCTGCAGACGCGACGCGGTATATCCAAACACATGAATCCATGAGGCCCAACGACCCTGACCTCCCCAAGCTCAAGCGGCTCAGAGGGCTCGCCCTGGCGACAGTTGCCCGGCAGAACCTCGATCTCACCCCCGAACAACGCGAGCAAACGGATGCCGACTTCGCGGCTGCGCTCACCGACGATCCTTCTGATTACGAAGTGCTCGAAGCCATCATGTCGATAAAGCAGATCAGGCTCAGCAAGGCCGAACTCGCCGGTCGTCTCACCGAAGCCAAGCAACTCCGCGACGAACTCGCCACGACTCTCAACGATTTCCTTCAGGCGAACGGCCCAGACACCCTCCCCGGAATCCTTGCCTCGATGCTTGTCACCCAGGGGGATCTCAGGAAAGAAGCCAGCGAGCTCATGGCGAGCCTTGGCGACAGTGCGACACCCGAGATCGAGAAGCTCGCCGAGCGGTATCACAAGTCCACCATTGAGATCGCCCAGAAGCTCGCAGCCCTCGACCCCGCGTCCATTGATATCAGTGTGCTCCGCCGGATGTACGCGCTCGAATCGCAGACCAACCGGAGGAGAGATTACGAGGCAACACTCCCCCTTGCCCGTAGTGCAGCAGCTCGCAACCCAGAGGTTGCAATCTATACAATCCTCATGGCTGACATGCTCGCCTCTAGAAAGGAATACACCGAGGCGGTCAACGCACTTGAGCAAGTCATCGACACACCACCCCTCCCCGTCGGTCTCGCGGCGTGGAAGCGGATCAACGGCCGCCTGATTGCTGCTGTGAATATCACCGAGTATGCCATCCGAGCACAAATCGAAGCCGAAGACGAACAGGAAAAAGCAGCCTGGCTCGACCGTGCGAAAGCCTCTCGCGATCTCCTTATCACCATGATCCCCGAAACCTCTTCTGCGATCCAGCTCATGGATGCCAAGATCGCGATCGCCGAGAACGAGTTCTCCGTCGCCCAGGAGTTGCTCGACCTCCACAACCGGAACACCAACAACCAGAACAGCGAAGCACTCTGGCTCGCTGCACAGATCGCCCAGCGTCTCCGCCAGCCCGGGAACGCCAAGACCGCCCTCGAACAAATCCTCGTGTTGAACCCGGGCGAATCTTCTGCCCATGTTGCTCTTGCGGATGTTGAACTCTCACTCAACCACCCCGAGGCTGCGTTGACACACCTCCTCGCTGCACTCAAGAGTCACCCCGACGATGCCGCCTTGCGCACCCGCATCGCCGATATCGAGAAGCGCATCGACCCGACGAAGGCAACCGACCCGATCGAGCGCGCCATCTTCGACGCACGCCGCATCGCCGATGGGACGGAATCCACTATCGCCGACCCCGCAGCCGGTATTGATCGTCTCAGCCAAGCCCTCGACACACTCGGGGACGATCTCAAGCTCTATATCGAGAAGGCCCGCCTGCAGATGCGTGCCGGTGATGACACCTCCGCAACTGAAACCATCAACGCCGCACTCGCGCTCTACCCAGACGATGAGACTCTCAATATCTTCCAGCGTGCGATCGCAAGCATCGGGTCGGATGAAGACACGATCAAGATGATCCAGGAAACCGACGCCCCCGAGATCCAAAAGCTCATGGCGATTGCCAATGTCTACTTTCGAGCAGACCGTGAAGCCGAGGCACTCGAGACCCTCGCCAAAGCCGAAGCACTCGACCCAAACAACGCGGTCCTTATCGAGATCCAGTTCAGCAGTGCATTCAACTCGGGCGATCTCGAGGAAGCCCGGCGGATCACCGAGCGTGCGGAGGTCGCCAATGCCGACCAGATCGACGGGCTCACCTTCCGAGCACGCCTGCTCTTGCTCGAAGGAAAGGACGAAGATGCCCTCGTTGCGTTCAGTCAGGCCGTCCAAAGAAGCCCAAACAACACCTCCCTCTGGCGTATCTACGGCAACCTCCAACTCAAGATGGGGCGGTCCGCTGATGCTATAGGTTCATTCCAGCGAGCTCTCTCCATCAGGCCCAATGACATCAACGCCATCATGGACTACTGCAACGGGCTCATCGGGCTCAACCGTCTCGATGAGGCCCTCGATGTTGCGCGCCGAAGCGAGAGCTCTGCCCGCCGGAGCGAACAGTTTATGGACATGCTTCTGGCGCTTGAAGCCCGCGTGGGCGATAAGGAGGGGGCACGCGATCGACGCGAAAATATCCTTGCAGCCCGGCCCGACAACCTCGCAAACCGCATCGCCCTGGCCGATCTCTACATCACACTCGGCCAACGGGACGAAGCACTCGCCCTCATCGAAGAGACCCGCGAACAGTTCGGGCAGAGCACCTCACTCGTCCAACTCGAAGCACGCTGGTTTGCAGAGGGAAACAAACTTGAGGAGGCCCGCCGGGTCTTCGCTCGTGATATCGCCGACACTCCGCCAGACCAACGCGCGGCCAAGTATGTCGCCCTCTCACAGTTTATGATCTCCCGAGGCCAGTCCAGCAACGGCATTATCGCCCTCCAGCAGGCCGCCCGTGTCGAACCCAAGGGTCTCTTCGAGATCGACATTCTCCTGGCAAGCACACTCATGCGTTACGGCCGACACGCCGAGGCATACGACATCCTGCAAACTCTCATCGACGAGGGTGTCCCCGACGAAGACAACTCGCTCGTCAAACAGGCTGCCGAAGCACTGATCGGCATCGACCGATTCGACGAAGCCAAAGACTTGCTTGGGACTCTCACCGATGCTGAGTCCGACATCACAGTCGTGCTCCTCTCCTCCCGGATCCTGCTCAAGCAAGGCAACGACCGAGAGGCCCGCGCCGTACTCGACAATGCCGTCACTCGTTGGCCCGACGACTACCGTGTCTGGCTTCTTCGCTCCGGGGCCGAGGCTCTTGTCCCCGAGCTGCTCCCAGATGCCCTTGCCGACATCGATCAAGCCATAGCACTCCGTCCTGATATCGCCGAACTCCACCGTCGAAAGGCCGAGATGCTCTCTCTGGCAGGTCGAGATGACGAAGCCATCAAAGCCTATCGCGATGCCGTCCGCCTCAACCCCTCGCTCGAAGAGCTCCGCTCGGCGTTGCTTGTCACGATGGTTCGCCGAGGGCTCGAGAGTGACGCGATCCTGATGGCTGAAGAGTGGTTCGAGCTCCGGCCGCGTGACCTCGAACTCCGTGCCCGCATCGCCGAACTCTTCCTGCTCGGAGACATGCAGAATCCCGCGATTGACATTTACCATGATGCCCTCCAGATCGAACAACAGCCACAGATCGTCCTCAGGCTCACCGAGCTCCTCCTCGCCAGCAACCCGCCGCGTACCGCCGATGCCGAGCGAGCGCTTGCCGAGGCACAGACCCTGGTCATGACGGATGCTTCCTTGCTCTTGCTCCGTGCCCGCGTCTTCGCGCTCACCAACCGCCTCGAGGCCGCACGCAACGATTGCCTCACCTCTTTCAGCCTCACCGAACCTCGCGCCGATGCCATGACCTTCTGGTATGGGTCGATGATCAGGGTGTTCGACAACCCGCAGCAAACCCTCAGCATGCTCCGCACACTCGGCTCCAAACCAGCCGCCGGTGAATGGGCCTCCCTCTTTCGAGCACGCGTCCTGCTCAGTGATCCCCAGACCGCCTCGTCCGGCCTGTCCGAACTCGCCGCGCTCACCACGCGGACCCGAAGCGTGGAAATCAAGTATTCCGCCCTCCGCGCCCATGCCGGCAACCTCCTCTCCACTGAGGACTACGAGGGTGCCGTCTCCCTCTGGCAGCAGGCTCTCCAACTCAAACCAGACGACTGGCAACTTGAGAACAACATCGCCTACACACTCGCCGTAAACCTCAACCGACCGGCAGATGCCCTCCCCTTCGCTGAGTCCGCAGCCGTGCATTCGCCGAACAGTCCCCAGGTGCTCGACACCCTCGGCAGCGTCTACCTGGTTCTGGGTCATCCTGAGAAAGCCATTGCACCACTCACAGCAGCAGTACGAGCAACCAGAGGAACCCCCAGAGATGCTCAGTACATGATCCGCCTTGCCCAGACACTCGTTGAGTCTGGTGATCGCACGGGTGCCCAAGACCTTGTCGTGCAGATCCAAGCCTTGCTGGACCAAGGCCGAAAACTCGACGATGGGTATGCAGAGATCCTCAAGAAGGTCCAAGAGAGTCTAGACCAAGGATGAACATCCTCCTGTCCACAGTCGAACGACATCCACGCACACTGCGTACAACCCGCCACACACAGGCACAACCTGACACACAGGGACCCCGACGATGACCACCGCATCACCACCCAGAACCCCACAGACACTCCCGGGTCGTCCCTTGGCACAATCTGCCAACGCTTCCCAGGCCTCCAATGTCGATGTGGTCAAGATCTTAAAAAAGTATGTATGGGTCCTAATTGCTTCGGGCTTCATCGGTATCGGTGTCGGAGTGGCTGCCCACCTCATCCTTAAGAAGGTCTACCCCATCTACAAGCCTCAGGTAATTTTCCAGGTTCTCGCCCCAACCATGGAAGCCGGAAAGGTTGTCTTCGGTGCCGATGAAGACGAGCAGAGCCGTTTTGCAGCAACCCAGGTCGCCTTGATGAAATCTGACCAAGTCATCGAGCGTGTTGTCTCTGATCCCCGCCTCCAGCAAAATGGCGGTGACTGGTACAAGTCGTTCGTCTCCGGCGGCAAGTTCCAGGCCGACGATGCCGCCGAATGGCTCCAGGACCATATCAATGTCAGGCTCATCCCCAATACCGACATTATCGAGATGAGCCTCGGCTGGAAAAAGGCCAATGATATCACCAATGTGCTCGGGTTCGTCAAGGAGACTTACCTCATCCTGCTCGCCGAGCGCACCAGAAACCAGACCGGCCCACAACGCGATGCCCTCGAAAAACAGATCACGCAAGCAACAAACAACTACAAGGATAAACAAAGCCTTCGCGAGCAAATCCTCGGCACCGATCGGGTCGACTCTCTTGAACAGCGCTTCGCCGCTGCCAGCTACGAGCTCAACACCGTCCTCGGCACACTCCATGGCATCCGCACTTCCACCGAAGCCGCGATGACCCAGCTCTCGATCTACGAAGCCGAACTCAACTCCGCCGGTGGCCCGACCTATTCAGACGAACTCATTGCTGCTGTCGAGATGGAACCCCTCATCCAGAACAGCCTCCAGACGATCGCCAGCCTTGAAGCCCAACGAGCCGCCATGCAGCATCAGGGGATCGGCCCCGACCATCGCGCCATGATGACTACCGAGTCAATGATCGCCTCGTGGACCTCCAAGCTCGATCAGCAGCGTGAAACCCTGCTCCGCAAACGATTCGCCGCCGTGATCGACAGCCTCAACAACACCATCGCCACATTCACCGCTCAGGCCGTCGATCTGTCGAATCAGGAAGAAGAGTTGATCAATCGTCTTATCGATCTCAGCAAAACCCAGGTCAAGGTCGATGACATCGATACCGAGATCGAGAACATCCTTCGCACCAAGGCGGATATGGAAGCCGATCTCCAGAGCCTCAAGAGCATCGCCACACTCTCCACCGCTCAGCGCATCATGGTGCTTCAGAGCCAGACAATTCCCGACAAGCCTGTCTTACCCGACATCTTCATGATGGTCCCCGCCGGGATCGTCCTGTGCCTCGGTCTCACCACCAGCATCGTCTTCCTCCGCGAACTCCTCGACCAGCGCGTCAAGGGGCCGAGCGATATCGCCATGATCCCCCACACCCGGGTGTTGGGCTTTGTCCCCGATGCCTGCGAATGCTCAGACACCGCCCAAGACCAGGTGCAACGAGCCTTTGCGAGGGTCCCCAAGGGTGTCCTTGCCGAGAGCTTTCGGCAGATCCGGTCTCCCCTGCTCAAGCACGCAGATCTCGCCGGGCACAAGACGATCATGGTCATGGCCGGCATGCCAAACTCCGGCACTTCGTGTGTCGTTGCCAACCTCGCCGATGCCACCGCTGGTGCTGGCAAAAAGACCCTGATTATCGACGCCAACTTCCGCAGGCCCACCCAGCACAAGTTCTTCGACTTTGGCGATACCCCAGGGCTTGCAGACATTCTCGCAGGTGCCAGCACACTCGGCGCTGCCGCCCTAGCAACAGACTCACCCAACCTCTCTGTGCTCCCCGTGGGTTAGGCCCCAAGCCGGATCGTGGAACGGCTCGCAAGTGAGGAGTTCACCGAGTTGCTTGCTGCTGCAAGTGCAGAATACGACATCATCTTTATTGATGTCCCACCAGCCATCGTCGCGGGTGATGGGCTCAGCATCGCCAACCGTTGCGACGCGACGGTCCTCGTTGTCAAGGCATTCTCCGAGAAGCGGGGTCTCGTCTCACGCATCCGGAACGAACTCGGCGATGCCCGGGCAGAGTTCCTCGGGGTTATTGTCAACAGTGTCAGGGCTTCTGCTGGCGGGTACCTCCGTGGCAATATCCGCGCAAGCCAGGGGTACACCAAAGACGCTGCCTAAAACACCCGCTCAAGCGGGAGCAATGGTTGACATACGACGCCCATCAACACCATCCACACACCGCCGGCCCGGACAAGGGCCGGCGGTCTTCGCTGGTCACTGGAGGAGCAGGCTTTATCGGTTCCCACCTCGTCGAGCAGCTCCTCGACCGCGGCGACCGCGTCACGGTCATCGACAACCTCTCCACCGGCAGCCGCGACAACCTCCCGGCCCATGAGAGCCTCGAGTTCATCGAAGCACACCTCACCGACGCGCTCACCCAGTTGACAGCCAAAGACCTCGCCTTTGACCAAATCTACCATCTCGCAGCAGCAGTCGGGGTGCAGCTCGTCATGGACGCGCCCGGCGATTCCATCAAAACCAACATCGTCGATACCATCGCCCTCATCGAGTTTGCCGCTCAAGCCACAACCCCAACCCTCATCGCCTCAAGCTCAGAGGTCTATGGCAAGGGCGCAAAGAGCCCATTCTCTGAAGACGACGACATCGTCTTTGGCAGCACCACCATCGCCCGCTGGTCCTATGGCATGAGCAAGGGCATCGACGAGCACCTCGCCCTCGCCCACCACCGCGCGACGGGCTTCCCCGTCGTCATCGCCCGCTTCTTCAACACCGTCGGCCCACGACAGATCGGTCGCTATGGCATGGTCCTGCCACGCTTTGTCGCGGCCGCCCTCGCCGGTGAGCCCCTCACCGTCCACGGCACGGGCGAACAGACCCGCTGCTTCTGCGATGTCCGTGATATCTCGGCTGCCCTCCCCACGCTCCTTGCCGAGCCCTCCTCGCGTGGACGCGTCTTCAACCTCGGGTCTGATACCGAGATCACGATCCGCACCCTCGCCGAGACTGTCATCACAACCCTCGACTCCTCGTCCACCATCTGCACCATCCCCTACGAACACGCCTTTCCCGAGGGCTTCGAGGACCTCCCCCGCCGACGCCCGGACCTCACCCGTATCCGCACTGCTATCGGCTTTGCACCGACCCGTACACTCGAAGACACCATCCGTGATGTCGCCGACCACATCCGTGCTGCGCACTCAGACCCCGCCGGGAAGGTGCAGTCATGATCGCCCCCGCCCTCTTGCAGACCCTCCAGCAGGCACTCCCCCAGCGTGCGATCAACCAACAGATCGAACACCTCGGCGAGAGCATCGAGAAGCTCGCCCGTGAGCAGCAGGACCTCGCCCAAGCCGCCGGCATCGACACCCTCAACGACCCGACACGCCTCGATGTCTTCCACGGCTACATCGGCGTCTTCGTGGTTGCCTTTCTCGTCACCCTCCTCGCCACGCCCATCATGCGACGCCTGGCGATCTCTCACAACATCATCGATCACCCCGACGAAGCCCGCAAAACCCACACCATCCCCATCGCCTATCTCGGTGGCGTTGCGGTCTTCCTCGGGCTCTTTGGTGGCATTCTTTTCAGCTATGTTGCCATCGCCTTCCCAAATCTCGGCATCATCGGCTGGCACAAAACCGTCCACCTCACCGGCGATGACCCGCTCAACCCCATCCCCTTCCCTGTCCCCATCTCCGTCCTCTTCGGGCTCACCATCATCATGCTCGTCGGGCTTCTCGATGATGTCATCGGCATCGAACCCCGCCTCAAAATCGGAGGCCAACTCTTTGCCGCCGCAGCACTCGCCTACGACAATGTCGGTGTCCAGGTCGCTCGAGGCATCCTCAAGCCCACGCTCGGCGAGTGGTTCAACAACCCAGACCTCACTTTCTATATCCCAACAGGGATCGCTATCCCCCTCCTCACACAGACACTCCCAACCGGCGACCCCGGGCTCACCTTCAACCTCATCTACTGGACTGGCACCGCTGTCATCGCCATCTTTGTCCTCGGCGCGTGCAACGCTTCCAACCTCCTCGACGGGCTTGACGGCCTCCTCAGCGGCACCACCGCCATCTGCGCCGCTGCCCTCCTCATTGTCGCCCTCTCGCTTGCCGTCTTTGATGACGGCCCACGCGACGCCTCCCGCGTCATCCTCTGCATGGCGCTCCTCGGGGCGTGCCTCGGATTCCTCCCGCACAACTTCAACCCCGCCACCATCTTCCTCGGCGACTGCGGCTCACTCCTCCTCGGCTTTACCACCATCGTCATCGTCCTCACCCTCGGCGACACCGGCAAGACCCACCTCGTCCTCGCCGGGCTCATCATCTATTCCATCCCCATCATGGACACCTGCCTTGCCATCGTCCGCCGAAGGATGTCCGGCAAGCGCATGAGCGACCCGGACGCAGACCACCTCCACCACATGCTCAAGCGAGCCCTCGGCGTCAAGGGGGCTGTCCTCACTCTCTACGGCATCGGCATCCTCTTTGGCACCCTGGGTGTCGTCATGAGCCTCTGGAAGGCCCGCGTCACCTTCGCCATCGCTGGTATCTTCATCGCCTATATCGCTGTCATCTCGATCAAGATTGCCCGCCGAAAGCAGATCGAGGATGCCATCACCAGCAAGCCCAAACGCACCTGAGTCTCGGGTGCCACTTCTATGAAGACCTGTGGTTTGTCAAGTCGGATTCGGGTTCCCAGACTTCTATCCGAGCGTGCCGTGTGGCTGCCCATGTGGGGGGTTCGAGGGAAGGAAGCGGCTGCCCCATCTGGCGCCGAGCGTTGAG
>JAJRZG010000115.1 GCA_024275365.1 Planctomycetota bacterium | reverse complement strand
GATGTGTGTATTGCGATCATGACTGAGCATGATGAAGGAGACGGCGGGGGCACACTGGAGGTCCGTGCGCTCGGGCCGGGTCTGGTTGGTCGGGTGGCGGTGATGGACTGTGCAGAGAGCCCGATCGCTGTCGTGCCCTTGGAGGCGGGCGGTCGGCTGGCGGTGTTGTCAGAGGTGGACGAGTCGGATGACACCGGCAACAGCGAGCAAGCCGGGCAGTGGGAGATCGTCGAGCTCTCACTGGCCACAGGCCGAGAGCTCTACCGAGGCCCGCTCAAGCACCCGACGCTTGCGATCGGCAACGAGATTCGGCTGCTGAGCCTGCTGATGATGGCGATGTCGGCGTTCATCCTGTTCTACCTTCTCAGGCCGGTGGATGAAGCCGGTCGCGAGGGGGGTGGGAGTGGGGGGGCGGAGATCCGACTCCCCGAGTGCAGCGCGCTCGCCGAGCCCGGGCGTCGGGTGGCGGGGGCATGTCTCGATGCGGTCCTCATCGCGTGGCTGGTCTCGATGAGTGTCGGCCTGCCTCTGCACAGGTTTCTCCTGCTCCCGATGCTCTTTGAGGATGCCCGCGGCGTGCTGGCGTTCATGGCGTTCGTGGTGGGGGGCGCGCTCTATGGCACGCTGACCGAGTGGCTCTTTGGGCGGACACTTGGGAAGATGCTACTGGGGATGCGTGTGGTCTCGGTCGATCCGCGTCGCCCCCCCCCCGCGTGAGAGCGGGGATAGGGCTGATGCGTTCGGGAGCGCGAAATGTCTTTCGCTGGGCACTCACCCCGTGGGCCATCATCGGCCTCGGCTCCTCCGACCACCGCCACCGGGGCGATCGCCTGACGGGCGCGGCGGTGGTGGTGTCGGTAGCGAGAGAGACAGAAGACGAGAAGGAAACAGAGAAGGACGAGGATGATGGGGTGAGTGGGTGAGTGGGTGAGTGGGTGAGTGGATGAGTGGGTGAGTGGATGACGGGGTGAGTGGGTGAGTGGGTGAGCGGATGCCGTGGCCTTCGCCTTTACGAGCCCCGAGCGCAAGCTCGGGTCCCCTCCAAGGCAGTACGCGGAGCCGCGGAGGGGGACGCAGAGGGCGCGGAGGAAAACAGAGCCCGAAGCGCAAGCGAGGAGCCTCTCCTTTCACCGCCGAGTGCGCCGAGGCCGCCGAGGAAGGCACAAAGGCAGTTCCACCACCGAGGCACAGAGTTCACAGAGGGGGAGGCAGAAAGGATGAAGGCGGAAGGATGAAGGATGAACAGGAGTGGCATATCTGGCTCATCCTTCATCCTTCCGCCTTCATCCTTATCTTCACCTGTCGGGTGACCATGACGAGTGGTGAGAGGGGCTCTGGTCATGGCCACGCCGAGCCATGGACATGGCATCCGGCAATGACTCACCATTGTGTGATTTCCCCTTTAATCGACGGTTTCCAGTGGCAACCCGTGTGCGTGCGGCGGGGGTTGTGTGGGCTCGGGGACGAATCTGCCGAAGGTGTTGAGGAGTCTGCAACCGTTGCAGCCATTGACGGGGAGAAGACGGAGGAACTGATATGGAATACGGCACGATCGACAACCTGACCGCTCGCACGCTGGGGTTCATCGCTGGGCTTGGGTTGGCTGCAAGCACAGCCCTGGCACAAGATTACGGCTTCGACTGGGTCACTGTCGGCGACCCCGGCAACCGGGACACCCGGCCTGACGAGGTGCCACAGTGGTCGGAGTTGGAGATCGGGGGGGTGGATTACGAGTACCGGATCGCCCGCACGGAACTGACTGTTCAGCAGCACTTTGAGTTCGTCCAGGCCTACTGGCAGTACCTGCCGCGGGGGGAGAGGACCAAGCGGGCCTTTACCGGGCAGTGGATCGGCGTCGGGGGGTCGATGGACGACCCGCAATACTACATCCGCAGCGGTGCGGCCAAACGCCCCGCCGACTTGACATGGCGACACGCGGCGAGGCTGGCCAACTGGCTCCACAACGGCAAGGTCGAGGAACAGTGGGCCTTCGAGGACGGGGCGTACGACACCTCGACCTTTGGCTACAACGACGATGGCACATTCACAGACCAGGCCGAGCGCAACCCCGACGCGAAGTTCTGGATTCCCTCGATGGATGAGTACGCCAAGGCGATGTTCTGGGACCCGGACAAGAACAGCGGCGATGGCGGCTACTGGATGTTCCCGCACTCGAAGGATGAGGTGCCGATCTCGGGCGCGCCGTGGGAGGGTGGCGAGACGAATGCCGGCGCACACCCGGACGATTTCCCGAACCTCGATGTCGGCTCGTACCCCTGGGCGGCCAGCCCGTGGGGGCTACTCGATGGCTCGGGAGGACAGCGAGAGTGGACCGAGACCGTTGCCGATAGTCTCGGCGACCGAATCTGGCGTGGCTCATTGGAGTATGGATCGTTCTACGATCTCTTTGATCGCCTTGATTATTGGTCCGCGACAAAACCTGACTCGGGTTTCGTCGGCGTTCGATTCGCAACTCTTGTTCCGGCACCAGCAACCCCCGCGGTGATGCTGCTCATGCTTTCCGTGTGTTGTTCGTCTCGCAGAAGGAGATCGCGATGAATCGCAAGTCTTTGTTGTTCGTATGTCTGGGTGTCTTTATGATCGCATTTACAGCCTGGGCGGACCCCTCGGTAGTATTCAGCCCCGCAACAAACGATGACCAGAATAACACACCATCTGGTTCGGCACAGATCGAATATGATGTGGTGAATGATTGGTGGACCGTGACCGCAACATGCACTTTCTTTGATGGCTTGGGTCCATTGAAGATTACAATCCGAGCCGGTACACCCGATCGAATGAAACTCGTGCGAATTGCTGGGTTTTCGCACCGTGAGGTGGCAGTCACTATCCTCGGCCATGGTACCGCTCGCTGTGGTCCAATTGATGCCATCCAGACAATACTCTCGGCACAAACTGATTTGTCCGGTCTATACATGATTGGCACATTGGGAGACCCGGCTTTTCCAGACACAGATGTTATTTCTGGGTTTAGCCATGCTAGCAATCTGGATATCGAAGGCGATGTCTACGGCCACATTCCCACGAATGGTTCTGGCCAGAACACTATTTGTAAAATCTATGGTGATCTTCATGGTGATCTCATCGCTGCACAAGGCTACCACCGCGACATCCAGATCCTGTCCCTCGGCGGGTCCGGCGGCAACCTCTACGGCGACATCATCGCCGAGAACGGATGGATCAGTTCCCTCATCGTTGATGAGTCGATCGGTTCGCCCGGCTCGCCTGTCAACATCTGGAGCAGGGCCAGTCTCGACTATCTCGAGTGCCAGGACCTTTACGCCAACATCGATACCACGCTCTACGGTCTGTCGGCGGCGATCTACGAACTCCGCGTCGAGAGCGCTGACCCCGCTCGTGGCAACTTTGAGGGCACTATCCGCTGCGGATATGTCACCAAAGACGATGGGCCAGACACCGGCGCTTTCATTATCACAGGTGATTCGCTCGGAGAAATCTATATCGACAGGACATTCCGCGAGGATCTCAGTATCGGAACCCTCAGTGCAATCGAGCCCCTTTCGATTGGGCACCGACTCCACGAGAACTGTCTTGTACAGTTCAATGACCCACTTGGTCTGGAAGGCCAGATGATCATCAACGCCAAGAATCTCACATACACTTGGGATGGTACCGTGGAGTACATCAAGGACAGCGCTTTCGTTGCTCTCGCACCTACTCCATACTACAACAACAACTCCATCGATTTCGGCGGCGGCGCGGTCGGGCTTGTGCCGTACTACCTGCACTACGCCGACTGCCAGCCCTCCGGCACCAAGGTCGATGAGGGCACCGATGGCCATGAGAACGGGCTGGGCGAGTGTGAAGAAGGATATCACGCGCTCAAGAAGGTACACCCGGCATGGTCGCTTCCCAAAGTCACATTGCGACACTATGGCCCGATCCTGCAAGCGGGCACCGGCAAGCCCTTCACCGTCAAACGCAAGACGATCTACACACTCGCCTGCGATGCTGGCGGCAACCCCAACTGGGCCGATGTCACGGCAAACTTCACGCACAGCTTCCCGGCTGGCGAGGACCGCGCCATCGAGATCAACGGCTCGTTCGCCCCGGGGTATGACTACCTCATCGAGCCGAAGGTGGACAGCAACGGTGCAGACTATCTTTACTGCGGCGGTCTCGACTCATCGGTCGGTATGGTACCGATCAAGGACTATGACTACCGCCTACGCGTGATCGTCGCGCCGGACATCACAGGCAACGGCCTGCTCCAGGCCGACGACATCACCGCCTGGGTCCTCGACCCGCAAGATGCCAACCTCGATGGCACCACCGACAACAACGACCTCGTCGATGTTATCAACGCCGTCGCTGAGTCTGGGGAGTAGGAAAAGGCAAAGGATGAAGGCAGAAGGATGAAGGATGAGCCAGAGTTGCCCACTCCTGTTCATCCTTCATCCTTTCTGCCTCCCTCTCTGTGGGCTCTTTGTCTCTGTGGTGAGATTCCCCTGCCTGTCCTCCGTGTGACTCCGTGTCTCCGCGTTTTGCCTTCCTTCGAGTTCTTCGTGTGCTTCGCGTTCAGAAGGGCTCCTCGGAACCCCCTCCGGCCTCAAAGACTCGTCCACCTCCCCCACGGGGCGCGTGGGAGGAGGCGCTTCGGGCTCTGTTTTCCTCCGCGTCCTCAGCGTTCTCAGCGGTGAGACTGCCTTCGCTCCTTCATCGCTCTTGGCGACTCCCCTTCCCCTCCCTATCCCCTGCCTGCCCCCAGCCGCACCCCCATCCAGCAAGCCCCCCCGCTCGATCTTCCACCGGGCTGCGAATCTTGCGCTGGATGGTGAAGTTTGCGCGGGGGGTGGGCCGATAGGGAAGGCGTAGGCTGTCGTGGCTGTCGGAGGATCCGGCCTGCCAGCGCAGCCCTTGTGGAGGCGGTCGCTTGGAAAGCGGGTCCGATCCAATGAAGAAAGGCTCCAAAAAGGCAGGGGCTGACCAGGCCAACGCCCCCGATGGGGGAGCTGCGCCCTCAAGCCCGTGGGGGCGGGTTGCCACAGCGATGAAGACGGCGTGGCCGGTCTTTGTCCTGGCGGCGGGGGCGTTTGCCCTGGTCGCGGGCATCGCAGTCGGCGTGGTGACCAAGCCCAAACCCATGCTCACAGACCCACTCAAGCAGGCCGAGCGGCTCATCGGGGATGGCGAGTTTCAGGCGGCTCTCGATGTCCTCAACGGAGAAGTCCTGCCGGTGATCAACAAATCGTGGGTCTCATCGTCTGAGCTGGGCAGATACCACCGGGCGGTCGCCCGGAGTGTCTCCATGGGGCAGGCCGAGATGGGGATCCGCGAGCAGGCCAACGACGAGACGGTTCGGCGGGAGTACATCGCAGCCGAGGATGCCGGGGTCGAGTTGTCGCCAGAAGATGTCGTCAGGCTGTGCGATGTATATGTCGCGCTCGGGCAGGAAGACCGGGCACTCGCCCGCGTGATGAAGCTGCCCGAAGAAGCCTCAGACCAGAGGCGGATCATCCTGCGAAGGCTGGTTGAGCACGAACTCGCCAAACCCCGCCCCGAGTTTGACCGGGCGATCAAGGTGCTCGCAGCGATCTCGGGCGATCTCGATATCTCGCTGACCGACCGGGCGTGGTCGCTCGCCCGCGAGACCGAGATCAGGCTCGGGCAGGGGTATGTCCCCGAGGCGGTCGAGAGACTGCTCCAGGGCATCATGCGGCTTGAAGATGCGCCCAAGGGGGCACTTGCCGAGTTGTATGCCCTGCTTGGTACCGGCTATTACGAGATGGGCGAGTATGAATCTGCCCGCAAGCAGCTCAACCGCGCGGGGGCACTGCTCGGCAAGACAGAGCCATTGGCAGCCCGGGTCGAGGTCTACCTGGCGATGTGTGACCAGTCACAGGGTAACCTCACCGAGGCTCGGGACCGCTATTCCGTGATCGTTGGCTGGGCCAGGGATATGGACTGGCAACTGCCAGCGATGTTTGGGCTTGCAGAGACCGAGGGGCTCGTGGGGCGGATCGAAGAATCGATCGAGGCCTACGAGAGCGTGGTGCAGGAGTTGCTCGCGGGCAAGACGCACCCGCTCGTGACACCCGGCCTTGTCGCGCAGAGCCTGCTCAACCAGTAGGAAGACCGTCTGATTGCAGACGACCCGCGCTCGGCGCTTCGGTTTGTGCTCCGGGTGGAGGAGCTGTTTGCCCTCGACGATGTGCCCTCTGAAGTGCTCCAGACACTGGCAATCGCCCACCAGATGCTGGCCGATAGAACTATCGACGACAAGGGCGTGCCCGAACTCGACATTGTTCGCCAGATCCAATACCTCGACCCGGCGACCCGAGAAACAGTGCAACGGCACTACCTGGCCGCGGGCAACTATTACGCCCGGCACGCGGTGGCAGAGATGCTCATCGAGAACGAGGCGTATGTGCAGAGCTTGTGGTGGTCGGCGCTGGCGTTTGATCGGGGCGGTGACTACTCGCGCGCGATCGCAGCGTATCGCGAATACATAGAGGGCGTGCCGGATGAATCAGGCGTGCCCGGCAGACGCGGCACACGGGCAGAGGCGAGATTCAGGATGGGACGCGCCTACCAGGCAAAGGGGGAGTACCAGCTCGGGGCCGAGGTGTTCGAGATGCTGATCGCCGACGGGGAACTTGGGATCGGGGTCGGGCAATACGCAAGAAACAGCTTCGTGCCACTGGCGCAGGTGTATCTCAACGACAGTGATGAGACCAACGATGCAGAAGCTCGCCGCCTGCTCGATGAAGCGGTCTCGGGCAAGCTGGGCGATAAAGGGAGTATCTACTTCCACGATGCCCTGCTCGAGCTTGGCGCACTCCACCACCGCAAGGGGGAATATCTCAAGGCCATCGAGAGGCTCAAGGAGACGATCGAGCGGTACCCCGACGACACAGAGCTGCCCGTCGTGAAGTACCGGCTCGCCGATTCACTCCGGCAAGAGGCGGCGGCCATCGAGCGGACCCTCCTGCGGGATGCCATGCCTGATGCTCGGGCAGTTGCGCTGGGAAACACCCGGGAAGCGCATCTCCGCGAGGCGCTCGAGCTCTTTGAGGCTGTGCGAGTGTCACTCGAAGCTGAGGACCCAAAGTACATGCCCAGGAGCCGACAGATTGCGCTCCGAAACTCCTACTTCTTCCTCGGAGATTGCGCGTTTGACCTCGGCGACTACACCGCAGCCGTTCGGTATTACGAGACGGCGCGAGAACGCTACAGCGAAGACCCGGCATCGCTGGTTGCCATGGTGCAGATCGTCAACGCCTATATAGCGATGGGTGAGACCGAGCGGGCAAGGGCTGCCAACGCACGAGCCAAGCAGTTTTACAGCCAGTTGCCCGATGATGTCTGGAACGACCCATACCTGCCGATGAGCAGGATGGACTGGGAGCGGTGGCTCGATTCCACCGCAGAGTTGTACGGGTTTGAGGGATAGCACAACGGGCGCGGAGCGCCCCAAGGAGCGGTCAGGATGACCACACCAAAGCAGACCATCGAGGGCAAACTCGGACCGATCGACTATCGCCGCTTGGGTGAGCTGCTCGCAGAGCAGGAGCTGCTCTTCCTGCAGCTCGATGCGTTGAGCAAGCAGCAGAGTCGGTTCGTCCAGGATGAACACACCGACGAGCTGCTCCGAATCCTCGGCGAACGGCAGGGGGTCGTCGAGAATCTCGAACGGGCCTCCAGACACCTCGAACCCTACCGCGCAGAGTGGGATGCCGTGCTTGCTGGGGCAAGGCCCGAGCAGCGGGATCGGTTTGCCAGGCAGGTCGAGCAGCTTGCAGACCTGGCAGCAGCGATCGGTGCAAGGGACGATGCGGATCGTCGGATCATCGAGGAACGCAGGGACAAACTCGCAGGAGACCTTGCAGGTCTGGGGCGAGTGCAAGGCGCAGTCGCAGCGTATGGCCCGTCACAAGCAAGGCCGGACGCAAGGTTTCAGGATATGGAGGTCTAGTCTGTGACGCAGATGATACAGAATAGAGAGGCCTTGGCACGCGCAGTCATGCAACCCGCACCACTCGCCTGCGAGCCGGGAGAGCAGATCACCCCAGACGACCTGGGTGAGATGCTCGAGTTCCTCAATGAGGTCACAGCCAAGCTCCAGATATCAAACGACCAGCTCACAGCCGAAGTGTCCCGGCTGCGGATGCAGCTGGAAGAAGCCGACGACCAGTTGCAGCGGTCCCGTCGGCTCGCGGCTCTTGGTGAAATGGCGGCGGGCATCGCCCACGAGATCAGGAACCCGCTCGGGTCGATCGGGCTCTATGCCAGGATGCTTGCTGAAGACCTCGAAGACCGGCCGGAGGAGCAGGGCATCGCAATCAAGATCGGGCGTGCGGTCCGTGGGCTCAACGCAATCGTGACGGATGTCCTTGCCTTTGCAGGCGAATCGCAGATGCGAGTGATGCCAACACACGCCAGCGAGCTGCTCGAGGCAGCACGAGAACAGGTGTGCGTCACAGATTCTCGGTGCGAAATCGAGGTTCGAGTCGAGCTGCCCGATGGCGACAGAGAGCTGTGGTGCGACCAGGGCAAGCTGGTCCGGGCACTGGTCAACATCATCAGAAACGGTGTCGAGGCGATCGAGGAGGCAGATCGGCTTGGGGCTGTTGGACCCGGAAGGCTGACTCTTGCTGCAAGGGCTGCCGAGATATCGGGAGCTGAGGCGGTCGCATTCACAGTCGGCGACACGGGCACCGGGCTGCGGAGCGAAGTGACCGAGCGGATGTTCAATCCATTTTATACAACACGCGAGGTCGGCACGGGGCTCGGGCTTGCGATCGTCCACAGCATTGTCGATGCCCACGCCGGCAGGGTCAGCGTGAGCAACAACGGGCCGAATGTTGGTGACGGAGCGACCGTCGAGATTCTCATTCCGAGGCTGCACACAGGGGCTGCACGGGCAACGAACGAAGATGGAAGGATCGTGGCATGAGCACTGTACTGGTTGTTGATGACAAGGAAATGATGCGGGACAGTGTCTCGTCGTCGCTGATGCGGGCGGGCTTTGAGGTCACGACGGCTGCCCGCGCCGATGCTGCGATCGAGCAGATCGCAAAGAAACGACCGGATGTCGTGATTACCGACCTGAACATGCCCGGCATGACCGGCATCGAGCTCCTTGAACAGATCGGGTCGATAGACCACGAGCTGCCGGTCGTCTTGATGACCGCGTTCGGGACGATCGAGACAGCCGTCAAGGCAATGCGGCTCGGCGCGTTTGATTACATCACCAAGCCGTTCGAGGGTGATGAGTTGATAATCACCATCAAACGAGCAGTCGCCCACGCCCGCATCGTGCGCGAGAACGCGCTGCTCCGCATGGGCGCGACAACCCCGGGCAGCCAAGGGGTAGCAACACCCGCTTCCAACACCCTCACCGGGTGCGATCGGCTCATTGGCGCGTCAGATGCCATGACCCGGGTGCGTCAGCAGGTCGGGGCGGTCGCCGGGTCGCTGGGGACGGTGCTGATCTCGGGTGAGAGCGGATCGGGCAAGGAGGTCATCGCCCGGGCCATCCACGAATCGAGCGATCGGGCGGCCAAGCCGTTCCTCGCGCTCAACTGCGCCGCCCTGTCAGAATCGTTGCTCGAGAGCGAACTTTTCGGCCACGAGCGGGGTGCATTTACCGGTGCAGACAAAACCCGCAAGGGGCGTTTCGAGCTTGCCGACGGCGGGACGCTCCTGCTCGATGAGGTCTCAGAAATCGCCCCCCAGGTGCAGGCCAAGCTGCTCCGGGTGCTCCAGGAGCGGTCGTTTGAGCGGGTGGGGTCGAGCGTGACCATCGGGATCGATGTGCGGGTGCTCGCAACGAGCAACCGTGACCTCCCCGAGGCTGTGGCAGCCGGGCAGTTCCGCCAGGACTTGTTCTTTCGGCTTAATGTGCTCCCGATCCACGCGCCGCCGCTGCGGGATCGGCTCGAAGATGTGCCGGGGCTGGTCGATCACTTTGTGCGATTGTTGTGTGCGCGAGAACGATCAGGGCAGATCGAGATCGAGCCCGGTGCCATGGAGCTGCTCGCAACCTACACCTGGCCGGGCAATGTGCGTGAGATGCAGAATGTCTGCGAGCGAGCGGTGGTGCTGATGGCCGCCAAAGCCCGGACAGGCGAACCGGGTGCCCGGGTGCTGACCCGGTCGATGGTGGAGCCGTGGTTGTTGCCCATGGGCCGAACGGCTGCTCGACCACTGGCATCGTTGACGACTCCCTCAGCACAACCCGAGGGCAACGGGCAGGCCCACATTATCGAGCCAAAGCCCATCCGGGCGGTGCTCCCCAACGGCGATGTCCGCAGGCTCGAAGAGATCGAGCGCGAGGCAATCATCGAGACGCTCCACCGGTTTCATGGGCATCGGCAGAAGACCGCCTCGGCATTGGGTATCGGGGTTCGGACACTGGGGCTCAAGCTGCGAAAGTGGAAGGACATGAAGCTGGTCGAGCAGACACTCTGACCAAAGGAACCTCAGAACACATCAGGGAGGCGGGCTTTCCAGCCCGCGTTGATGCAGTCAAATGCAGTGAGGAATAGCCTTGTTGCCCATTGTTCAGAGATTCCCAAAATCAGTTGGCCCGGTCTTTGCGAAGGAAACCTGGAAGAACGCACACATGTATCTCGAACAACTCACAACTGCCGGGGCACTGCCCGCCTTAGAGATGACCATGCGGTTTTCTGCCCAGAGGCAGCGGCTGATCGCCCACAATATCGCAAACCTCGACACCCCGAACTTTATCCAAAAAGATGTCTCGGTTGGCAAGTTCCAGGCAACGCTCGACAAGGCAATCCGCGAACGCCGAAGCAGAACCGGGGGCATGACCGGCCATCTGGCGTGGCAGGAAACCTCCGAGATGAGGCGCGGGCGCAAGGGCCAACTGCAACTCACGCCAGAGACCCCGGGCAGTGGGGTGCTCTTCCACGACCGAAACAACCGGGACATCGAGCGGCTCATGCAGTCTCTGGTCGAGACCGCCGGGGCGTTCAAGACGGCTGTGGCATTGCACCGCTCACAGAAACTCCTCCTCGATATGGCGATCTCGCAACGGGTGTAGAGGGCTGACAGGCTCCAACAGGGGCAGAAAGGACGGGCCGGATGTGGGGCGCACTTGATATCCCGACCAGTGGCATGGTGGCCCAGCGGATCAGGCTCGAAGCGATCTCGGCCAACATCGCAAATAAAAACGCCATCCTCGACGCCCAGGGAAACTACAACCCCTACCGCAAGCGGGCAGCCGAGTTTGCAGCCGGCAACCCCTCGGCGCAAACCCAGGCCGGGCAAGAGCTTGGCGTGCATGTGGCAACGCTCTCGATCGACCAGAACGCCCTCAAGGCCAAGTATGACCCAAGTAGTCCCTACGCCGATGCTTCGGGGTATCTGATGGTGCCGGACATTGATCCGATCGTCGAGCAGGTGAACGCAATGGAGGCAATCCGGGCGTATGAGGCAAATGTGATGGCGGCCGAAGCGATCAAATCGACGATGGCACAAGCATTGCGGCTGTTGTCATAGCAGAGATAAGATGGAGCGGGAGATGATGGCGATGGAAGGATTCGCACATGGCTGACCCAGTAGGACTGATTGGTTCAGGCGGCATAGACCCAGTGCGAGGCCCGGGAGCAGGGCAGCGCGTGCAGGGCAAGGCCGACCCAAACGGGCCGAGCTTTCGTGATGTCTTTATGGACACCCTCCGCGAGGCTGACAAACTCCAGCAGGACGCGACACAAGCTGTCGAAGACCTGACAACCGGGAGCCGCAACGACCCCGAGGGTGTGATCCTGGCTGCCCAGAAGTCCGAGATGGCGTTCAAGATGATCCAGACGCTGCGCAACAAGGTCATGCAGGCCTACGACGAGATCAAGCAGATGCGAGTCTGACCAGCACAGATCGTTGTATCGACCTGGCGCAGAGGTTGCACGCCTGACGCGCAGGACTTGCCGTAGATGGCGAGTTGTGCGCACATTTCAAGTTCAAGGGCTCTCGATACCGACATGAGGTTCAGCAGCACCGATCCCGGCTGGGTGTGGGTGCTGCGCCGACGCGGAGTGCGTCGGAATGAACGGCATGGAGGCCGAACCGATGGAGCGGATTCGCGGATTGATAACCGGTGCCCGGGAGTACCTGGGGCAGATGACCAACAGCCAGAAGCTGCTGATGGGATCGATCGGTGTGATCGCAGCCATGTCGCTCTTTCTCGTGGCGCAGTATTCAGGCCGGACCGAGATGGTCGATCTCTTCCCCGCTGGCGATGTCGCGACCCAGCAATCCACACTCGCATCCCTCAAGAGTTCGGGCATTCCCGCTGAGATTCAGAACGGGAAGGTTGTCGTGCCCGCGTCATACCGCTCGCTGGCGGTCTCGCAGCTCGCAGAAGCAGGGGCTCTTCCAAACGACACCACTCTGCTGTTTTCCAACCTGCTTGAGAAGCAGAACTTCTACTTTTCCAAGCAGCAAAACGAGCAGATGTTCGTGATCGCGTTGCAGAACGAGCTGGCAAGGGTGCTGCGAGGCTTTGGCAATATCCGCGACGCGACGGTGCTGCTTGATGTCCCAGAGCCAAAGGGTTTGGGGCGTTCGGTCCGCGAGCCGACCGCGTCGGCGACGGTCTTTACCAACTCGGGCAGAGCGCTCGACCAGGGCGAAGTAGACGCAATCGCTGAGTTGATTGCTGGAGCAAAGGCGGGGCTCAAGGTCCAGAATATCCGCGTGATCGATGGGTCGATCGGTCGGCAACGCAGGCCGACAAGCCCGGACCAGATATTCTCAGCGAGCTATCTCGAACAGACCGCAGCAACCGAAGCCAAACTCCAGCGGAAGATAGCCGACCTGCTCGGGTATATCCGGGGCGTGACGATTGCGGTGACCGCGCAGGTGGATGTGACGAAGGTGAGCACGCAATCGACCAAGTACCTCCAGAATAAAGAGGGCTCGGTCTCGATCGCCACCCGGATCAAGTCGGACACGACGACCCAGGGTGGCGGCTCAACCTCGGCCCAGCCGGGGGTGCGGTCAAATGCCCAGGGGAGCATCCTCTCCTCCAGCGGCGGGGGGGGCAGCGCAAGCACGCTCGAAAAGGCCCAGGAGGAGACCGAGTTTCAGATCGGGATGGGTTCGGAGACCACGACCAAGCAGGACCCCAGGGGCATGCCGACCCTGCTCGCAGCCTCTGTGAATATCCCCCGGAGCTACATCGTCGAGCAGCTCAAGGCCGCCGGAGCCGAGGGTGAAGAGATCAACCCGACCGATGCAGAGGTCGATGCACGGTTTGCCATCGAGCAAGTGAAGATTGAAGAAAGTATCACACCCCACCTGCAGATCGCAAGCGAGGTGACCGGCGAGCCAGCGATATCGGGGACGGTGGTCGTCCACATGATCCCGGTTGATATCCCGATGCCCGCGATGGGTGGAGCGCAGGCGGGGCTGCTCGGTGGTCTTGCTGGTGGCTCTGGGGGGGGTGGCATTCTAGGTGGCGGCTTGGTCGAGAAGGGCTTGCTCGCGTTGTTGGCAGTCGGCGCAATGGGCATGATGCTGATGATGGTGAAGAAGGCGACCAAGCCGGCCGAGATCCCCACTGCGGATGACATTTCCGGTGTGCCTCAGACCCTGCCGACAATGAACGACATGGTCGGCGAAGCGGATGAATCGGAGGCGGCGATGACGGGTATCGAGATCGGAGACGATGAAGTGCGGTCCCGCAAGCTGGTCGCACAGGTCGTCGAGCTTGTCGGGACAAACCCTGAGTCGGCAGCGGGGCTCCTCGGGCGATGGGTGAGCGAAGAGCAGTAGGAGACGAGAGTCGCATGGCGCGCAAGCCTTACGAAAAACTACCCGAGGTCATCGATGATCTCGATGGGATCACCAAAGCGGCTATCTTGCTGGTCACACTTGGGACCGATCTCACCTCGGCGCTCCTTGGGAAGATGACACCCGAGACCGTCGAGATGGTGATGCGTGAAGTGGCAGCACTCGGCCGCGTGCCGACAAAGCTGACCGCGGCGGTTGTGGAGGAGTTCTACAACCTCACGATTGTGAACCAGTACGCCAGTGAGGGAAACCTCGACTTTGCGAGGGATGTGCTCAAGGATTCGATGGACCCCAAGCAGGCCGACCGTGTGCTGGCGCAGATCCAGACCCAGGTCCAAAAAACCCCGTTTGCGTTTCTCCAGCGGGCCGAGACAGAAAACCTGCTGACCTTTATCCAGGACGAGCACCCACAGACAATCGCGCTGATTACCTGCCACCTCCCGCACCACAAGGCGGCGGAAATCCTGGGCGGGTTGCCCGTGCAGAAGCAGGTCGAGGTCATCAAGCGGATCGCAAACATGGAGCAGACCAACCCAGAGGTGATCCGCGAGGTTGAGAAGGGGTTGGAGAGTCGTCTGTCGAGCATGTTGACGCAATCGATGGAGAAGGCCGGTGGTGTCGATACCGTCGCTGAGATTCTCAACCTCGCCGACCGCGCAACAGAGAAAACCATCATGGAGGGTCTCGAAGCCGAAGACCCCGACCTTGTCGAGCAGATCCGTCGCCTGATGTTCGTGTTCGAGGATGTGATGCTGGTCAACGACAAGGGGATTCAGTCGGTGCTCAAGGAGGTCGATAACGACGAGCTGTCGTTGGGGCTCAAGACCGCCAGCGACGAGCTCAAGGAGAAGATCTTTGGGAATATGTCAGAGCGAGCAGCCGAACTTATCAAGGAAGACATGCAGTACATGGGTCCGGTTCGGGTCAGCGATGTCGAGGCCGCCCAGCAGCGGATTGTCGATATCGTCCGGCGGCTTGAAGAGTCTGGGGAACTCATTATCCAGGGTCGGGGCGGCGATGCCGAGCAACTTGTCTGACGGTGTGCCAGGAGGTGACCTGTGGCGATGATCAAGCGGGTCGATGCCGAGACGCACGGCCATACGCGTGTGCGGCTTGACCTGGGCGACCTCGGTCGGCGGGGCGAAATGCTGCGAGAAGCTGCGGTTGCAGAGGCAGAGCGGATCGTGCGAGAAGCGCACGCCGAGCGGGCAAGGATTCTCGACGGGGCATCAGAGCTGGGGTACGCCGAGGGGTACGAGCGGGGGCGCACTGAAGGACACGCTGAAGGCTTGGCGCAGGGGAAGGCAGAGGCAGGCGCGGAGTATCGTGAAAAGCTCGCCGAAGTTGACAGCTCTTGGGCGGCTGCGATGGCGGAGTTTCTTGCGCGGCGCGAGTCGCTGCTGATCGAAAGCCGCCGCGAGGTGATCGAACTGGCAATCGCGATCGCAGAGCGAGTCGTCCACCTGGCGATCGAAATCGACGAAACTGCGATAGAGGATCAACTCCGAGAAGTGCTCAGCCTGGTCGCGGCTCCAGCGACCCTGATCGTGCGCATCCACCCGGACGATGAAGAGTTGGTCCGGGAGGTCTTGCCCAAGCTCAGGGCGCAGTTTGTCGGCGGGATTCATGTGAGATTGCAGACCGATTCGACGGTCTCGCGCGGGTCGTGTGCTGTGCGCACGCTCGGTGGGTCTTCGATCGACGCAACGGTCGAGACGCAGCTTGATCGCATCGTGCGAGACCTGTTGCCAGACCGAGAGCATGGCAAGACAGGGGGCGACGCATGAGCCAGTTTGCGCCTGAGATGGAGGTTGTGCGCCGGGCGCTGCCCCAACGGGTGTGTGGCGTTGTCGCAGCTCTTCGTGGCCTGACGGTGCTGGTCGAGTCGTTGCCGCTGCCCATCGGGTCACTCGTCTCAGTCGAACCCGGCCGGGGGACCACCGCAACGATGCTCGGTGAGGTCGTCGGGTTTTCGAGCGACCAGGCTGTGGTCATGCTCTTTGGGCAGTCGATGGGTCTCAGCGCAGGGGACCGTGTTGTCGGCGAGCAGATCTCGCAGAGTGTGGGTGTGAGTCGGTTGATGCTGGGGCGGTGTATCGACGGGCTGGGCACACCGATCGACGGGCTCGGACCGATAGCCGAGTGCGAGCCAAGACTCATTCACCCAGAGCCGATCGGCGCGCTGCGCCGCAGGCAGATCAGGGAGGCGTTGGTCACGGGGGTACGCGCCATCGACCTGATGACGACCCTCGGGCGAGGGCAACGGCTTGGGATATTTTCCGGCCCGGGAGTGGGGAAGAGCTCACTGATCGGGCAGATCGCCCGCGAAACCGAGGCGGATGTCAATGTGATCGCCCTGGTGGGGGAACGAGGCCGGGAGGCGAAGGACTTTCTCGAAAACGCGCTGGGTGAAGAAGGATTGCAGCGGTCGGTTGTTGTCATTGCGACGAGCGACGAGTCGCCACTCCTGCGCGTGCGGGCCGCAAAGGTTGCGTGTACTGTCGCCGAGTATTTCCGAGATCAGGGGCGCGATGTGCTCTTGATGATGGATTCCGTGACCCGCTTTGCCCACGCCCAGAGGCAGATCGGCCTGAGTGTGGGGGAGCCGCCCGCGACAAAGGGGTACACACCGAGCGTCTTCGCCCAACTCCCCCTGCTGCTCGAACGGGCGGGGGCATTAGAGTCCACAGCCGACGGCCATGGCGGGGGGACGATCCCCGGGTTGTACACGATCCTTGTCGAGGGTGATGACCTGACCGGTGACCCGATCTCAGATGCAGCGCGGGGGATACTCGACGGGCATGTGATCCTGAGCCGAAAGCTCGCCCAGGCCGGACACTTCCCGGCGATCGATGTGCTCGATTCGATCAGCCGTGTTGCGGACGAAGTCACCGACGCGACGCATGTCGCAGCCCGGAGGCAGTTGATCCGTCTGCTTGCCAAGTATCGATCGGTCGAAGAGCTGGTGCAGATCGGTGCGTATGCACGCGGGTCTGACCCGGATGCCGATGTGGCGATCGACTTGATTGATGAGATACAGAACCTGCTCAAGCAAGGGCGCGAGGAGCGCGAGTCCTTTGAGAGTGTCTGCAAGCGGATGCTCGATATCGCGGTGCGAGCCGGGGCCGGGTTTGAGCGGGCGCAGAAGCAGAAAGAAACCGGCAAGCTCGCCCCACAGGGGAAGCGGATCGCTGGATAAAGGGAGAGCATGGCAAAGTTTGTCTTCGAGCTTGAGGTCTTGCTGGAACAGCGCCGTCGCGAGGAACGCGACCGGATGAAGGCGGTCGCCCAGATCGAGCGCGAGCGCGTCGAGATCGAACACGCTGCACTGCGATTGGCAGCCGCGATGCGTGATGAGCGAGAGGTGTTGCGCCAAGAACTCGCGCAGCACACGGGAGTACACCTCGGGCGCGTACGGATGCAGGCCAACGCCTCGCTCCACGGCATCCGCAAAACGCACGAGCTGGCATTGCAGGGTGCTGCGACGATCACACGCCTCGACGCGGCTCGGGCTGAGTTGCTCAAAGCCACGACCCGCCGCCGGGCGGTCGAGCTGTTGCGTGAACGACGACTCGAGGCGTGGCTCGCCGAGGAACGCGCCAAAGAAGCCCGCGAAGATGATGAACTGGTCACCGCGAGATTTGGTCGGCCAAACGATCGTGATGGAGTCCTGACATGAAGCGACTTTTGACAGCATTCTCTGCGCTTGCGATCATCAATCTGCTGGGCATTCTCGGCGCGATCGGGTGGCTCGCTGCGACACAACGACTCAGCATGGAACGCATCGACGCGGTTCGTGATATTTTGCATGAGACACTCCCGATGGAGATGGCAAGGCTCGAAGCCGAGCAGAAGGCGGCAGAGGATGCTGCGATCCCGACCGAGGAGCCCCTGCCAGAGACACCGCCCCTGGGGGCTGAAGAGCTTGTGTCGTTGCAGTTGGAGCAGAACCGGGCCGATGAGTTTCTCATGCAACGAAGAGAACGCGAGAACACCACCCTTGCCATGACCACCACGCTCGAACTGCGTCGGCTCGACAAGGAGCGCAAGCAGTTTGAGGCCGAGCGGGATCGTTTCAAGCGACAGCAGGAAGACATCGTCTCGTTTCGGGGTGACACACAGTTTCAGAAGGCGTTGTCGGTGCTCATTGCGGTCAAGCCGGGAGATGCCAAGACGATGCTCCAAGAGATCATCGACGGGCGCTCCGGAGCAATGGGTATGGGAGATGCCCAGGGGATGACCGGCCTTGACCGCTCGGTTGCCTACCTCGACTCGATGGATGAACGGGTCCGTGGCAAGATCATCGCCGAGTTTGTGAAGGGCTCGCCAACACTGGCAGCCGATTTGCTCGAACGCCTCCGGACCTTTGGCCTCTTGGCCGATGCGTCCGGAGAGACCATGCCTTGACCAGCATCCAGACACCCACAACCCAGCCCGCTGCGCCAACTCCAAAGCCCGTGGAGCGTCACGATCGAGTGACCGGTGATGCCGACTTTGGGAACTTCTTTGCGCACTACGCGCAGCAGTCGTCACTCAAGGCAGCCCGCAATGGTGCGATGGCGTTGCAGATTGGCAGCAAAGGAATGGGCAACGGCATCCGGGGTGATGCGCAACAGTTGCAGCAAGGGCGGACCGATCGTGCGCTTGGGGTGTCGGAGTTGCGCGATCGGTCGCAGACTGTCAACGGGAGCAGCCGCGAACGATTGAGCGATCGCATTGCCCGATCGGGACGGGATCGGGGCGTACCAGATCGACAAGCCCAACGCATCGGTGGCTGGGCGAAACACATGCAGGATGCAAACACAGCATCAAATGAGAGCCCGCGGGCAACCGCCAAAGCAGCGGGACACGCGACCGGCACTTTAACACAGGCTGGCGGTGCTGCTGGATCGAATGCAGACTCGCAGGCCGAGGGGAATCCGGTGCAAGTCGCCTCTGGTGGCGGGTCTGCGCACGCCCGTCCATCTCAGGGTGCCTCGACGAGCAACAACGCGGTTTCCTCTATACATGCAGGCTCAAATACGGGGCCATCGAGTCAGCAGGGGGCAACTACATTGTTGTTGAACGGGGGGCAATCCGGTCAAGCGAGAACACAAGCAGCCGCGAGCCAACGCAGCAGCCAAGCCCCACCCCCAGCACCAACCCAAGAGCAGACCACCACATTCCGTGCGCAGCTCGCACAAGGGCTCAGCGCAGCCCTGCGTTCAGGCCGCGGGCAGGTGACACTCCGCTTGCAGCCGCACACACTCGGCGAGCTGCAAGTCCGGATACAGATCAAGGGTTCGACCGTCGATGCACAGATCCGACCTTCCACTATTGAGGCACACCGATTGCTGGAACAGAGTGTCGATGCACTCCGGAATTCGTTCGAGGCACGAGGCCTCCAGATCGGGCGTATCGAAGTCCAGCAGCCGACGGCGAGCAAGGAAGGCTCGGGCGGTGCAACCCATCAAGGACAACCGGACAGCCAGGATGGCCAGTTCGGGATGGGACGAGAGAGCGAAGAACATCTGTCGAAGGATTCGACAGCAGAGCGTGCGACGATGCGTGCCGGAGGCAGCGACTCGCACGCCAGTGAGGCAGAAGAGGTAGTGATGCCGGTTGGGTACGGAAGCCCGGGCATCGTCTACAGCGTGGCGGACGGAGCCGCACGCATCGTTATGATCGACGCGCTGGCGTGACGGAACACGCGGCGTGACCGAGAACCGGAGACCGGCTGTGAACACAGTCGAAGCGATTGGCGCGTCTGCAAAGAACGCAGACAGCGGTATCAGTGGCCTCTCGTCGGATGAGTTTTTTAAGCTCATCTTCACCGAGCTGTCCAACCAGGACCCGCTCGACCCCAACGACACGAACGCACTGCTTGAACAGATCGCCAACATCCGCTCGATCGAGTCTGATGTCGATCTGGTGAGTAAGCTAGGCGAACTGGTCGGGCAGAACGAGCTGGCAGCAGGGGCGGGACTCATCGGGCGGCTCATCAGCGGGCTCAGCGAGACGAGCGAGCGCGTGACAGGGCTGGTCAACTCGGTCTCACGCACCGAAGAGGGTGTCGTGCTCAACCTCACGGGCGGTATCAGAGTGCCCATG
Source organism: Planctomycetota bacterium (assembly GCA_024275365.1). GTDB lineage: Bacteria > Planctomycetota > Phycisphaerae > Phycisphaerales > UBA1924 > PNC22. Next base: position 30,152 of record JAJRZG010000115.1, on the reverse strand, counting down.
GCCGATGTGGACCGCGTGCTGGACGGCAATCAGGACGAGAAACCCGATGGTGAGGACGACTCGTGATCCCCTCGCCGATGGATTTGCTCCGGGTACTCGGTTCAGGATTTCGTCCTGAGAGCCCAGAGCCGCTCACGCAACCTGCGAGTGTCAAAGACTTTGCGCGTCTCCTGGCCCAGGCAAGAGAGGGTGGCCTCGAGACCGGCTTACCGGTCTCGGTGGCGCAAGGCTCAGGGATAGACCTCGACGCAGCGCAGCTTGAACAGCTCGGCGGCGTTGTTGATCGTGCGCACGCCGAGGGTGCGACACGGATCATCGTGAGCATGGACGGCAAGATGCTCGATGTTGATGTCCTCTCTCGCCGGGTGCTTGGTGAAGCAGATCTCTCAGACGGTCGCGTGCTGACAGGAATCGACGGCTTCGTGCGGATCGACGAGGGTGATCAAGCCCGGCAACCCATGCTGCCGTTACCAAACGCCGGGTCTGTTGATGCATCGCTGTTGAAGTTGCTCGCCAGTGGAACACAGGACGCGGCCTGAGGCCGAGAGAGAGAGACCATGAGCACGACTGCACTCCTGACAGGGATGACAGGGCTTGCTGCCAACTCGCAGAACCTTGAGGTCATCGGCAACAACATCGCCAATGTCAACACCACCGCGTTCAAGGGCTCGCGGATGCTCTTTAGCACCGCACTCCAACGCACGATCAACATCGGAGCAAAGCCAGAGACGACAACCGGTGGCACCAACCCGATGCAGATCGGACTGGGCGTCAATGTTGCAGGCACGCAGCTTGATTTTTCTCAAGGGGCATTCCAGACCACCGGCGATGGGCGTGACCTCGCCATCGACGGCAACGGTTTCTTTGCCGTCCAGAGAGGCCAGGATCAGTTCTATACAAGAGCCGGCTCATTCAGACAGGATGCCGCTTGAAATCTCGTCACGATCGATGGCGACACCCTGCTCGGGTATGGTGTTGACGCAGACTATAACATTGTTGATGGTGTATTGAGCGAACTGAATATCCCGCTCGGGGCGCGGGCGGTTGCCCAGGCGACTGAAAATGTCCGCGTGGTCGGCAACCTCAACGCAGCGGGCGATCTGCCTGGCGGCGGATCAGTCATCACGCTTACCCCTACAAGCCTCACGGGTTTTCGCATCATGAGCGGTGCAAGCAACCCGCCGGACGGGGACAACATGATCGATACCGACAGCCTGCTCGTCGAGATCGAAGACCCACTCTCGGCAGGACAGGCGATGTTCAGCGAGGGGCAAAGGCTCCAGATCAACGGCGCACGAAAGGGTGGAGCAACGCTCCCGGTTGCCGAGTTTACGATTGCCGCCACATCCACGATCGACGACCTCATGAAGTTCTTCAACGAGGCGCTAGGCCTACACGAAACAGGTACCGCAAACCCCGACGGCCGCACACCAGGCGCAATAGCGATCTCGCTGACCGGGTCGCTCGCAGTCTTTGGGAATGTGGGCACGATCAACGATCTCGATCTTCCTAGCGACGCGTTCCGGCTTCTCAATGCTGATGGATCAATAGACCGTCTCCCGTTCGTGTCGAACTAATCGCAAGAGTCATCCGGCGAGAGCGTACGGACAACCTTTATTGCCTATGACTCGCTGGGACAGGAACTCGCGGTCAATATCTCGTTCGCACTTGAGAGCAAGGGCGACACGGGGACGACATGGCGATACTTTCTCGAGTCTGCCGACGATTCAGACCTTGATCTGAGGCTCGGCACAGGGATAGTGAGCTTTGATACCGCGGGGCTCTTGCTTGTCGATGCGCCGGTCGCCGTGACGCTCGACCGCGCCGGCACGGGTGCCGCGACTCCGATGTCCTTCGCAGTAGACTTTGCGGAGGGCATCGATCAGCTGACTTCGCTCGCAGACGACCCCTCGTCGATCGCTTCGACATACCGTGATGGCCGTCCGAGTGGGATCCTGGAAGACTTCGGGATCGCGCGTGACGGGCTCATCACAGGGATATTCAGCAACGGGCTGACCCAGAATCTCGGGCAGGTCGTGCTTGCGAAGTTTGCCAATAACGAAGGGTTAGTCGAGATGGGGTCCAACATGTTCCGGACTGGAGCCAACAGCGGCGAAGCCATAGTCGTACAGCCTACCACACTCGGCGCGGGGTCAATTGTCGCCGGGGCGCTTGAGCAGGCCAATGTCGATCTGGGGCAGGAGTTTATCAAGATGATCATGGCCTCGACCGGGTACTCAGCCTCGAGCCGGGTTGTGCAGACGGCTGATGAACTCCTCCAGCAGTTGATGATCTTGGCACGATGAGTGCGGCAACCCGATAACACTCGGGCTCTCGTGCCGATACAGAACGCCGGAGGTTTGATGTGATCACGCTCCACCGTCTCAACGACAAGCCCTTTATTCTCAATGCAGAGTTGATCCGCACCATTGAAGAGAACCCCGACACGGTTATCACCCTCATCTCCGGCGATCATGTCATTGTCAAGGAGCCGATGCGCGAAGTGGTCGAGCGAACGATCGACTACGGGCGGCTTCTCCGTCGCCTGATCCCCCCAGGCTGACCACACCCCCCATGACGAGAGAGTCCCTATCAAGTCGCAACCGAGCCCCACCGATGTTCCTTCCGGAGGCCCGGCGCAAGGGCTGCGCTCGGCATGGAGGCCGCAAGGGTGGATATTGGCACGGTTGTAGGTCTTGTGCTCGCTGTGGGTGCCGTATTAGCCGGTATCTTTCTCGGTGGTGGGAGCATCGGCTCACTCTTTGATGTCACATCCGTCTTTGTCGTGCTCTTTGGCACCATCGGGGCAACGGTGCTGGCCTATCCACTCGGGCGAGTCCTGAGCATCCACAAGGTGGTCATGAAGGCGGTCTTTGTCAAGCCGGTTGATACTGGCGAAGTCATCGCCGATCTGGTGCGGTACGCCGAGATCGCACGCCGCGAAGGCATTTTGGCACTCGAGAACTACATCGAAGAGATGAAGGATGAGTTCATTGTCCGGGGTGTGAAAATGGCGGTCGATGGCACCGATCCCGAGCTCATCCAGCAGATCATGGAAACTGAGCTCGATGCGATGCAGGACCGCCACGCTCAAGGCAAGGCGATACTCGACACAATCAGTAAATATGCACCCGCCTTTGGCATGATCGGAACACTCCTCGGCCTGATCTTCATGCTCAGCAATATGGACGACCCAAGCAAGATCGGGCCGGGAATGGCAGTAGCTCTTATCACAACGCTCTACGGCGCAATGATGGCAAACATCATCACAGGACCTATTGCCGACCGGATTTCGGCGCGCAATACCGAAGAGGTCCTTGTGAAGACCGTGATCGCAGCAGGCGTGATGTCGATCCAATCGGGCGATAACCCACGTGTTGTTGAGAGCAAACTCCTGACCTACATCCCCCCGGCCCAGCGGCTGGCCTTCGAGGTGAAGGAGGCGGCCTGAGTAGCCGGTTGCACCATGGCAAAACGCCGTTCCCCCCCACCAGCAGGTGTACCCGAGTGGGTCGTGACCTATGGCGACCTCATGTCGCTCTTGCTCTGCTTCTTCATCCTCTTGGCAGCATTTAGCGAACTGAAAAAACCTAAAGAGTATCAGGATATTATCGACGCCATCCAGGAAGCCTTCGGTGTCAATGGTGGTGACTCCCGAATCCAGGACATGCTCGATCTCGCAAGCTCACCAAACATGGACCCAGATGGGAAGCGGCAGAAGATAGATAAAGAGAAGTCAAAGTCAGACACGAACGCCAAGTCCACAGTCGGCATCGATCAGACCACCTCGACCCTCTTTGATGGGCGAAAGTGGACCGTCGGAAAGCCGCTCCCCTTTGGGGCTGCCGCACTCGAACTGACCGATGAAAACAAAGACATCCTCCGTGATATTATCGCCCCGCGGATTCATGGCAGCGACAAAATGTTCCTTGTGCTCGGGCATTCCTGGGGGCCAGACGACCGTGCAGGCGGGCTCGATTTCGTGGACCTCGCGTATAAGCGAGCCAGGGTTGTGCAGGACTATCTGATCGACGAGTGCGAAGTGGAACCAAACGCACTTTCCCTCTGGGTTGCGGGTGCTACCCAGCCACTCAAGCTCGGCACGGTCACCGAGCAGGGTGCAGCCAATCGGCGCGTCGAGGTCTTTATGACCGATACGCCGCTGACAGAGCTACGCCCCGATGCACTGGGCACCGGGCGGAGCGATTAGCGCAACAAATATGGCATGTGCAAAGCTGACCAACGAGGATGACCAATGGCTGATGAGAAACCAGAACAAGAAGTCACAGAAGAAGACCAGCCGAAAAAGAAATCTCCCATGCTGACGCTGGCAATCGTCGCGGTTGTTATGGTGCTCGAAGGAATCGGTGCTGTCGGGTTCATCATGTTCTCGGGCAGCGGGGCTGCCGACGCAAGTGCCAACAGCATCGAGGGCGAAGAGTTTGCCGAGCAGGAGAAGACCGTCGAGATACCCATGGTCGATGGCCGATTCCAGAACCACACCTCTGGAAATGCCTGGTCGTGGAACTTCGAGGCTGTGCTCCAGGTGAAGAAAAAGAACGAGGAGCAGATCAACGCCGAAATCGAGCGACGCAAGGCCGAGATCACCGAGGGCGTAGCCCTGATCATCCGCCGGTCGGCCCACGCGCACCTCATGGAGCCTGGGCGCGAAACCCTCCACCGGCAAGTGGCGGCGTACTTCGAGCAGGTGTTCGGGTTTGATCCTGATGGCGAGCCATTGATCGAGCGGGTCATCATTCCACGGTGCCAGGGCTACCCCCCCTCGTAAGCCAAGCCTTTGAAACTGCGGGATGAAGCGCAAGCATTGCCTGTCCGCGCAACACGCGCTCTCGATCACGGCTTTTTCTGCTGGTCAGACCCGCCGGAGCCCGATGTGTGATGTCAGCAGGCGGAGGGTTGCGCACAGGAGGTGCGTACCGCCTGTGCGAACCAGGCGGAGCCTGCTATGACTGAAGATGACCAATCAAAAAATACTACCGAAGATCAGCAGCCGGAGAGCGAGGCAGGAGCCGGTGCCAAGATGGCCGAGGGAATACCCAGCAAGCCCGAGCACCCAGATGCGGAGCAGCCTGAGACAACCGCCCAAGCGGATGACCCAGCCGCAGACCCCGTAGCTGAAGCCGGAGGCACAGAGGCCGATGACGGTCTTTCGGCCGATGATGCAGCCTCGATGGCCGAATCGCTCCTCGCGCAGGTCACCGCTGCGGTCAGCGATGTGAACACTCAAGTCGATGGCGATGCTGTCGGAGATACCTCGCAGTCTCCAGGCTCATCGGCTCCGCCCGCAGCACCGCCGCAAGGGTCAGAACCCATAATCCTCCCGAGCTTTGATGCGCAAATACCCACCGCGATGCCATCAGAACTGGATCTGCTCGCGGATGTTAATCTCAATGTAAAGATCGAGCTCGGGCGTACAAGGCTCCTGGTTGATGATGTGCTCAAACTTACCGATGGGGCTGTGGTCGAGCTCGACAAACTCGCAGGAGACCCGGTGGATATCTATGTAAACGAAAGGCACATCGCCCGTGGCGAGGTGTTGGTGCTCAACGATAACTTCTGTATACGCATCAATGAGATCATCGACCCTGAGAGTCGTCAGGTTGGATGAGTAGAGAAATGAGTGTCCTCGCACGGGCGTCGGAGTACGCCCTCAGGCAAGCCAGGAAGGCATCATGCAGCGGGGTTTTGTAGTATTCATTGTTATCATCGCGATTCTTTGGGGTTCGGCTGTGCGTGCGCAAACCGGCAGCATATCGCGCAACCAAAGTGAGGCGGAGATCGGCCTGTTTGTCGGACCAATCCCCCCTGAGCGTGCTGCGCAGCGGGAAGCAGGTGATCTCTCACCCGCGCAGCAATCAGCGACAACTGCTGAGGCTGAGTTGTTACCGCTCGGGCTCAGCCGCCAGGGCTCGTTCCGGAGTCGGCTTGAGTCGGGTGGTCGTCTGGAACCCGATACTTCTGCAGTCAGTGCTCCATCGCTCAGAGTGGGGGAAGGTTGGTGGCGTACCGCCGGAGTGTTAGTGCTTGTCATCGCACTGATACTTGCAGTTGGTGCAGTGGTCAAGAGGTTGGCTGGGAGATCGGGCAGCTTACTCCACTCTATGGGAGCAGGTGGTCGAGCCCCATCCGGGCTTTTGTATGTACTCGGCCGCTACCCGGTCGGTCGCGGGCAGATGCTGATACTGTTCAAGATTGATCGAAGGATACTTGTTGTTTCTCAAAGCATCGGTGTCAAGGGCGGGGGAATGCGCACGCTCTGTGAAATCACAGACCCCCAAGAGGTCGCGGCAATAGTGCTCAATGCCGCAGAGGAAGAGGGTAGATCGATCAGCGACAGGTTCCGAGAGTTAGTATCCGGATTCGATTCATCGCACTCAGACACTGAACCAGTCGCTATACCGCTTGAAGTCCCGGTGACGCGCACGCAACAGAGTGTTAACTCACCCGACCCGCTCTGGTGCTTGCATTCGAGGCTCGATTCACTTCGTGCAGCCGACTGGAAGGGGTCGGCATGAGGCGTTACCATGCCATCATAATACTGGCAACGCTCGTGCTCGGACTCATCGCTTCGTATGCACATGCCCAGCCATCCTATGGCCCACCATCGCCCGGCTCACCAGCCAGTCAGGATCTGTTTGGCTCACCGGCAGGCAGCCTCACAAGTGAGTTCAATCCCCTCGCTATACTCGACCAAGTGGGCGCTGTCTTGCCCGGAAGGTCGGCGGGATTCTCTGGTGATGCGGACCAACCAAGCGGTATCTCGACCGCGATGAGCGTCATGATGCTGCTGACGGTGGTTGCGCTGGCACCATCTATCATGTTGATGACGACATGCTTCATGCGGATCATGATTGTGTTGGCACTCTTACGCCAAGCGATCGGCGCAGCAAGTATCCCGCCACCGCAAGTTCTGACTTCACTTGCGCTCTTTATGACTTTGATGATTATGTCACCGACATTCGAGCGATTGTGGGACGAGGCTGTCGTTCCCTATCAGCAAGGTGAAATCACCGACTATGACGACCTCTGGCAGCGGTCTCGTCAACCGATCCGAGACTTCATGTTCAACCAGATCGAAGAGACCGGTAACTGGTCGAGTCTCTACATGGTGCTCGAATATCAGGGGATCGATATCAGCGACCCGGCAGCGATGACGCGGGCGGATGTCTCGACACCAGCACTGATCCCGGCGTACATGCTCAGTGAGCTCAAGACGGCGTTTGTGATGGGTTTCAAGGTCTACCTGCCATTCCTGGTCATCGACATGGTGATCGCGAGCCTGTTGATATCAATGAGCATGATGATGCTTCCGCCCGTGTTGATCAGTTTGCCGTTTAAGCTGCTCTTGTTTGTTTTGGTCGATGGCTGGACACTCGTAGTGGGGGGGTTGCTCTACAGCTTCGCACCAGAGATGAGCGACATGGGCAGCACAGCATCCGGCATGATCGAGCCGGTCCGAATGTTCTTTCTTGAAGCATCTCGACTTGTATTGATACGATAGGAAAACCTATGCCCTACGATGAAACCGCAGTGTTCCTGGTCCGAGATACACTCTTCGCCGCGCTCAAGATCGCGGCCCCGGTGCTGCTCGCAGGTGTCGTGGTCGGGCTCTTGGTCAGCCTCTTTCAGTCGGTGACGAGTATCCAGGATCAGACCCTTACCTTTGTACCAAAGATCACCGTCATGATCGTCGTCGCGGCACTGCTCCTGCCGTGGATCGCTCTCAAACTCTCAGAATATGCATCAGTACTCTTTACGATGATGTAAGCGGGGACCAGACTGATGACGGGCATTGAGCCATTCATAGCACATGTTGTGCCGTTTACTCTTGTCGCGACTCGGCTTCTGGGCCTCTTTATCTTTGCGCCGATCCTCACAAGTGCCTCAATACCAACGCAGGCCCGGGTCTTCCTTGCACTCATGTTCACAGCTGCTATCTACCCATCGATCCCCGTTCACTTTGCAGAGGTCAACATCGACCTGATGGGCTTGCTCCCGATACTCATCAGCGAGACGCTCATCGGTGTATGTGTTGGCTTGATTGCCTCGATTCCGATCATGACGCTGCAACTCGCTGGCCATCTGACCGGCTTCCAGATGGGCCTATCGATGGCAACAGTCTACAATCCCGAGTTTGACACCAACAGCGATGTTGTCGGCGAGACGCTCTTCTACTTAGGGTTCGCCATATTTCTCACAGTTGGGGGGCTCGAAATGACATATGCTGCGCTTCTCTCGACATTCGAGAATGTGCCCCTAGGCGGAATGGCAATATCATCGGTCCCTCTTGAAACATACATAGGTCTGGCAAACTCAGGGTTCGAGATGGCCCTCCGAGTCAGTGGGCCTGCGATGGCAATGGTCTTTTTGGTCATGGTTGCAATGGGGTTTGTCATGAAGACCATGCCCGAGATCAATGTTATGAGTGTCGGCTTTGCTGTTAAGATTGTCGTCGGTTTGCTCGCCACCATTATGGCGCTTCAGGTGATCGCGAATGTCGCCTCTGATGAGACGATACGAATCCTCACTATCCTAGGTGAATGGGTGCGGGGCCTCTCCGCACGCGGGTCGTAAGGGGTATCTATGGCAGACGACATGGGTGAACGCACAGAGCAACCTACCGGACGCCGCATGAGCGATGCCCGAGGGCGCGGTCAAGTTGCAAAGAGCCAGGACCTCAGCGCCGCGATTACCCTCGCATCAGGAGTTGTGCTTCTCGCGCTCGCGGGTGGGTTTCTTGGGCGCTCGTTTATGTCACTTATGGAAAAAACATATGCCACCGACGGCGTGGGTTGGTCGACGCAATCCAGCACGCTCTGGCCGCTTATGCGCATGGTTGCAATCGATGCAGCAAGGATCACCCTTCCCCTCCTCCTCGCGGCTGCCTTCATGGCGGCCCTGGCGCAGTTCATCCAGGTCGGGTGGCTCCTCACCACCAAGCCATTGGTGCCAAAGCTCTCAAAGCTCAATCCACTCAAAGGTCTCAAAAGAATATTTAGTAAACGCAGCCTGATGAAAGCAATACTCAACAGCTTCAAGCTGATCTTCGTGGTGTCCATCGCGGTTGCCGTTATCAACCATCTCATACCGAAGATTGTCGGCTTGCCAGTACTTACCTCGACTCAGGGCATGATCCTCATCGCAAAGATGCTCCTGACACTGGCGATCTGGCTCGCTGTCATCCTGCTGATTATTGGTTTGATCGACTGGCTCTATCAGAAATGGCAGCACACGCAGGACCTGAAGATGACCAAGCAGCAGGTCAAGGATGAACGCCGCAGCATGGAGGGTGATCCAGAGGTCAAAGGCCGGCGGCTCCGTATGATGCGAGATATTGTGATGCAACAGATCCAGCAGCAAGTCCCGCTCGCAGATGTCGTTGTCACCAACCCGACGCACTTTGCGGTCGCACTCCGTTATGATGCCGAGACGATGCCCGCTCCAATGGTTGTCGCAAAGGGCTCAGACTTTATGGCCCAGCGGATCAGGTTGGTGGCCGCCTCTGCAGGAATCCCAATTATCGAACGGCCACCCCTGGCAAGGGGGCTCTACTATGGCAGCGATCCAGGGCAGGAAATATCCTCAGAATACTATGAAGCCGTTGCCGAAATACTTGCATATGTGTACCGACTCGAAGGCGAATCGAGTAGCCAGCGATCACGGGTCAATACGCGATCGCACACCCGCACACCACACAAGAGAACTCGTGCAAAGGTGTCAGCCTAAATGAGTAATCTTCAAACCAACAACGGAGTACCGCACAAGCGTGACTGAGCAGATGCCCAAACTCGAATCTGCTGACAGCGGTTTACCCGTCTGGATGCGTTACATCTACAGGCACAAGGGGCTGATTGTCCCCATGGGGTTTGTTGGACTCCTCGTGGTGATCCTCATCCCGCTCCCCCCACTTGCGATGGACCTGCTCATCTCGGGCAATATCTCCCTGGCGGTTATCATCCTGCTCACCACTGTCTACATGGCAAAGCCACTTGATTTCAGCGTCTTTCCCTCTCTCTTGCTCGCAACAACCATGCTCCGGCTTGTCATCAATATCGCCTCCACACGCCTTATTCTCACAGCGGATGCAACAGGGCCTGAGGAGGCCATCGGAGTCGCCGGCAAGGTCATCAGCGCCTTCGGTGAGTTCGTTGCAGGCGATTCACTCTTTGTTGGTGTTGTCATCTTTCTTATCCTCGTGATTGTCCAGTTTGTCGTAATTACAAAGGGTGCTGGGCGCGTCAGTGAGGTGGCAGCAAGGTTCACCCTCGATGCAATGCCCGGCAAACAGATGGCAATCGATTCTGACCTCAACGCCGGGATTATTAACGAAGCGGATGCCAGAACACGACGCGATGAAATATCTCGTGAGGCGGACTTCTTCGGGGCGATGGATGGTGCCAGTAAGTTTGTCCGTGGTGATGCCATTGCAGGCATTATTATCACCGGCATCAATATCATCGGTGGCCTCGCCGTCGGTGTCATCGACAACGGCTGGCCCGTCGGGCAGACCGCGCAGGTCTTCACCAAACTTACGATCGGTGACGGGCTCACCAGTCAGATACCATCGTTTGTCATCTCAATCTCGGCGGCCCTGATCGTTACCCGCTCTGGTTCCAAGACTTACCTTGGGGAAGAGCTCACAGGCCAACTCATGAGCCAGCCCCGTGGCCTTGTGATTACCGCTGGTTTCCTCGCGCTCCTCGCGCTCACTCCTCTCCCGACATTCCCGCTGCTGGCTACAGGCGGTGCCCTCGGGCTCATCGCGTTTGGGATGTTCCGCTCGGCGAGATCCAAGATTCACCAAGAAAGAGAATCGGCGATTGCCGAGACGCAGATTCCCAAAGAGGCACCACCCATCGAAACCCTGCTCAAGGTCGATACAATGGAACTCGAAATTGGCTACGGGCTGGTTTCGCTGGTCGATGCCGGGCAGGGCGGCGACCTGCTCGATCGCATCAGTGCTATCCGCCGCCAACTCGCTGCAGAGATCGGCCTTGTCACCCCACCCATCCGTATCCGCGACAACATGCAGCTCGAACCGGGCCAATACTCCGTCAAGATCCGCGGCGCAACGGTGGCAACCGGTGAGCTTCACCCAGGCATGCTCATGGCAATGGACTCCGGTATCGCGACCGGCAAAGTTCAGGGAGAGGCAACCCGTGAGCCGGCATTCGGGCTTGATGCGTGGTGGATCAACCCCGAGCAACGGCACAGGGCTGAAACTATGAACTACACGGTTGTTGATCCAACCAGTGTGCTCGCAACACATCTGACAGAACTCATAAAGCAGCACGCAAGTGAGCTCCTTACCCGCGAAGAGGTCAACAACCTTATCGAAAACTTACGAGCCAAATCGCCCAAGCTGGTCGAAGAGGCGATCCCTGCGCTTCTTAAGGTGTCAGATCTTCAGCGGGTGCTCCACAACCTGCTCCGGGAACGCGTACCAATCCGCGATCTGGAGACGATCGTTGAGACCCTCGCAGACTGGGCACCCAAAAGCACTGATATTGATATCCTCACCGAGTATGTTCGCAATGCGCTGCGCCGCGTGATCTGCGCACTGTACTCCACGCCGGGCGATGACGGCACGCCACGCATCGTCTGCGTGACCCTCGACCCGGCATTTGAGGACCAGATCGCAGCCTATATCGAGCGAGGCCCAGCGGGGACAAGCCTCTCCATGCCCGCCCGCATCGCCACGCAGACCGCAGAGATGATCCTCCGGTCACTCCAGCGGGTGACTGCTTCTGGGAGTCCCCCGGTCGTCATTGCTTCACCTCAGGTCCGCGCGGTGGTGTGGCAGATTCTCGAACCCCACCTTGCCACCGCCGCCGTGCTCGGCTACAACGAAATCCCACCGGGCATCGAGGTCGAGAGCATGGGTTTGGTGAGCCCAGAAGCACCCCAAGCCGCAGCGGTGAACGCGGCGTGATTGAGATTCCAAGGCGCGAGTGGCACAGCCGTCAGGTTTGTGGTACAGTCTTGCAGTCCTCGAGGAGCCACGGATGGCGACGGCGACGCAACAGCGAGCAACTCTCAAAACCTACCACGGTCAATCTATGGCTGCGGCCTTGGTCGAGGTCAAGCGAGACCTCGGAGACGAGGCTGTCATTCTCCACACCCGGACCTACAAAGTCGGGGGCGTTTTGGGTGTGGGGTCGCGGGATATGGTCGAAATCACCGCATCAAGCGATGCCAGCGTAGTGCGCCCACGCCGGATTCGCCCCCGCGCCATGACAGCCGCGACAGATGTCTCCGACCCGGGGCTCGGGATGCCCCCACCACAAACACCACAACTCACTCCATCTCCCGTGAAGACTTCGGGGATGCCGCAGAACCCGGGCGACTCAGGCTTCATCCCTACGCCGCCATGGTTTAAGCAAGATCAAGCAAAGAAACCCGAGCCGCCCACTCTGGGGAGACCCGTTGAGAGAAGTGTCCCAAGCCAACCCGCAGTCGATAGTGTCGTGGTAAACCCGGGCACTATTCCAGAAACGCCTGAGCGGGATCAAGCACCGCGAGTCGAGCCACAGCCGCGCCCGGTGCAGATCGATCTCTCAGAAAGCCCCGCTTCATCAACGCAGTGGCCATCCCAGCCGTCGTCATTCGAGCGACGCCCCCCCGAGCAACAGCTGCTTGCAGAAGAACTGCTCGCCAATCCCTCTACCCAGCCCCCGATCCAAGCACAACCCCGCCCGGCTCCACGCCTGGCTGTCACCCGCGTCACCCCGTTACCAACAACACCCGCAGCACACACGGCTCTCGAAGACGAACTGGCAGCAATCCGCCGACTGGTTGGGCAGGTTCTCCAGTCTTCGCGTCGGGCCGAGGCTCGGGTATCGCCCACCAACGAGGGGACTCAAACCCAATCGCCAACAATAAGCACCGGCCCGGTGTTTGATCTCTACATGCGTCTGCTCGAAAACAAGGCCTCGACCGAAGTCGCCGACGACCTCACCTCGGCAATCCGAGACGACCTCACCCCGGGCGAAATGACCGATGCCGCCGTCGTCCGAGACGCGATGCTCAGGCACCTTGCTAAACGCATTCCGGTCTCCCCAGATAGCCAACCCCCGACCCGCACGCAGGCCGATCGACCCACCGTGGTCGCACTCATCGGCCCCACCGGTGTCGGTAAGACAGCAACCGTCGCAAAGCTCGCGGCGACATACAAACTCCGCTATGGCCGAAAAGTGGGGCTCGTGACCGCAGACACTTACCGCATCGCAGCGGTCGAACAGCTGCGCACCTACGCCGATATCGTCGGCCTGCCGCTCAAAATCGCCCTCTCACCGCAGGATATGACCGCCGCGATCGAAGCACTCTCAGACTGCGATGTGGTGCTGGTCGATACCGCAGGCCGCTCTCAGCACGACGCGGCAAGGCTCGATGAGCTCGGTGAGTTTCTCGATGCCGCCCAGCCCGACACCACCCACCTCGTGCTCTCGCTCGCTGCTGCCGAGTCGGTGATCGATGCCGCAGCCCAACGGTTCGGAGCGCTCAAGCCTCGCAACCTGATCCTCTCAAAGCTCGACGAGGCAGAAGACTTTGGTGTGATCGCCAATATCGCAGCAAAGATCGGGCTGCCGATCTCCTACCTGACCACCGGGCAGGAGGTGCCAGACCACATCGAGCCGGCCAATGCCGATCGCTTGGCAAGGCTGGTGCTCGACGGCCGGTCTGCCTGGATGGTCTCGACAAGGGGCGTGTGATGGGCTCACTCTCGACGGGATATCCCCGAATGGGGAGTGCGGTCCGCCCAGGGCTTGGCGAGCAGGGTGGCAGCGGACCAAGGGATCAGGCCTCACGCCTGCGCGCATTGGTCGAGGCATTATCCGGCTCCCAACCCGTCTCACAACCACACGCCCCAGCACGCCGAGTCCCCGTCGTCGCGATAGCCTCGGGCAAGGGTGGCGTGGGCAAGACAAACCTCGCGGTCAACATGTCGATTGCCCTTGCACAGTCTGGACACCGGACAACACTCCTCGATGCCGACCTCGGCATGGCAAACGCCGATGTGCTCTGTGGCCTCACACCAGGTCGCCGGCTCGATGATGTCTTGCACGATCCCACAAGCCAGGGGCTCACCTCGTGCATCACGCGCGCGCCGGGTGGCTTTTTACTCGTGCCCGGGGCAGTGGGGGTGGCGCGTGTCGCCGATCTCGATGCCCCGAGCCGCCAACGCCTGATCGACCAGCTCGAAGCCCTCGAATCCAGAAGCGATGTCGTCCTTATAGATACCGGGGCAGGGATAGGGCGAGATGTCCTCGCGTTCGCAACCTGTGCGGATTGTCTGGTCGTGGTTGTCACGCCCGAGCCAACCTCGATCACCGATGCCTATGGCCTCATCAAGTGCGTGGTTGCCCGTTCCCGTGAGCAAATATCCGAACTCCCACTGATTGCGCTGGTGGTCAACGAGGTGGGTCGATCAGACCAGTCAAATGCTGTAAGTGCAAGGCTGACAGCAACTTGCGAGCGATTCCTGGGGTGCAAACCCATGATTCTCGGGCGCATTCGGCTTGATGATCGGGTGGGTCGGGCGGTCCGCAAGCGTGTGCCGCACCTGCTCGCGTGGCCTCGGTCGCCCGCCAGCCGGGATGTCAGAGAGATTGCTCACACCATGGCTTCACTGGTCTTGGAAACCTGAATCAAAACCCTGATTCTCAGTGCTGGCACGCCGCTCGCGTGCGGTTTAGAGCGATTAGTCCAACTTTATCAGCTGGGAAATCCCGGTTGGGCCCAAGTCGGCTCGACGCAGGGCCGATAGAGCAGCCGTGGATGCGCATCCAGAATGCGCAGTGATGGGAGAGTGGGCGTGCCGAGCAGAATGCCGCAACAGATCGCAGTAGCCTTTGCCTTGTCTGCATTTGTAGTCTCGATCGCTGTCGGGCTCATCAACGAAGTCCCCACGATGACGATCCTCCTTCGATCCATTGTGGTCTTGTTCGTCACAGCCACCATCGGTCGTATGTTCGGGCTGGTGGCATTCGTTGCAGTGAACGAACACCTGACAGCAATAACGAAGAACAACCCAATCGCAGAACAAATCCAGATGCCCACCCTGCCCAAGTCGGGCGGCCCCGGTGAGGTCGAGATTCTTGAATGATGTGGAAAGTCCGTGAACTCGTGAACATTTTTACACGAATTCGATCCTCGCTCGTGCGCGCCCCCAAGAGTATGTATACTCCACTGCGGTCGGGCCAAGGATCGGCTTCGACCTCGATACTCCCGCGCAGGGTTCGCGCCACGGAGTGCTGAAGCGTAAGGGTCAAGGAGTCGACCATGGCAGTAGCAAGACCGTCAAACACCAGAGCCGGATCACGCGGGGTCGCACGCCGATCGGCTCTGCACGCAGAACCTTCCAACATCCCCACGCCCTATGACGACATCCCGATCCGGGATGTTTGGCTGCAATACCAGAGCACCAGCGATGGGGGGATCCGCAACTTCCTGATGGAGAAGTACCTCCACCTCGTGCGGTACAACGCCGAGCGGATCTACGCGAGGCTGCCAGACGAGGTTGACCTCGAAGACCTCATGAGCGCAGGGCTCTTTGGCCTGATGGATGCCATCGATGCCTTTGATCTCGAACGCAAGGTCAAGTTTGAGACCTACTGCGCCCCGCGCATCCGAGGCGCGATCCTCGATGAACTCCGTTCGATGGACTGGGTGCCAAGGCTTGTCCGCCAACGCACAGGCAAGGTCGAGCAGATCCGACAAAGGCTCGAGAAGGAAACCGGAATCCACGCCACCGAGGAAGATATCGCCAATGGCCTGGGTGTCGATGATGTTGAGCTCGAAAAATACCTCCGTGACGGGAAGGCCGTCGGGACGGTGAGCCTCAATCGGCGGTGCTTCCCAAGCGATGGCTCCCGCGATATCCGTGAAATCGACATCATCCGCGACGATTCACAGACCAACCCGCTCACAGAGATCCAGCGAAACGACCTTAAGGACCTCATCACCAAGGGCCTGAGCCGGTCAGAGAAGCTCATCGTGCTGCTCTATTACTACGAGGGCATGACGATGAAGGAGATCGGCTCGACGCTCGATCTGTCCGAATCTCGCGTCAGCCAGATGCACAGCTCGATCCTTGCTCGCCTCAAAGCCCAGATGCAGCACCGCATGAAGGAACTCGAGGATGCCGAGAACTAACCGATCTCGCGGGTCGAGGTCGCACGGGTGCCCCTGAACACCGGTGCCCCGCGAATCTCGCCAGTCTCGGAACCACACACAATCTCCTTGATGCCGTCGGTCGTCCCGGCGGCGTTTTTTTATTCTTTCTTGTTGGACTTCCTCCGCAGGGGCTTGTCGAACACACTCGGCGTGGATTCACTACCGGTAATGGTGCTACACCCTGTCTATCTGGGGATCGGCTCAAACCTCGGTGACCGGGCAGGGCATCTCCAGCACGCCCTCGATCGGCTCAGCGAACTCACGCAACTGGTCGCGGTCTCATCGGTGCGAGAAACCGAGCCCGTGGGGCCGATCGAGCAGGGCCAGTACCTCAACGCAGCAGCAGCGATAGAGACAAAGCTCCCGCCCCGACAGCTTCTCGAGGCATTGCATACAATCGAACGGGCAAGTGGCCGAGACCGTACCCATGAAAAACGGTGGGGGCCTCGCACGCTGGACCTCGACATTCTCGTGTATGCTGATCGGGTGATCGACGAGCCTGGGCTGACGATCCCACACCCGTGCCTCCACGAGAGACGGTTCGTGCTCGAGCCGCTTGCAGAGATCGCAGCAGAACTGATCGTCCCGGGTCTGCATCAGACGGTGAGTGGACTGCTCACGGCGCTCGAGCGCGCCGAGTCGGGAGCCAGCCTGTGAGACTTGCGAGCCTGTGTTCCGTGGTGGTGTCGTGTGCCGCGATCGTATTCGCGCAGCCGGTGGATGAAACAACCACACCACCCTCAGACCCACCCGCCTCTGATTCCCCATCACCCACCCCCGCTCACGAGGACAACTCGCCAGCAGCAGGGTCGATGGAGGTCGCTGCCCACCTGTGGGCGGTCATCGGGCGATATCGGTTCGCAGCCACCGCCGACCGAGTCCGCGTCACGCTCATCCAGCCGGGGGGGCGGAGCGATATGCACTCGCTGGTGATTCGCTGCGTGCCCGGCTCAGCAGGGTTGGTCCGACTCGAACTCGGCGATCTCACGCTGGTCGCTCGCCAGGGCAGTCTCATCGCGGTCCACAATATGGACCCGACAACCTTCGTCAAACTCCAGGCTTCAGAGGCTTCAACCGGTCCAGCAGCGGTCATTCGGGAGGTACTCCCCCCACTGGCGCTCCCTCACCTGAGTCTGGCGTTTGACCCGGCGCAAGTGGACTGGTGCCCTCTCGTCACAGGGCTCGCGTGGGAGAGTGCCGAGCGCGTCCTTATTGATGGGCACGATGGTGTCCGCCTCCACGGGACGACAGATATCGGCTCGGCAACGCTCGATCTCGCTGCAGCCCGCATCAGGCGGTTCGAGGCGGACCTGGATTCTGAGGGCACGCGGCTCATCATCGAGTGCGAGCCGTTCGAGCCGGGCGACCCTGCCGAGTGGGTGCTCGATGTCGAAGGCCGCCGAGCACTCGACAGGCTCGAATCCCTCAGGCCATTGGGCACGAGGTTCAAGATCGGAGACACACTCCCTCGGGCGAGTGTGCTCACGGTCGGCACCCAAGAGGAACGAGTGCTCGGAGGTGAGGCCGACGCGGGGCTCTTGGGCAGATCGCGTCTTCATGCCGTGTTGTTGCTCCGCGACGACACACCAGCAACCCAGACGCGCGCGATCGTGGTGTCGGTCCTCGCAGGAATGACCGAATCCAGACGCGAGTTCCTTCGTGGCCGGATTGATGGCCGCTTTGCAAAGCAGTTGCGACTGGTCGATCTGTTCGGTGTGATCCAGGCCGAAACCAGCGGCGGCATTTTAGAACGAATCAACACCCAGGCAGAGGCTTGGCACGACGCGATCGAATCCGCCCTTCCCGCCGAAACGATCAAGCCCGAACTGGCATGGCAGGCCGATGGATCCCGGCTGATCGACAGGGTGTCACCCGGCGCGCTCGCGGTGCTGGTGATGCACGACAGCACCGGGACGATCCGCACGATCCTGCCGATGCGGCCAGAGACTCCCGCTGACATTGTGCGCGATGCACTGGTGGCGGGCGTGGCGGAGGTGGCGGGGGGCTTGCCGTAGCAGAGCCCTGAGCGCAAGCGACGGGTTGGTGTGTGCCGGCACAAGCCGACCCACTGAAACCGGTCGCTTGCGCTCGCGGCTCTGTTCGACACATGGCCGAACGCGGAGATGACTGGTTGCACGGTTCTCTCTATCAACCCCCGTTGACGCAGGAGTTTCAAGCGTGATCCGTATCATCCACCATGCTGCGGCACCGAGGCAATCTCGGAAAGCCACCCATCAATCGCGATCACAATATGCTCAGCCATCTTGGAGGCACTTGGCCCCTTCGAGGCGGGCACATCATTGATCAAAATCGAGAACACAACCTCCCGTCCCGCATCGGAGATGACTATCCCCGAGAGTGTGCGCACACCAGTGAGCACGCCGCTCTTCCCCGCGACATGGTTCTGAAGGTCCACACCCCGAAACTTTCGGGTGAATGTCCCCCGACCGGGTGTTGCCAGCGAGAGCAGGTAGGGGGCACGAAGACTCTCATCACGGGCAAAGCTCTCGATCCACCCAGTCAGTGTGATCGGAGTGACGATGTTTGAGTGCGAGAGCCCGGAGCCATCAGTGACGAGTGTGGATATTGCGGCCTTGCTGCCAAGGCGCTCTTCGAGGGTCATGCGGAGGACGCTCGCGCCGTTGTCCCATGTGCCCTGCTCGCGCGTGACTTCGTACCCGATGCGTTTGAGCAGCGCCTCTGCATAGAGGTTGACTGAATCGGTGTTGGTGCGGTTGAGGACCTCTTGCAGCGGCGTCGTGATGACAGCCGCGAGTACGCCCTCGGGCAGAACCTCATCAGGGTCCGCAAGCCGAACCACTGCCGGGGGTTTGAGGCCTGGGCGGGTGTCTTGGCCGACCGCGACCCCACGCCGCATCAGCCGCTCCGCAAGTAGCTGACCAAAGAGCAGCGGGTTGTTGTGTGTCGGTGTATTGAGCGGTGTGGGCGCGGTGGAACGCACATTGCCAAAGAGCGTGAAGGCGTTGGAATCACCCGACCGCGAGGGCCAATAGGTGTTTGAGCCGGAGGTGACAGTCTTGGCGCGGTTGGTGATTTCTATCCATGCAGACTGTGGCTGCATCGTGATCCGGGGCGGGAAGCCAACCCCCTCGGGAGCAGGAGACGCAAAGAGCGCAAGCAGGTTTCCGTGAAGATTAAGCCCCGAGACCTCTGGAGCATACCACTTGTTGAGGTCGTTTCGGTCCCAGGTAGAATGCACATATTCACGGTCGAAGATGCGGTCATCGAGGATAATCTCAGAACACCCATCGGGGAGCTTGTCTGCAAGAGCAACAACGAGCGTTTCGAGAAAGTCCTCGACTGTCATCCGGGGCTCGGTGTTGCGCAGAATCTCAGGGTCGGCAAGCGCAGGGTCGCCCGAGCCCCGCACTATCACCCGCTTGCCATCAATGGCGATCTCGGTGCGAAAGACAAAGTCCGGGCCGAGGACAACAACGGCTGCGCCGGTCGTGAGCAGCTTCATGTTCGAGGCGGGGATAAAGCCCTCGGCTGCATTGATGGACACCAGAGGAGCCGAAACCCCCACCTCGCGGACATACACCCCCACCCGCGAGCTGCCGATATCGGCAGCATCAACAACGCGGTCGATTCGCGTCGCCAGAGATTGTGCGTGCGCAAGCCCAGCACCAAGCAATGCCAGCGCGAGTCCCGCTGCCATCAACCAGGATCGCAATGGGCTGTGGAACTCCCGGACTTTCTCAGCGATTCTCTGCATCTTCAGACCTCCAGCGACAGTGCAACGCACCCGCAGCACTACCATCGGTCCCTAAGAGGGCTTGGCAATAAAGGATCGGCCCAGAAGCGACTCAGGCGTTGGTCATGGTGCTCTCGCGCAGCTTGCTAAAGAGATCGCCGAGTTCCTTGATCTGGTTTGGGGTCTGATATTTCCACTCCGGCCACGCAACACCAGCAACCAACCGGGCCTGCGCGAGCCCGTCTCGCGTAAACCGAGACAGTTTTTTCAGATCAAGCTCACCAGCCTGTTCGAGTGTCAGGCGATACACAACGGAGGGAGCCTCGGGGTTGGGCACCAGGTATGCCACTGCGCCCTGCTCACTCTGAGCCTCGGCTGGGGTGAAGGTGAGAGCCCATCGCCAGGGCAGGCCGCACCACCGCAGCGATTCCACAAGCTCTGGGTTGCCATGAATCGCCTCTCGAAGGGTCTGAGTCAGCGCAAGCATCTCGGGCTCGATGGCTGCGAAGAGGTCTTCAATCGACGGCGTGGCAAAACGGTCGTCCCACGAAGCACGGCTCTGATTCAATCGTCTGGTCATTGTTCGGCTATCCTTGCGCTGGGCGCACCGAGTCCGTGAGTGGCTTATCATTAGCCTTTGACGCGGCAGTTGGCTCCGAGTTTCATGGATTTTCCCGGTTGAGCACCGTTTTTTGCCTGGAGTGAGCATTTCATGGCCAACCAAGAGCATCGCAACCCATCAAGTGAGCCAGAAACCCAAGGTGACGGGATCGATCAGGCGGGTGTGCTGGTCGTGGATGACAACGAACAGAACCTCGAACTCCTCCAGGCCTACCTCGACGATCTGGGCTGCACCATCCGCACTGCCCGCGACGGGGTCGAGGCAATGGCTGCTGTTGAGGCAGAACTCCCAGATCTTGTGCTGCTCGATGTGATGATGCCCCGGATGAGCGGGTTTCAGGTCTGCGAGAGGATCAAGGCCAACCCTCGAACACGGGATGTGCCGGTAATCATGGTGACCGCGCTCAACGAGGTCGGTGATGTAGAGCGGGCGGTCGAAGCGGGGGCTGACGACTTCCTGACCAAGCCCGTCAACCGGATCGAGCTGCTCACTCGCGTGCGGTCACTGCTGCGTGTTCGGCGGCTCAAACGCCAGTTAGACTCGACACTCGACGAACTCCGCCGATACCGGGACGAGTGAAGTGATACGGTTTGCGAAGAGTTCGTGAGCGTCTTCACGAACCCCGAGTGCAAGCACGGGCTTTCATGCCTCTACGAGCCCCGAGCGCAAGCTCGGGTGTGTGAATGTCCGAATGTTAAAGCACACCCCAAACCTGTGCTCGCGCACAGGGCTCGTAGATGCGCACGGATTTATTTCACAATGCGTACCAGCCTGCTCTAACACCCGACAACAAAGGCGTTGAGATAGAACAGCACATCGAGCGTGTTCACCGAGCCGTCGAGGTTGACATCGGCGCTCTCGTCCTGAATATTCCAGAGGTTGAGGAAGATCAGCAGGTCGATGGTGTTGATGATGCCATCGCCAGAAAAATCGGCTATGCCCTCTGAATCAAACTGCGAGGGGTGCGGCGTCGAGTCGGTCTGCCCGGCAGCATTAAAGGCTGTAACGCCCCAGTAGTAGGTGGTGCAGGGAGAGAGCACCGGCCCATTGACCTGGAACTCGCTGAAAGCAAGGTCCGCAACCTCAAGCACCACATCACCAAGCCCAGAGTCCGTCGCAACCGTGAGCGTGTATGTCTCTGCATCGGTGGCATCCTGCCAGTTGAATAAGGACTCTCGGGCAACATCAGTCGCACCATTCCCAGGTGAGAGCAGGGCAAAGTTGCCCGGCAGCGGGAGGTCCCGTGTGACAAACGAAGACGGGTAGGGTGTCGAGTTGGTATCACCAAGGTTGTTTGACGCGATGACACCCCAGTAATAGGTGGTGCCAAAGTCGAGCAGCCCACCCGCAACATCGAGGCTCGTCCCCGAGAGCCCTGACTGATCGATGATCGGGCTGTTGAGCCCGGGGTTGTCAGCAAGCAGTACGCCATAGCTGATTGCACCCGACGAGGGTTCCCAACTCAGCGTTGGAGCTTCATCGGTGTCCATCTGGCCATCGGTCGGCGAAAGAATCGCAAACTCACCCGGAGGGCTCTGGGCCTGCGTGGGCAGCTCAAAGTCGACAATTACCGGGCGGTGGTCAGACGCGACGCTGCTCGCAAGGGCGGGGATTGGGTTGCCGGGTGTCGGAAAGTTGAGAAGCTCAGCGGGTTCTTTGCCAGAGGGGACAGCCGAGGAGAGGAAGAGAAACTCACGGATTGCAACGGCGATGCTGTCCCAACTCGCGATGTAGTCGAGCTTGCTTGAAGACTGCGTCGTCCGGTTGCCGGTGAAGAACTCGGCAGCATCGTCATAGCGAGAATCGCTGGTGTCCCGATCGGTGCCGTTGTTGCCACCGAGCCCACCGCCTCTGACGATCCAGTCCGCGGGTCCGACAGTTGACCCGTTTCGTTGTTCATCTTCGTTGAGGTCGCCCCCAAAGATGACGGGCGTTGTGCTCGTGAGGATCTGCGTAACCTGCGGGTTGTCCGCGATTTTGCCGTTGGGGTCGGGCGACCCGGTTCCTGCACCTCCGAGGAGGTAGTAGATGTAATACCCGACATTTTTCGCTGCCCGGACGCGGTCGGCGTGGTCGTCCGAGCCGCCGCCAGCCTTGAGGTGCGCATTGGCGATCACCGCATCACCTTCATAGATATTGTCCGGGAGATCGACCTCGGCAAACATGTACCCCCGGATGCCACCGTTACCACCGGGTGCCCATTCATCGGGCGAGATGAAGGGGATATCCGAAAGCGTGCTCTTGCCGTCACCGTTGAGGTCGGAAAATGGGTACCTGCTCAGGATGACATTGCGGTTATACCCGTCGGTGCCGCTGGACACAAAGACAAACGGGAGGTCATAGCCTGGCGCATACTTCTGGACATACGAGGTGACCTGCCCGCCCTGGAAGGGGTCATTGCCACCATGAAAGAGCAGGTCGAGAGTGGTGGTGAGTTCCGCGACCGAATCGACACCGGAGCCCGTGCCGTTGCCCGAGTTGTCGCCGGTTTCCTGGAGGATGAGGACATCGGGCTGGAGCGAGGCGATGATACAGACAATCGCGTGCCAGTCGCCGAGTTGTTCTCGCTTGCGAGTGCTGCTCGATGTGATCGAGTCCTGGACATTCCATGACATCACGCGGAGGTTGTCGGGGTCGGACTCTCGCCACTGCCCGTTGTTGGGGTCCCACTGCCCATGGGCAACAGCAGTAAACAGCACCACCAAACCAACGATGCACGACAAGGCATGGGACAACTTCATGACCGTCTCCATCAGGATCCAATATCACGCCACCTATTATCGGCGGCACTTCTCCATCGCAGAGTCTATCGAAAGCCGCGCCCCCGTCTATCGACAGGGGCGCAGGGGGTGTTCAGTGTCGGGTCCTCTCAGGCATCATCGGCAGTTGGACCACTGCGTCAGGAAGCAGATGAAGTCCACAGTGTTGACAACCCCGTCACCGTTGCAGTCGGCATTGAGGTCTTGGGCAACCCAGTCTGTGAGATAGGCGAGGAAGTCCTGGGTGTTGACCGTGCCATCGCTGTTGTAGTCGGCATAGGCACAGGGATCAGGGGCACCACCGGTTCCGGTGATGAGGAGCAACGCGCGATAGTTCTCATCGAGCAAGTTATCAAAGACCCCGTCGCCGTCGGTGTCATAGGTGATGCGTGTATTAAGCACCACACCACCAACCGCCCTCGGGTCGGTGCTGCCGGAGAGGTCGGCCTGGGTGGCACCAGCCCAGCAGTCGCTCATGACATTGCTCGAGAAGAAGCTGCCCGACGAGATCGAGTTGGAGTCGGCAAGGTCCATGAAGGTGATGGCGTACGCTGTGCCGGAGTTATTGCCCATATAGATATCACCACCCTGGGCGATGAGTTCAAGCTCATAACTGAAGGTTGCAGGGTTGTAGATGCCCCGGACAAGGGCGACATCAAAGTCGCTGCCCACATCACCAAAGAGCTCAACCGCCGCGACAAAGTAGACATTCCCCGCACAATCAAACGCGGGCTGCGACATCGAGGGGCCGAGGGGTGCGCCACCCGTGACCTTGAACATGCCCGTGATCAACCCAATGGCGGTGCCGCCGGGGGCATCCTTGATAGCCTTGCCGGTATCAGTCGCCGCATCGTAATAGCCCGCGAGGGTCCAGGCGGTCGTGCCAGTACCGGTGTCGTGCCTGCCGACAACGATCGCGTTGGACGGGTTGTCGTTGCCACCGATGAGGTTGTCATAGACAGTGCTGGCGATAAGCCGCTCGCCCGCCGGCCCGACGGTGAGGGCGACAGTGCCGGTACCACCACGGAATGGAGTCTGGCTGTGATAGCCGTCAAGGTCCCAGCCTACGGGGCCGCCGATGACATAAGCGTCATCGTTGTCGGTGATGCTTCCGCCCTGGCCCGGGGCGCTGGGGACGGTGAGCAGTGCACCGGGGTTGACGACATTACCGTTGGCATCAACATCCCAGACGCTGATGGCATCGGTGTCTGCCCCGAGGGTTTTGGCTTGCAGGGCATATGTTGCCACCGCACCAGCATTGCCAAACCAAGACACGAGGCTCACGCCATTCACACCTCGCGATTGGGCCGAGCCCTGCGTGTGGGCAGTGCTGTAGGCGACCACGCCCGGTGAGACTTCGTAGCCATACTCGGTCCCAAAGGTCACACCGCCATAGACTGGCCGCCCAGCGAGACTCGCGGGCAGGGCGTTGGGGACGGTGTGTGTGGTTGTGCTGCTGACCACGAGCCAGTCAGAGGCATCGCTGCCACCGGTGCCGCCGATGGTGTTGAGCACGCCACATGTGCGGTCGAGAATGCGTGTACGGAAGATATTCTGCCCCGTGATGGGGTCGGCACCAGCAATACCAAAGTCATCAACCCGGAAGTGCATGTTGCCGTTGGCATCAATGACACCAACACCTATCTGCGCGTTGTTGTCGAGACCGGACGGGCCGTTGACAGCGGTGCTGACACGATAGACATACAAGCGGGAATCTTCGGCGGGGTCAACATTGACAACAGCCGAATGAATGCCGTTGTAAGAACTTCCCTCAAGACTCGTACCAAAGTCAGCGAGCGTGACACCAAACTGCATGCTTGAACCGCTCGGCGA
Source organism: Planctomycetota bacterium (assembly GCA_024275365.1). Taxonomy (GTDB): domain Bacteria; phylum Planctomycetota; class Phycisphaerae; order Phycisphaerales; family UBA1924; genus PNC22. Next base: position 5,026 of record JAJRZG010000115.1, on the reverse strand, counting down.
GATGGTGCCGGGGGCGGTGTTGTTCTGTGCGTTGATGCCAAATCCAGGAGCGTTCCAGAGCATGTAGTCAGTGCTCGGGTATGAAGCCGCTGCTGTGAGGTCATGGCTGATCGCGTGCGCGGAGATCAGATTGTTATAGAAGGTGCCACCGGGCATCCGGGGTGACTTGAGCACCGGTGCTATCCGAAGGGCAGTGCCCCACGAGGCGGTGAAATCGACCGCATCGATGACATAGGCGTTGCATGATTCTGTCGCGTCGTAGACCTCAAGCGCATCGCCGGGCATAGCGCCGGTGGGTGAAACACTGTCCTGGGCGAACGCGGTCGTCGCGAGGCCACAAGCAGCAATGGTCATGGCCAGTCGGTGGGTCAGCTTCATGGGCGGGTGCTCCTTCTCTTGAGTGGTGTTTGTACTCTTTGACACGATCGGCGGCCTGGGTGGCTCTGGCCCCGCACCCAGCGTGCGGAACACACAACAACACACCCCCGCGTGCCTGCTCTCTTCAAAATGCCACCTCCCCGAACGGAAAGGGGCAGACTCCTCGCGCACAGTGTACCGGCTCGGTCCGCTCCTGCCAATACCAGAGTTGTGATCGAAGCGCTTTCTTTATCCCCAAAATGGCAGAATAGTGCCTTTCACGGCCATGCACCGCCTACCGGACCAGCAGCCCATGACACAACTCGCCCGCCAACCGGGCGTTTGCAACCGCCAGCGCGATATTGGCACTGAGTGAGGACCCACCCGAAAGCGCGTGAATCTGGGCAAGCAGGGCTGGGGTGACATCACGCCCATGAGCTTCTGGGACAGCTTTTTGGGCACGGGAGAGGAGCTCTTCCCAAACCGCAGCCGACATTGCCTCCACAAGAGGGCACGGATTGGCCACGATCAGCCCGCGACCTGTCCGGGCAAGTTCCGCTCGGACGAACGCCGCCAGCTCGGCCGGGTCATCAAATCGGGCATCGAGCGGAATATCAGTCTCCCGGACATAAAAAGCGGGAAACGAGTCGGTCCGATAGCCGACGACGGGGATGCCGAGTGTTTCAAGCACCTCCCGCGTGGCCCGGACATCCAAAAGCGACTTGACCCCGCTGGTGACGACCGCAACAGGGCAACGGGCAAGGGTTGCCAGATCGCCGCTGATATCGAGAGAGGAGCCAAAGTCGCGGTGGACACCCCCGATGCCGCCGGTCGCCATGACCCTGATCCCCCCGCGGGCCGCCAACTCGACTGTCGTGCTGACGGTGGTCGCACCGTGTTGGCCTCTGTGCATGATGATGCCAAGGTTCGCCGTGTTGACCTTCTCGACATGCTCAGCAGCCAGGAGGGTGGCGAGTTCGTCATCGGTGAGCCCGACGATTGGGCGGCCATCCACAACACCCACGACTGCCGGCTGGACCCCGCCCTCGCGGACAGCATCTGCGAGTTGGTAGGCAAGTGGAGCAGCCTCAGCCCGTGGAACACCATGCACCAGCAGCGTGGTCTCTAACGCGACAAACCCGGCCCCGGCTCGGTTGAGGAGTTTCATAGACAAGTATGGCAGGGAGTGAGGGCGATGGCGAGGGAGAGGGACTGCGGTTTGTCAAACTCCGAGTTCGGACTGTTGAAATACTCCGAGCCCGGACTGTTGAAGAACTCCGAGCCCGGACTGTCAAAATACTCTGAGCCCCGGACTTCAGTCCGGGGTCGTTCGTTCATGCATCGTCCGACAACAGACCACCCCCGACTGAAGTCGGGGGCTCGGAGTTTTGGGTTTTGGGTTGTGGGGGTGTGCGTGGGAAGAGGGGTTCGTGGTACGCTCTCACGCATGGCAACCGTGCTGATCGCCCTCGGGGCCTTCATCCTCTACTTCGTCGCCTACCACACCTATGGCCGGTTCCTCGCGCGCCGCATCTTCCGCCTCGATCCCGACCGCACCGCGCCCAGCATCGAGTTTGAGGACGGCATCGACTATGTCCCCAGCCGCCGGGAGTTGGTCTTTGGGCACCACTTCACCAGTATCGCTGGCACCGGCCCGATCGTGGGGCCGGCGGTCGCGGTGGTCTGGGGGTGGGTGCCGGCCCTCGTCTGGGTGCTTGTTGGTTCGATCGTCATGGGGGCGGTCCACGACTTTGGGTCGCTCGTGGTCTCGATGCGCAACCGGGGGCGGACGATCGCCGATCTGGCGGGCGATGTAGTCACGCCGCGGGTGCGCATCCTGTTCTTGCTGGTCGTGCTGATGGGGCTGTGGATCGTGCTGGCGATCTTCGGGCTGGTGATTGCGACGATCTTCAAGCTCTACCCGTCGAGCGTGTGGCCGGTGTGGTTGCAGATTCCGATCGCGGTTGGCTTGGGCGTGTGGCTCAAGCGGGGCGGCAGTCTGCTGCTGGGGGCGGTGGTAGCGATCGTGCTGATGTATGGCACAATTGCGATCGCTGCAAACTTTGCCTGGGCGCAGCCGACGCTGCCCGCAGCCATCACCGATGTGATCTCGCCGGTGGGTTTTTGGACACTGCTGCTGCTGGTCTATGTGTTCATCGCGAGCGTGCTGCCGGTGCAGGTGCTGTTGCAGCCTCGGGACTTTATCAACTCGTGGCAGTTGCTCATTGCGATGGGGCTGCTGGTGGTGGGGCTTGTGGTTTCGCACCCGCCGATCGTGGCCGATGCGGTGAACTTTCGGCCTGCCCCAGCGACCGAGGGTGGGTTCGTGCCGCCGTTTGTGCCGTTCTTGTTTGTGACGGTTGCGTGCGGGGCGATCAGCGGCTTTCACTGCCTGGTCGCGTCTGGGTGTTCGAGCCGTCAGCTGCGGAGCGAGGGGGATGCGCAGTATGTGGGCTACGGGGCGATGCTGACGGAGGGGTTTTTGGCGGTGCTGGTGATCCTGGCGTGCTGTGCGGGGATAGGGCTGGGGACGGTGACGCCTCAGCTGTACATCCTGAGTGAGCCACCAACCCTGATCGAATCCGAGACATTGGTGGGAGTCGAGGCGTGGATGCACCACTACGCCACCTGGGGCGGCGGCAACGCCCTTGGCAACAAACTCGCCCCCTTCATCACGGGCTCGGCCAACATGATCCAGTCCATTGGTATCGCCCACTCGCTGGCGGTCGCGATCATGGGGGTTTTCGTCGCCAGCTTTGCGGCCACCACACTCGACTCGGCGTGTCGGCTCCAGCGGTATGTGATCGCCGAGCTTGCCGGGGCGGGGACGATGACGCTCACCAGCGAAGAGGTCTGTGCCGCCTGTGGCTACCCATCGGGGCGGGGCCTTTCAGGCCCCATTGAAGAGACACGGGGCCTCAAAGGCCCCGCCCCGGCACAACCCTGCCCCGAATGCGGCGGTACTTCCCGCCGCTTCGCGCCCCAGCAGCCGCGATACCCCATCTCCCGGTTCGTTGGCAATCGGTATGTCGCGACGGCGATCGCGGTTGCCACAGCAGCTGTGCTGGCGCTTTCCGATGCCTACACAGGTTCGGGTGGTCTCGCTCAAGCTGGCAAGGGAGCCCTCATCCTCTGGCCGATCTTTGGGGCGACGAACCAGCTTCTCGCTGGTCTTGCCCTGCTCGTCATTACAGTCTGGCTCGTGAAGAACCGGCGGCCCTTCTGGGTTACCGCGCTCCCCATGTGCTTCATGCTTGCCATGACCGGCTGGGCGATCGTGGGTCTTGTCGGTCAGTTTGCCGGGGCGGAGGGCAAACTCCACCTGCTGATTATCAGCGTTGCCATGCTCGTGCTCGAGGTGTGGATCGTGGTCGAGGCGGGGGTGCTGCTCTTTCACCGGGTACCACCGGGCAAAGTCCAGTGTTGAACCGTGAGCATGTCAGAAGACCTCCGGTACTCCCGCACTGGTCTTCGTCCAGTGGCACCCGGTGGGATAGTTGTCATATTTGATGGTGACCGAGGTGGAGATGTTCTTTAGCTCAGCCAGTCCTTCGCCGCCAGCCGCTCGGGCACATAAGTCTCAGTGACATAGCTGATGTCTTTGGTGATGAGGGACTCGACCTCCATCTTGAAGCCGTTGTCGAGCATGGTCTTGATCTCGCGTTTCCAGGCGCGGTGACCATCGAACCAGGGGTAGGCGAGGATCTGCTTGGCACGGGTGATGTCGCGGTCGTTGAGTTTGATCTGTACATCGTCGGAGAGGTCGCAGGCTTTGTAGTCTTTGGCGCGGATGCCGAGGAACTTGGCCTCGGGGATGGCGAGGCGCTGGGACTCGAAGGCGAGGCTGATCGAGCCCTGCTTGATGACGGAGTAGATGTAGTGCCCCCAGGGGTCGCAGTCGAGGAGGCAGATGACGGGCAGGCCGTGCTCTTTGTGGAGTCGATGGAGCATCCGCCGCACACCCCGCGTCGGTTGCCCCGAGCCCTCGGTCAGGATGCAGTTGTGGGTTTCCCAGAAGCGGTCCTCGTTGAACCGCTGCCAGACGGTGTCCTTCTCGACATGCAGAATGAAGTCGGCCTGCACATCCTTGAACTGGATGACCTCGGGTTCGCAGATGGAGGGGATGGCGTAGCCGCCCGAGCCCATTTTACGGCAGTTGATCTCGTCGCCCGAGTCGATGACGGTGATATTGCCGACCATGGTGCCGCGCTTTTTGGCGAAGACATGGAGCTCTTCGCGGAGCGCCCCGAGCGTGACTTCGAGGTCTTCGAGGACGCCGTCGGATTCGGTCTGGTCGTCGAAGGTTTTTTCCTTGGTGCCCTGGATGGTGTGGAGACCCTGATAGAACATGCCACGGAGGCTGGAGGTTTTGCCCTGGGCGATGAGGTCGCCAATGCCCTGGGTGTGGAGGAGGGTCTGCATGAACTTGCGGGCCTGACCGAGGTTGAAGAGTTGGCGGGTGTTGGTGGCACTGCCCATCTGGAGGATGCCGCGTTTTTTGTTCCAGGTGGTGTTGGAGGCGGCGCGCGTGGGGACATCGAACTTGGGCTCACGGCCGGAGAGGGCGGACTTCACGACGCCCTCGGCGAGGGTTTCGAGAGACTTGGCGGTGTGTTTATCGCGGGCGGCCCAGGGGTTGGGGCGAGAAGATGTAGGTGAATCAGCCTTC
>JAJRZG010000114.1 GCA_024275365.1 Planctomycetota bacterium | reverse complement strand
CGGTTCGAAGTTCGGACAGTCACCCCGATTTGAAGCGAAAGCACCTACAAAAGCGTGCTTTCGTTTTTTTTGTGATGAGCCAGGTGAGCGAAATCGGCTCATTCAAGAGCGGAATACAAGATAACTCGGCGGTGCAACTTCTCGACAAGCGATTTGTATAGCAACTTGTCATGTCACACCTGTCCCCGTCGTTTGATTACCGAACTTTGACCAGGAGGCTGTCTTTGCTATTTCAACTCTCACCCCGTTCCATGCGCTTTCAACTCGCAGTCTTGGCTTTGTCTCTCATTGTCGCGACGCCATCCTTCGTGGCTGCTCAGGATGACAATGAGGAGAAACCAACCCCGATTCAACTCGCGCAGTACCCCGGAGCTCCATTCGAAGATCGCCATGGGAATCTCTGGTTCGGCACCGTGCTCGAAGGGCTTATCCGGTATGACGGCAATGAGTTCGTTACATTCACCGAAGAAGACGGCCTTGGCAGCAACATGATCCGGGGCATCGTTGAAGACGAGGAGGGAGTGCTTTGGATCGCAACAAGTGGCGGGCTTACAAAGTACGATGGTGAAACATTCACGACGCTGACGAACTATGAGCCGATCACGGTCACGCAGGGTTGGTCCGAGCACGGGAATCATCGGGAGTTGTGGGATGTCATGATTGACAGCCGAGGCGGGCTCTGGATCACGACGGCGGATGGTGTTTTTCAGTACGATGGCGAGATATTTACACGCTTTGAGATGCCAGTCGTCGCTGTGGATCGAAAATGGTTATTTACACCTCGGAATGTATCTTGCGTCTTTGAGGACCAAGGCGGTGATCTTTGGTTTGGAACTGACGGGGCGGGGGCCGTGCGATATGACGGCAAGACGATGGTTGTCTATACGGTGAAAACCCACGGTTTGAGTAGCGACAATGTCAGTAGTATTTTCCAGGACAGCCGGGGGGATTACTGGTTTGGGACTGCCAATGGAGGCGTGAGTCATTTCGATGGCAACACCTTTACGACACACCTAAGAAGCAAAGAGTTTTCGAAACATTCAGGATGGGGTCGATACTTCGCGATACATGAAGATCGCCAGGGCTATGTGTGGTTCGGGGCGGCGTACGAGGGCGGCGGCGCATATCGGTACGACGGCGAATCATTCGAGTATTTCACTGGAGACCCAGGGCTCGGCGCTGGCGGCGTTACAAGTATTCGGGAGGATAGAAGCGGGAATCTGTGGTTTGGGACGACGGGCGGCGTGTATCACTTCGATGGCGAGCGGTTCACCAACTTCACAAAGAATGACCCACAACTTCCAGCACCAATCAATGAAGCAGACCCGACGACAGATGCGCATGAATCTGATCCCGTATCAGTCGATGACTGGCCGTCCGAAACCATCATGCTCCCCCCTGGATTTGCGCCAGAGATGCCAACAGGCAAAGAGATGTTGCTGTTTGCGCCCGGATGGCGTGATTCGGACGCCGATGAGTTCTGGTCGTATGCCTTCGTGATGTGGATCGACGAACCCGCTCCCGATGCGGCGAGGATCGACGAACTGCTCGAGTCCTATTATGACGGATTGATGTCGGCATTGGGAATCGAAGAAGAGATAGAAAAGGACAACGGCCCCGCACAAGTCGAAGTCGTGCGTACAGGATCAAATAAGTTCGAGGCAACAATCCGCCTCATCGACGGATTAACCACACTCAAACCGCTCGATCTGCACGCCATGATCGAGACGGACAATGAATCCGAGAATCGAACGATTCTTCGTGTCAAAGTCAGCCCACAACCCAAAGCGCACAAAATCTGGCGATCGTTGAACTCAGCGATCGAGGCCATCGAGTCAACATACAACTGAAGCACACCTGAAAAATGGATCCAGATGCGGAGTGACGGCCAATATTGTTGGACAGTTGGATATGAAGTCGAGGGCTGGCGTGTCGTTGTTCACCGTGAAAGGCAGATTCTGAAAGGTTGGCTGTACTGGCGGCCCTCCTCTTGGAGACCGCGTACCAGTGCATTACCGATTACAGAATCTAGGGTCGGCTGCACCGATACTTCTGAGTTATTCCCGCACAATCTGACTCGATTGGACGAGATACGGCGGTGGTGGCAGAAGAAAAATGGCGACAAACGGCTCTACAATCCCCTGCGGGGGTTCGAAGTTCGGACAGTCACCCCGATTACCGTATCCAACTCCAACCCAGGGGCGTTGCTCGCTTTCGCGTCGTTGTTTGTTTTGGTGTTCAAGAGCGGGTCCATCAGGTGTCATTCTGACTTGGGTGCCGGTCGAGACGACCAGTGCAGGTGGGCGATGCGGAGTTCATCGTCTTGGACAACCATGAGGTAGCTGACCGCGACCCGGTAGTGGCGTGTCTCGCCTCGGACATCGACCGTGAAGGTGCCCGTCTGCTTCACGAGGATCGTGTCACCAAAGCGTTCCTCAGCCTCCTCTGCTATCGCAAACCGGAAGTTCTGGGCGACATCCATTTCTGGGGCGAGGTGGTGGTCCCGGTAGTGCTCCCAACTGCCTTCGTCCGAGGCGTTCTCGAGGATGGAACTCCGGTCGTCGGTGAGGAAGAGGGCGGTCAGTGCGTCAAGATCGCCAGACTCCATGCCCGCGAGGTACGCCCGGGACACAGCTCGGCCATCCTGTGAGGGCTGCTCACCCTGCACGATGCCCGGCTGTTGACCCTGCGTGCCAACTGGCTTTCCGTCTTGTGCGACAGCAACCACGGTTGCGATGCCTGCAAGAAGAATACATGTGAAATAGAATGATATGTTTCTTTGTGTCATGGATATTCTCCTTGGTGTGCGTTGCCGTGGGTGTTGTCTGATGCGAGGGTGATGATTCTAGCCGACATCGTTCAGCAGACATCATGGTCCGATTGGCATGGTTCTTCGAGTTCAGGTGGCATTGATCGGCAACGCAATCCGCGGAGCGGTTCGAGGTCAAGCCTCTTTACCTTCCCGTGTTCGACAGTGGATATCCCATCTCCCGATTCAGTTTGACGCAGGAAGTTCTGGAGCGGGTTCGACATTGACTACTCAAATGTCTACTTGTACCGATCGGTGGCATATACATTCAAGAGGTCTGAGCCAAAAAGAGAACAAACATGAACATCCTGATGAGGCCATCGAACGATCCCTTGAAGGATAGTGGCATGATGCGCGTTGATCTGACTGTCGGCAAGGGCTAACCCCTGAGCGGTGGTTGTGATGAGTGTCTACGGCGTGGCTCAGATATTGCTGGAGACTGCTCAGGGGGGGGCCGGCTTGTGATTGTGGCTTGGGCTGGTATGCTGTCATGCGTATCAGGCAAGTTGACTCATCGCAGACAGGGAGCATGCAGATGTCGGAGCAAACGCGTCGTGGATTTTTCGTGCAGGCGGCTGGGATTGCGGGGGCGGCAGCCCTTGCCAGCGGGTCGGGGTATTCGCTCAGGCCGAGGGCGGGCGTGCGGTCAAGGATCGGGCCGACGCGGGTGCGGGCTGGTGATGCGATCAGGATGGGGGTCATCGGGCCGGGGGGCATGGGGACGGGGCACTGCATGAGTGTGCTCGGGCAGGTCGCGCGTGGTGATGAGAATGTCAAGCTGGTTGCGCTTGCGGATGTGAACCAGGTGCGGATGGGCTCGACTGCTGCGAAGATCGATGAACAGCAGGAGGGTGAGATCGACCAGTACACCGACTATCGGGAGCTGCTTGCGAGGGATGATATTCATTGCGTGTTGATCGCAAGCCCCGAGCACTGGCACGCCAAGCACGCTGAAGACGCGCTGATGGCGGGCAAGGATGTGTATTGCGAGAAGCCGATGACGCTGCGGCTCGATCAGGCGCTGCGGCTGCGCGAAGTGGTCAAGGCCAACCCGGATCGGATCTTCCAGGTGGGAACGCAGAAGATGATCCTGCCCAAGTACATCGCGGCCAGGCGGGTGATTGATGAGGGGCGAATCGGCAAGCCTGTGTGGAGTCAGACGAGCTATTGCCGAAACTCACCCGACGGCGAATGGAACTACTACGGGCTTGATGATGCCTGGAAGCCGGGTGAGAACCTTGATTGGAAGGCATGGCAGGGGTATCTGTATCGGGCCGATCGGGAGTGGGATCCGAAGGTGTATGCCCGCTGGCGCCGGTACAGCGAGTTCTCGACGGGCATCATCGGCGACCTGCTCGTTCACCAGATCACGCCACTGCTCATGGCACTTGAGAACTCGGTCGGCTGGCCGACGCGGGTTGTTGCTTCGGGTGGGCACTACATCGACAAGGACATGGACAACCACGATCAGGTGAACCTCAACATCGAGTTTCAGGGTGAGCACACGATGATTGTTGCGGGTTCGACATGCAACGAGGTGGGCCTCGAGAACCTGATCCGCGGGCAGAAGGGCAATATCTATCTCAACGGGCGTCACTGCGAGATCCGTCCGACCCGGCCGTTTGTGGACGATGTTGAGGAAGAGCGGATTGAGTGTCCGGACATTGGGAACGATCAGGAGGGGCTTCGCCTCAACTGGTTCGAGTGCATCCGCTCGCGTGAGATGGCGATCAGCAATGTCGATCACGCGACCAAGGTTCTGGTCATGGTCGATCTGGCGACCCGGTCGATGTGGGAAGGCTCGGCGTTCGAGTACGATCCCGATACGATGTATGTTCGTAAGCTGTAGAGCCGATCAGTTTTACCGCTGAGGACGCAGAGTAACGCTGAGGAAAGACAAGAAGAGTTTTGCCACAGATGAACACAGATTCACACAGATAAAGGCAGGGCAATACATGGTTGCACGGCTCTCCGAGCCGTGCGGACTCTTGATAATACATCCGACACACGGCTCGGAGAGCCGTGCCACCAATAGTCTTCATCTGTGTCAATCTGTGTTCATCTGTGGTCAACACTGCTTTTTTCTGCCCTTTCCTCAGCGTTACTCTGCGTTCTCAGCGGTAAAATAAACGCGAGAGCTTTTGTATGATCGTGCGGCTTGCTGTGGAGGCGATGGGGACGAGGTTCGAGCTTGTCCTCTGCGGAGAGGATGAGTTTTTTCTGCGTGCTGTGGGTGAAGAGGCGGTCGAGGCGATCGAGGAGGAGCATCGGCGGCTGAGTGTGTTTGAGGCAGGGAGCCAGGTGAGTCGTGTGAATGCCGGAGCAGCGGGGCAGCCGGTGGGGGTTGATTGCGATCTGATGGAGTTGCTGGTGATTGGTGAGAGGGTGTGGGAGGAGTCGGGGGGGGCGTTTGATCCGGCGGTTGGGGGTCTGATGCAGAAGTGGGGACATCGTGGGGGGGGAGAGATTCACTCCACTGGAGATAATCCGGGCGGGCGAGATGCCCACCCCACTGGGAGGGGAGTTGGTTTTGCAGGGGTGGTCCTCGATCAAGAGGCAGGGACGGTGGCGTTTGATTGGCCTGGGATCGGGATCGATCTTGGCGGGGTCGCGAAGGGATATTCGCTCGACAAGGCTGCGGCGATCGTGCGGGAGGCGGGTGTGGAGTCGGCGTTGCTGCATGGGGGGACGAGCAGTATCGTGGCAATCGGGTCGCCGCCGGGGGCTGAGGGGTGGCGGGTGCGGCTTGGGTCTCTGGGGGAAGCTGAAGCCCCGGCGGAGTTGCTGCTGCGGGATATGGCGGCATCAGTCTCGGCACCTGACGGGCGGGTGAGCGATGGGGGGGCGGGGCACATCATCGATCCGCGGACAGGGGAACCCGCGCCACTGACACGAGCAGCGGTGGTTTGCGGGCAGTCGGGGGCGATGGCGGATGCGTGGGTGACGGCATTGGTTGTGCTGGGGGCCAGACCGGATACGATGCCCAGCGAGATCGGGTCGGCGGTGCTTACGGCTGGGGGGCGTGAGTGTGGGGGTTGGGGGTGGGTGGTGAGCCACTCGATGGCATCGGTATTCGTGCAGTAGGTTTGTGTGTGTGTTCGAGTGGGCTTTTGGATGGAGCGTGACAGATGACGACGGACAGGCGGACATTTCTTGGCCAGACAGCCTCTGCGGTGGCTGGGCTTTCGATTCT
>JAJRZG010000113.1 GCA_024275365.1 Planctomycetota bacterium | reverse complement strand
CTGCTCACTGAATCTCGACAGATCGTCGCCATCACCGGCGTCTTGCCTGCCGCTGTTGGCAAGACCACGCACGGATTGTCGTCGCGCTCGCGAAGATGCCGATAGACCGCGTTGACGGCCTCTTGCTGATAGGGACGAAGTTTCACTCGTCAACCTCTTCCGGCAGGGGGAAGATCTCTCTGGTAGCCGGATAGAGACGGCTTGGGCTCTCGCCCTTGAGCCACGCCGACAGCCCTCGCTCTACCCTTCCGTAACGCTGCATCCGCTGGCTGTACGAGCCGCCGCGCGTCGACTGCAGGTGTTGCCGCAACAGGACGATGACGCCCTCGTCTTCTGAGGTTACAATGCCGGTGGTCAGTTTGCGGCAGAAGTCCTTGAGCATCGCCCGGTCGACACAGTAGTATGCCCGGGCAACGACCCCCCGCGTCGTGGCTGTGTTCACGCCTCGGGCCGATACGACGCCCGGCAGGTGCGCCAGTGCGAAATCGACGGCATCCTGGTGACGCTGGAGCATCTGTGACATTTCAGCCGGCGAGAAGACCGGCGGGTCACCGAGTCCACCCAGCATCACTCGGAGCGCCGCCAACTGGTGGGTGCCGACCTCGCCGTTTTCACCCGCGATGTTGAGGATGTCCGCCATCGAGCGAGTCTTGCCGCAGTCGATGGCCATCATGGATTCGGGGTCGACATTGCGCCAGACGAACATTTCCACCGAAGCGTCCGACTCGCAGATTGCCCACAGCCGATGCTGGCCGTCGAGGAGCGTTCCATCGGGGGCGAACGCAATCCCAGCGTGTGTCAGACGCCACTTGCCCTCGGTCATGTCGCGGGCCAAGCGTCGTACGTGCTTGTCCGACACCTTGCGGTTGTTGGAATTGGTGGTCTCCAACCACGCCAGGGCTTGGTCGGGATCGATGACCATCCGTTGGACGGTCGGCGCGCTGTTCATCAATTTCGGTTTGCTGGTAGCGATCATGCGGCACCTTCTTTTTGGTCTTGGAGGTAAGTGGTAAGGGAATCGATCAGGCTGCAGGCGTAATCCGTTCCCATAGCTGAAACGATGGCGCGTGCACCGCAAGCAGGATCGTGCGGCAGGTTGAGATTCGTTTGGGCCAGGGCTGGACGGGGCTGGCGGACGGGTTGGAAGGTATCGGGACCCCGAGATTGACGGCGGCCGATGTTGCCCGTCTTCATGCGGGTTGGTTTCCCGGTCTTTGGATGAGTGAACGTCCGAGTCGAGGATTTGTCGGATTTGATACTGTTGCATTGCAACAGTATGGACTCCCGCATGCGACTGACTGTTGAGTTGATTACCCCGCATCGTCTTGCGATCTCTCGATCCGACCACACGGACCACTCGTCATCTTCCAGCAGGGTCAGCACGGCCTTGCGCTTATCCGCATTGGTGCGCCGCAGGCCGTGTGCGGTGTTGGCCCCGACCGAATAGAGGATCGCGTCGCGCAGAAGGCCATCGTGAACCTCGGCGAGGATTTTGTCGCGGCCAGCGCGCTTACTGGCATGGTAGCGGTGAAATCCGTCGGCCAGCCAATAGACCAGGCCGTCGAAGAATACGGCCACTGGTGGCATATCGATGCCGCTGCCGTATAGTTCCGCATATTCCGCCACGATCTGCTCGTCGATGGCCACACGGGGTTGCGTGCCGCCGTCGATGTGGATCTGATCCAGAGGCAGTGTCTTGGTTTCATTCGATTTCATGGGAATCCTCTTTGCAGTAGGGTTTAGGTGTTTTCCGCCAACGTCAGATAGATCTGCACGGCCAATCGCGGCAGATCGTCAAGCCGCACAATGGCGACCCAGGGCTTGTGGTTCTGGCGATGTGCGACGACCGGTACCTTTTCTCCCGCATCGTCGATCGCCTGCTGGATCGCCTCGTACAGACGAAGCCTCTCGGTTCGCTTGCACTCGATGTGGACGTCAGGGATGTCGGCCACGACATCCGGCGAGCCTGGCCCGCCGTGGTACTGGCAACCACGACGGGCCTCGACACCCAGCAGTCGGGAAAGCTCACGGGCCAGTTCTCGCTCACCCGACGCCCCCTTGTCACGCGACCTGCGCCCCATCCGGCTCCCTCCACTGCACCGAGTCGCGGCCGTGCTGCATCTCCCG
>JAJRZG010000112.1 GCA_024275365.1 Planctomycetota bacterium | reverse complement strand
GGAGTGCGCACCATTGAGCAACTCAAACCCCTGAAAGAGCAACGCGCACCGCTCGATATGCCACCGTGTCAGCCGCCCGTTCTGCATATAGAGCGGGTGGGCCATCGCATGGGCAAGGCGTTGTTCGTACAACCAATGGGCAAACGCATACACATCATGCCTCAACCCCCCGCGAGAAAGCTCCTCATCCTGAGCAGGTGTAATCCCCCACACCAGCACATGCAGTTTGCACCGATCCTCGGGAAAAAAAACCGTGACCTCCTGCCCGACGACAAAGCCCTCAAACCCCCGCTCGACCAGCTCCATCGCCCCCTTGATCGTGTCGTGGTCGGTGATGGTGACCAAGTCCATCCCGCGCGCACGAGCCTGGTCATACACCTTCTCCGGCGGCGAATAACACTCGGGCATGTTCAGGAACGAGAGTGCCGCCACCGCCGGGCCGTCCGAAGCCCGGGAATGGCAGTGCGTGTCCATCCGGGTCAGGCTGTCTTGGGGGTGTTCTCGCCCATCCTCGTGCATCGGTCGGTGCTCCTGCCGGGCTTGTGTGCGAGTGATCGTAAGCCGCTCGCAACTGAAACCCATCTATTTTCCGGGCTCTCCGGGCGATGATTCCCCACAGGACCAATGATGCTGAGAGAGAAATCAGAGCACAAAGATGAAACCCACGCCCGACACCGGGCTACCAACTCTGTAGAGAAAGGATCAACACCATGCCACGACTGCCAGTAATCGATGTTGCCTCAGCCCAAGGCCGCGTGAAAGAAATCTTCGATGGCCCCCTCAAGGGGAAGGAGATCAACATTTTTAAAGGCATGGCCAACAGCCCTGCCGTGCTTGATGTCTATCTCGGGATGGCTGCCGGGCTCTCCCAGACGGCCCTGACTGCTCAAGAACGCGAGGTTGTTCAGCTTGCGATCGGTGAAGCGAACGGGTGCGACTACTGCACCGCCGCACACACAAAAATCGGGGAAAGTTTGGGACTCACTGAGGCCCAGTGCCTCGCCGCCCGCAGGGGGTCTATGCCGGACGATCCAAAACTCGACGCGGTGGTCAGATTTAGTCTGGCGATCCATGAAAAACGCGGCTTTGTCTCCGAAGAAGATATTGAGACTTTTTGTGCTGCCGGGTATACTCCACAGCATGTCGCAGAGGTCATAGCGACCTATGCTCTTGCGTTGTTCACAAACTACTTCAACCATGTGAACGACACTGAAATCGATTTCCCGGCTGTGCCTGCTGTCTGATCTTTCAGCTCTCAGGCGCATGCCACCAAGTCGCTTGGCCCCCAGCGCGTTGACCACCTGTCCCCCGGTCGATGCGCGGGGGCCTTGCTTTTTGGGGTGCTTTTTTCCTTGATTTACAGGCTTCTGGTGGCACGGTTCTCCGAACCGTGTCTCTCCGTGCCAACAACTCCAACTCGGAAAGCCAGACCACCGCACCCGGTTCGGAGAGCCGGGCCACCGGAGACCCCTCAACAAAAAAGTCGGGCCCCGTGCCACCGAGGCTCGGCACGGGGCCCTCGCAAGGGCTTGTCCCCTCCTCCGACTCCCAAAAGTGGGAGAAACTGCACCCACACCATGCCATGCAACCAGACTCCAACCACCTCGCGTGCCATCACAACCACGCCCGGTACACCGGCTGTGACGCCTGGACCGCGTAGACTGGCTGCATGGCACACCACCTGGCGGTCTTTCCCGGCTCGTTTGACCCGATCACCTTCGGCCACCTCGATGTCATCCGCCGAGGCAGACATCTCTTTGATGAGCTTGTCATCGCCGTCGGCAGGAACCCGGGCAAAGACCAACTCTTCACCATCGACGAGCGCGTCACCATGGCGCGCACACTCGTAGACCAACTCGTGAAAGAAGAACCCGACACCTCACCAGTCCGGGTCGAGTCATTCTCCGGCCTGACGGTTGACTTTGCGATCACAGCCGGTGCTGCGGTGCTCCTCCGGGGCATCCGCAACCTCTCTGACCTCCAGTACGAAGTCCAGCAGGCTGTCACCAACCGCGAGGTCGCCGGGCTTGAGACCGCGTTCGTTGTTGCCGGGCAGAGCTTTGCCTACACCAGTTCGAGCCTCATCCGCCAGATCACCGCCCTGGGCAGCGACCTCTCTCAGCTCGAATCGATGGTCCCCCCGAGTGTCGCCGAGATGCTCAGAGAGAAAAAACGCCAGAAGCACCCACTCCTCGAACGCCTGCTGGAGCACCAGCAATAAACGAGCACTGACAAACGAGAGTGATGACACCCGGTCTCGGTCGGTGCTGGATCGTTCGGATGCGCATGCCATGATTTTCGGCTTTCGTTTTTTGTTCCTTGCTTTCTGTCTCCTCTCCTCCTCTACCATCCCTTCCCATGGATACACGCATTATTTCTCTGGGCACACTCGCAGAGCACCCGCTCCGTGACAATCGCCGCAAGGTCCGCACCGGGCACGCGACCACCACGCTTGTGCGCACGGGTGACGCTGTCATCCTTGTCGATCCCGGGCTCCCTCCCGCAGCCGTCGTTGCCCGGCTCGATGAACGAGCAGGGCTTGAGCCGACTGATATCACCCATGTCTTCCTGACGAGCTTCAAGGCTGACACCTGCCGGGGGCTCCGCGCGTTTGACAACGCCCAGTGGCTCATCCACCCGCACGAGCGCGAGGCCGTCGGCGTGCCACTGGCGACATTGCTCCGAGACGCAGGGGATGCCGACGACGAAACCAAACACGAACTTGAGTACCAGGTCTCACTCCTGCGCGAGTGCAAGAGCGCTCCCGACTCGATCGCATCGGGTGTTGACCTCTTCCCCCTGCCGGGCATCACTCCCGGCATGTGCGGCCTGCTCATCGCCGAGCCCAACCGCACCATCCTCATCTGTGGCGACGCGATCCCGACGATCGAACACTACGAGCAAGGCAAGGTACACACCCGCTCGGTCGATCCTGTTGCTGCGATGGACAGCTACAAGGAGGCGGTCGAGATCGCCGATGTGCTGATCCTCGGACGCGATAACCTCGTCTTCAACCAGGGGAGAGGGATGTTGTAATACGCATCCTGCTTGAAACTCGTGCGTCAACGGGGGGTGGAGTAAAAGGGAGAGCCGTACCACCAGTCATCTCCGCGTTCGGCCATGTGTCAAACAGAGCCGCGAGCGCAAGCGACCGGTTTCGGTGGATCGGCATGTGCCAGCGCACGCCAACCCGTCGCTTGCGCTCTGGGCTCTGTTGATCCGGCCTTCCCGCTGCAACGCACGAGAATGAATGGGATGCGTATTAGCTTTCCTCATTCCCCTCAAACACCGCCTTCTCCCGCACCGCCACTTCCCGGCCCGCAATTGCTCGCACAATCCGCTCGACATGCTCGTGCGCGTTCTCGATAAAGACCTTCGTCCGTGCTGCGCTCCCCCCGATCGCGGTCCCCGCCACAAACACCCCCGGCACATTCGTCTCCATCGTCTTACCATCAAACCGAGGCCGCCGCTCCTCGTGCCCAAGCTCCACCCCGAGCATCTCAAACAGACTGGCATCCTGCACATACCCCGTCAAGAGCAACACCAAATCGGCAACCACCTCGATGCGCTCCGTGCCCCGCCCAAAGATCACCTTATCTTCGGTGATCTCTCGCACCTCGACCCCAGCCTCGAACCCAATGAGCCCCTGCTCGATGAGCCACTCAAGCTCGGGCAAGATCCAATACTTGATCCGCTCCCGCTCGAGTTCCTGCTCCCGCTGGCAGAGCGTCACCTTCGCCCCCGCCCGATAGAGCCGGATCGCTGCCTCCACCGCTGAGTTGCGCCCGCCCACGATCACGACCTGCCTGCCGAAATATTTGTGCGGGTCTTCCAGATAATGACTCACATGCCCAAGCCCCTCCCCCAGCACCCCCACCATCCTGGGCGTGTGCATATTCCCGATCGCCAGCACCACCTTCTTCACCCGATACTTCCGCACCCCGGACGCCGACGCTGAGGCTTTGCGAAGCGTCGGATCCTCTTGTGCTCGCATCTCGACCCGCCGTTGTTCCTCGATCCCCCCAACCCCATGCGCACTCTTGACCGTCCGCAGCACGAAAAACTCCCCATCCCGTTCGATCTCAACGACCCGCTCGAAGGTGCGCACATCGAGGGCAAACTGCGCAGCCACCTGCCTCAGATAGTGTAAGTAGTCTTCCCGCGTCGCCTTCTCTTCCCCCGCCACGACCAGAGGCACCCCCGCAATCGCGATCCGCTCGGGGCTTGAAAAGTACCGCGTTCCCGGCGCCCACCACCCCATCGTCGATCCGATCGCCCCCGCTTCGATCTGCACAGAGGACACACCCGCGCGCTTGCACGCCACAGCCATCTCCAACCCGATCGGCCCCGCCCCGATAATCGCAACTTCTGTCTGTTTCATACAAGACTTTAGTGCCCCGTTTCCGCCCGTGCGTACCCCACCACGCACCCGGCACTACACCC
This sequence comes from Planctomycetota bacterium, assembly GCA_024275365.1. Classification (GTDB taxonomy): domain Bacteria; phylum Planctomycetota; class Phycisphaerae; order Phycisphaerales; family UBA1924; genus PNC22. The sequence goes on along the minus strand of JAJRZG010000112.1, from coordinate 2,228 downwards.
ACAAAAAACCCAATCAACCACCCGCCCAGCCTAGACTTCTCTTCACCCCCACCACCCGAGGCACGCCATGTCGTCAAAGGCCGCCACCCCCTTTCTCAAGCTTGCCTCCTTCTTCACCAGGGCTGCTGTCAGCCTCGGCATCCTCGGCATCGGCGTGGGTATTGCCGCGGCCCTCGTCCTCACCAAGCCGGAGCTCCCCCCCCACGATAACCCCTCCCTCGCCCTTCTCGTCGGAACTATCCCCGCCACCTACGCCGATGTTCCCCGCGCCTGGTCCGGCTTTGGCACCGCCAACTCCATGAACGCGATCGACCTGACTGCCCAGGTCACCGCCCGCGTCACCGAGCGCCCCACCGCGATCGAGCCGGGCATGCCCATCACTGCTGGCGATCTCGTCATCCAACTCGAAGAGACCGACTACCTTGCCCGCTCCCAGGCAGCCGACCAGCTTGTCACCCGCGCACTTGCCGACCTCGACGCTCTCGACATCGACGAGGCCGCCTGGCAAGAGCAGCTCCAACTCGCCCAATACCAGGCCGCCATCGAACGCCGCGAGCTGAGCCAGGCGCTCGAGGCCCTCGAAAGCGGTGCTGCCAGCCCCTCTGAGATCGACCGTCGCACCAAGGCTCTTCGCGTCCTCGAGACCCAGGTCTCCACCATCCGTCAGCAGCTGCGCCGCCTCCCCTCCTCACGCCTCGGTCTTCAGGCCAATCTCAACCGCCTCCGCGCTGATGCCAACCTTGCCCGCGAAAACCTCCGCCGCACCACCATCACCAGCCCCATCACCGGCATCATCCAGAGCGTCGAAGTCGAACAGGGCGAACTCCTCGCGGTCGGGGCTGCGGTCGCCCGCATCGTCGATCTCTCGCGCGTCGAGGTCCCCCTCCGCCTCCCCGCCTCGGCCCTGGGCTATATCCGCATCGGCGACACCGCCACCCTCCGCCCCGACGGCCCCGCCACCCACTTCTGGACAGGCGCAGTCTCCCGCATCGCCCCCGAAGCCGACACGACTACCCGCACCCTCACTGTCTATATCGAGGTCACGCAAGACCCCGACATCTTCCGAGACCGCACCGCCCCGCACACTGCTGCCCTTCTTCTCCCCGGCCAGTTCGTCGTTGCCGAAATCGCTGGTACCCCCGAGACCGGCCGCCTTGTCCTCCCCCGAAGGGCTGTGCAGGACGAGGCCATCTTCGCCGCAATCCCTAACGACCGAGGCACATGGACCGCCCGCAAGCTCCCCGTCTCGACCCTCTTCCACACCTCCGGCTCCTTCCCCGAGATCGACCCTCTCGAACGCCAGTGGACCGTCCTTGAGCACGCCGACATCGACCCGGGCACGCCCATCATCATCACCAACCTCGACGACATGATCGACGGCCGCATCATCGACATCCGCCCAACCAACACCAACGGAGGCTCCCCATGAGCCTCCCGGCCTTTGGCGTCAGACGACCGGTCGTTCCCAACCTCCTCCTCTTTGCCCTCCTCCTCGGCGGCATCTTCTTCGGCGCCCACATCCGCCGCGAGTTCTTCCCCCAGTTCGACCCCACCACCGTCCTCGTCAGCGCCCCCTACCCCGGTGCAGCCCCCGACGAAGTCGAACGAGCCCTGGCCTCCAAAATCGAGGACGCCCTCCGTGACCTCCGCGAGGTCAAGGAGATCACCTCGACCGTCACCGAGGGCTCGGCCCTGGTCAGCATCGAGTTCGAGTCGGGCAAAGACATCGACGCCGCTACCGCCGAAGTCAAACGCGAGGTCGATGCCTTGCAAGATCTTCCCGACGGAGCCGAGCGCATCATCGTCGAGAAGATCGAGGCCAACCTCCCCGCGATCATCATCTCGCTCTATGGCGACGCTGACGAGCGCACCATGAAACGCGCCATCCGCAAGATGCGCGACGACCTCCGCACCCTCCCCGGCATGGGGCAGATCGTCGTCGATGGACAACGCACCGACGAGATCACCGTCGAGGTCAGGCCCGAGGCCGCCCTCAAACACCGGCTCAGTCTCCCGGCAATAGCCGACCGCGTGCGCACCGCAATGGTCGAAACCCCCGGCGGCACCGTGCGCTCGTCCACCGAAAACCTCGGTATCCGCACCCCGGGCACCAACGAACGGGCTGCCGACATCGCCGAGATCGTCGTCAAAGCCAGCCCCGACGGCCAAGTCCTCAGGCTCGGCGATATCGCTGAGGTCACCCAGGGCTTCATCGACATCGACCTCCG
>JAJRZG010000111.1 GCA_024275365.1 Planctomycetota bacterium | reverse complement strand
CACCTACGGCTCGATGGTCGGGCTTGACATGGCCCAGCAGTTGTTTGTGGACTGGACGATCATCACGACCGGCGGCTCGGGCAGCAATGCAGCCCATCCCGGCACCGCGATCGAGGTGCTGACCCTTGATGATGATGACGGGAATCTTGACAACGGGACACCCAACTACGACGATATCTGCGCCGCCTTTGGATTGCACGGGATCGATTGCCCAGAGATCGTCCCGCTTCTCTTTGCCTATCCCGATGGCCTGCCCGAAGGGATAGATCCCTCAGGCGGAACAACTTTCGGGGTTATCGTTACGAGTACAGACGGGTTTACGCCTCAGCCCGGCACGGGCGTGCTGCATGTCGACAGCGGCAGTGGGTTCGTTGCGTACCCGATGACCGAAACCATCGACAACAACTACATCGCCGAGTTCCCCGGTGGATTCGAATGCGGGACGGAAATCCTGTATTATATTTCTGCTGAGGCGACCGACGGTACGCAGGGCCAGGACCCGCAAAACGCACCAACGGAGGCGTATCTGGCTATTGGGGCGATCAGTTACACAGAGCTTGCCAATGTCAACTTCGAAACGAGCGCTGGGTTTATCGTGCGGAATGTAAACCTGCAAGCCGGCGCGTGGGAACGCGGCATCCCGTCTGTCCAAGGTAGGACGGCACCTGAGCAGGACTTTGATGGCTCGGGCCAATGCTTTCTCACGGGCAACTTCCTGATTAACTCAGATGTTGATGGCGGTCCTACGCGATTGATCTCACCCGACTATGACATCACTGGCCTGACCAACCCCGTTGTCACCTTTGCACGGTGGTTTTACAATCAGCCTGCGGACGGGGATCGGTTGACGATCTCGGTCTCGGGTGATTCTGGCGCGAGCTGGGTCATGGTGAGCGAGGTTGCCCACAGCGGGAGGCAGTGGATCGAGGACGGGTTTGCGGTCCGTGATTTCTTGCCTACGGCAGATTCAGTCAGGGTTCGGTTCAGTGTGTCAGACAGTCCCAACAACTCAGACACCGAGGCGGCGATTGACGCGTTTGCCATGTCTGATCTCGTGTGTGATTCAGGGTGTGTTGCCGACTTTAACGGTGACGGGAGCGTGAATACGCAGGATGTGCTCGCATTCTTGAATGCATGGACCGCGGGCGATTCGTCTGCGGATATCAATGGCGACGGGCAGGTCAACACGCAGGATGTGCTGCTCTTCCTGAACCTGTGGAACGCCGGATGTTAGTTGTATAAAACATCGCGTGCTGTCGGGGAGACCCGGCGGCATGTCTTTCGGGGGGGCGTGTTGGTTGAGAACGGAGTATTCACTACACCAGGAGTGCAGGAATGAGGAATGCAAAGAGTTTGATCATTACGGCGGCGTTGTTGGCGTGTGTGGGGAGCGCGGTATCAATAGCCGGGGTCGAGCCCGGGCCGGAGACGAAGCAGGAGTTGCAACGGGCGTTCCCGGGCGTTCGGGTCTTTGAGGACTCCGGACGGACGCGGATCATCTATGGCAAGCCGATGACGACAGACCACGCACCTCGGGCGGCTGCCGAGCGGTGGATGACACTCTATGGAGAGGCGTTTGGTGCTGGGAAGCTCGAGCTTGTTGAGGAGTATGCGGTCGATATGCGGGATGGTGAGATGTATGTGTTCATGTACTCACAGACTATCGGCGGTGTGCCAGTCGAACTGAGCCCGGGTCGGGTGCTGGTGCGTAACAACGACGACGGCACATGGTCGGTCGTGTATGCGGCTGGTTTGTTTGTTGCGATTCCCGAGGGCGGGTTTGCCCCGATGACCCACACCGCGCAGGACGCGATGAACTTTGTCAAGGGGACCGAGCAATATGGCGGGTTGCCCAAGTGGTCTGAGGCGGAGCTTGTGATCTATCAGCGGCAGGTCGAGGAGGGGTTTGAAGGTGTTCGCGCGTGGAAGTTTGTCGGCGAGAACCCCGACCTGCTCGAGCGAGAGAAGTACACCTTCTTTATTGATGCCTCGACCGGTGCGCTGCTTGAGGCTCGTAATGAGGTTCTCAATATCGATGTCTTTGGGTATGCCAGGGGGTTTGCGACACCCGGCACCCTGCCGGATATTTCTGGGAATGCCCCCGTGCTGTTCCCGATCAATGACCTGGATGTTCGTGTTTCGGGCGGCAACAGTGCCTTTACCGACAACGACGGGTTCTTCAACATCACGCACGGCGGAAACTCAGATGTCACGATCACGGCCAACTTTGACACCGGTCGTTGGTCCAACATCAACGACCAGTCAGGGACGGCCGTGCTCTCAGAGAGTGCAACGGCGACACCGGGGCAAGAGGCGGCATTGCTGTTTAACGCTACGCCCAGCCAGTACAAGACGGCACAGGTCAACGCCTTTATCCACACCGGGCTTTCTCACAACATGTATTCTGAGCGCTCGGGCTGGACGGGCATGGACTTTCGGATGACGACCAATGTCAACCTGAACTCGACCTGCAACGCCTTCTTTGACGGCAGCTCTATCAATATGTTCCGTGCGGGCGGCGGGTGTGTGAACACCGCCTACACGACTGTTGTTGCGCATGAGTACGGGCACTATGTCGTGGCACGCCTCGGCCTTTCGCAGGGTTCGTTTGGCGAGGGCTACGGCGACACGCTTGCCTAGATGACCTACGACACCCCTATCGTCGGTGAGAACTTCTTCACAAACGGCGGGCATATCCGTGACAACGACAACACGATCGTGACTTATCCGTGCGGTGGTGCAATACACTACTGCGGACAGGCACTCGGTGGCGCGTGGTGGCACATGCGGGAAAATCTCGGTGCCACTTATGGCTCGGCCACCGGGCTTGCGATCGCGCAGCAGAACTTTGTGGACTGGTCACTCATCACGACCGGTGGCTCGGGTAACAATGCGGCCCACCCCGGCACGGCGATCGAGGTGCTCACGGTTGATGATGACGACGGAAACCTCGACAACGGCACGCCGAACTACGACGATATCTGCGCAGCGTTTGGTATGCACAACATCTCATGCCCCGAGGTCGAGCCGATCATCTTTGCGTATCCGGACGGGCTGCCCGAATCGCTCATACCAGGACAGGCGACCGATATCGCTGTGACGCTCACCAGCAATGGTGTTGATCCCGTCCCGAACACCGCCATGATCTGGTATCTGGTTGATGGTGGTGGGCTGATCGGCAATGACCTGGTCTATCACGGGGGTAATTCGTACACCGCGACCATCGATCCTGTCGAGTGTCTCTCGGTTGTCGATTACTTCTTCCAGGTTCAGGGGAATGACGGGAATACCTATTCTGACCCCAGAACTGGTACATATGTTGTGAGTGCCTACGACGCACTTGACATTATTGTCTCTGATGACTTTGAGACAAACAACGGCTGGACTGTCGAAAATATCGACCTTGCCGATGGCCAATGGACCCGGGGTGTGCCGGTTGGGGGTGGGACTCGCGGTGATCCTGCCAACGACTTTGATGGTTCAGGGAAGTGCTGGCTCACTGACAATGTGGCGGGCAACTCCGATGTTGACGGCGGGCCAACACGCCTGATCAGCCCGGCGTTTGACCTTTCGGCTGCCCCTGATGCTGTCGTTTCTTACGCTCGCTGGTTCACAAATGATGACAACGATGGCGATCGTCTCAGGGTTGAGGTTTCGAGTAACAACGGCGGGAGTTGGGTGCTTGTTGAGTCGGTTGCGAACACGATTGGGTGGGTCGTAGTCGATTTCCGCGTCGCGGACTTCGTGACACCGACTTCGCAGGTCCGGGTGAGATTCAGCGCTACCGACAACCCGAACGATTCTATTACCGAGGCTGGTATTGATGCTTTCAGTATCGTGACAGTCCTCTGTAACGATTGTATTGCAGACTTTAACAATGACGGATCGGTGAACACGCAGGATGTGCTTGCCTTCCTCAATGCCTGGAACGCTGGTGACAGCTCGGCGGATATCAACGGCGACGGCGAGATCAACACGCAGGATGTGTTGGCCTTCCTGAACCTCTGGAACGCCGGCTGCTAAAGCTTGTCTTTCGCGTGCCGCCGGGGAGACCCGGCGGCACACCTTTGGGGATGTTGCCCTGGTGACCATTAATATAGAGGATTTGTCATGACTCTCAAAAAGGTGTGTAGTATTGCAGCTGTGCTGGCTGCGTGTGCTGGAGGCAGTATGTCTCTAGCGGGTCCCGAGCAAGATGCACAATCCACCCAAGACCTGATGCGTGCCTTCCCCGGTGTCCGTGTGTATCAGGACGGCGTGCGGGACCGGATCATCTATGGTGTCCCGATGACGCGAGCTGCAACTCCTGAACTGGCGGCT
>JAJRZG010000110.1 GCA_024275365.1 Planctomycetota bacterium | reverse complement strand
TGGGGGTACAGAGGCGTGGCCCACAGGTTGCACAACCCCCATGAAGAGAAGTTGACCCTTTGGAGGAATGGCTATGCAACCTGACAAACTCACAACCGCAGCCCAACAGGCCCTCGCAGCCGCCCAGCAATCGGCGATGGGGAAGCAGCACCCGGAAGTGGGGGGGTTGCATCTGCTCGGGGCGCTGGTCGCTGAAAAGGGGGGCTCGGTCGGGTCGATCCTGGGCAAGGCTGGGGCGGATGTCGGCCGTGTGGGGTCGATCGTCGAGAGCGAACTGGGGAGGATACCGACGACCAGCTCGGGGGCCGGCTCGACTGGGCGGGAGATCATGGAGTTGCTCGCCAAGGCGGAGGTCGAGCGGGAGGGACTCAAGGATTCGTACATTTCGAGCGAGCACCTGCTGCTTGCGCTGGCCTCGGTCTCGGGCAAGGCTCGCGAGGTGCTCGAGACGCTCGGCGTCGAGCGCTCGCACCTGCTCGAAGCGATCACGCAACTGCGCAAGGCAGCGGGGGTCGAGACGATCACCGATCAGGACGCGGAAGGAAACTACGAGGCGCTGAAAAAGTATTCGATTGATCTCACGGAAAAAGCCCAGCAAGGCAAGCTCGACCCCGTGATCGGGCGCGACGAGGAGATTCGGCGGTGCATGCAGGTGCTGAGCCGACGGACGAAGAACAACCCGGTGCTCATCGGCGAGCCGGGCGTGGGGAAGACGGCGATCGCAGAAGGGCTTGCCCTGCGGATCGTCAATGGCGATTGCCCCGACGGGATGCGAGGCACGAGGGTGGTCGCGCTCGATGTCGGACAACTGCTCGCAGGGGCCAAGTATCGCGGCGAGTTCGAGGAACGGCTCAAGGCGGTACTCAAGGAGGTGCAGGCGAGCGAGGGGCGGATTCTGCTCTTTATCGATGAGCTACACACGATCTTGGGGGCTGGGGCTGCCGAGGGGGCGGTCAGCGCAGGCAACATGCTCAAGCCGGCGTTGGCCCGAGGCGACCTGCGGTGCATCGGCGCGACGACGCTTGATGAATATCGCAAGCACATCGAGAAAGACCCGGCCTTTGAGCGCAGGTTCCAGCCGATTCTTGTGGAACAGCCGAGTGTCGAGGAGACTGTGGCGATCTTGCGGGGGCTCAAAGAACGATACGAAACACACCACGGCGTGCGGATCCAAGACGCGGCGATCCTCGCAGCAGCAAGCATGAGCAACCGGTATATCGCGGATCGGTTCCTGCCGGACAAGGCGATTGATCTGATCGATGAGGCGGCCAGTCGGCTGCGGATCGAGAACGACAGCATGCCGACGGAGCTCGATGAGATTCGGCGGAAGATCATGCAGTTGGAGATCGAACGCGAGGCGTTGAAGATCTCAAAGGAAGGGACCAAGGGATCGAGGCAGCAAGGCACCAAGGGGGAGGACAAAGAACTCGAACGGGTCGAGCGCGAGCTTGCGGAGCTTCAGGAAAAGAACCAGGCGCTGACCGCCCAGTGGGAGGCAGAAAAGAAAGACCTCGATGCGGTGAAGGCGATCAAAGAGCAGATCGACGCCCGGAAGGTCGAACTCGAACAGGCGCAGCGGCGGGGGGACCTCGAGACGGCTGCGCGGATTCAGTATGGAGAGCTGCGGGAACTCTCGGCCAAACTCGAAGAGGCCGAGGCCGCAATGGATGCCCGCCAAACAGCGGGGGGGGCGCTGGTCAAGGAGGAGGTTGACGCCGAGCAGGTCGCGGAGATCGTGGCGCGGTGGACGGGAATCCCCGTCACCCGGCTCATCGAGAGCGAACGGGACAAACTCTCGCACATGGAAGAACACCTCCGCGAGCGGGTGGTGGGGCAGGACGATGCGCTGCGGGCTGTGTCGGACGCTGTTCGCCGGAGTCGGGCGGGGCTGAGCGACCCGAATCGACCGATCGGGAGTTTTTTGTTTCTTGGGCCGACGGGTGTGGGCAAGACCGAGTCGTGCAAGGCGCTCGCGGCATTCCTCTTTGATACCGAAGACGCGCTGATCCGCATCGACATGAGCGAGT
>JAJRZG010000109.1 GCA_024275365.1 Planctomycetota bacterium | reverse complement strand
GCCGAGTGCTTCTGGCCCCGGCCGGAGGTGGCGAGCGTGATGATCGGAATCGAACGCCTCCCGAGCCACGCCATCGACGACCCGGCTGGTCTGGCGACCTTCTGCCAGCGGGTTTTCATGCAACGCCGAAAGCAGCTCGGGAGCGTGCTTGGACGGGAGATTGCATGGCCCGAGGGGATCGAGCCGACGATGCGGGCCGAGCAGTTGGAGCCTGGGAAGATCGTGGCACTGTGGCGGGTGGTGAGGGGGTGAAGAGGTGAGTTCCTTTTTTGGACGCCGACGCTGAGCGTGCGAAGCGTCGGATAAGACTGTCGTGCGCCGGACACCCGACAGACACGCAGAAATCGAATGAGGCTTTGGGCGAACCGTGGTGATGACCGATGAATGGTGTGTTCGATCAGATCGGCGGGCTCTCGGTGCGCAACCGCGTATTGACAGGAAACTCAGATGACAGATGACGGCCCACAACACGCAGAATCGGTACGGCTGGCTGCCGACGCGGCCCGCGAAGCCAACTGGAAGCGCTGGGGGCCCTACCTCCCCGAACGCCAGTGGGGCACCGTCCGTGAGGATTATTCCGACCACGGCAATTGCTGGGACTATTTCCCCCATGAACACGCCCGGAGCCGAGCGTATCGCTGGGGTGATGATGGGCTCCTCGGCTGGTGTGACCGCCGCTGTCGGTTGTGCTTTGCTGTTGCCCTCTGGAATGGCAAAGACCAGATCCTCAAGGAACGCCTCTTCGGGCTGACCAACGATGAGGGCAACCATGGCGAGGATGTCAAGGAGGTCTACTTCTACCTCGACGCCACCCCGACGCACTCCTATGCCAAGGCGCTCTACCGGTATCCCCACGCGGCATTTCCGTATGACGATCTGGTCGAAGAGAACCGCCGTCGGGGCAAGGGCAAGCCGGAGTATGAGATCACCGACACCGGGGTCTTTGACGAGGACCGGTTCTTTGATGTGACGATCGAGTACGCCAAGGCTTCGCCCAATGACACACTGATCCAGATTACCGCGCACAACCGGGGCCCCGAGGCGGCCGAGCTGCACATGTTGCCGACGATCTGGTTTCGCAATACCTGGTCGTGGGGTAACGCGCACGAAGAGGGCGATCCCAAGCCCCGGCTGTGGCTCGAACACCCCGGGCGGGTGGTGTGCGAGCATCCTTCACTTGGGCACTACTACGCCGAGATCGGGCCGAGTCCCGACGGGTCGCGCCCCGAGATGCTCGTCACCAACAACGAGACCAACTTCGAACGGATCTTCGGGTATGCGAGCGAAACCCCGTATGTCAAAGATGCCTTTCACCGGCGTGTGATCGAAGGGGAGCGCGGGGCGATCAACCCCGCCCGCCACGGCACCAAGGCGGCCGCCTGGCACACAATGATGATTGGGGCCGGAGAGAGCGCAACAATCCGGCTGCGTCTGCGAGCGGCCGAGGATACCGAGCGCAACGGCGAGCTGGGAGCATCGTTTGATGACATCCTCGACGCTCGTCGGCAGGAGGCAGACGAGTTCTACGATGCCAGGATCGTCGGGCCACAAACACCCGAGCAACGGATGATTTCGAGGCAGGCATTCGCGGGGCTGCTCTGGACGAAGCAGTTTTATCACTACATTGTCAGCGACTGGCTCAAGGGCGATCCCAACCAGCCCGAGCCGCCGCCCTCGCGGGCGCTGGGTCGCAACCACGACTGGAAGCATGTCTACACGCGGGACATCCTGAGTATGCCCGACAAGTGGGAATATCCGTGGTTTGCCGCGTGGGATCTGGCCTTCCACATGGTCCCGATGGCGCGGGTTGATCCCGAGTTTGCCAAGCACCAGCTCGTACTCATGTTGCGCGAGTGGTACATGCACCCCAACGGCCAGATGCCGGCGTATGAGTTTGCCTTCAGCGATGTCAACCCGCCCGTCCATGCGTGGGCGTGCTGGCGGGTCTATCAGCGCGAGCTTGCTGAGGGTCGGCCCGATCGGCTCTTCCTCTCACGCACCTTCCACAAACTCGTCATCAACTTCACCTGGTGGGTCAACCGCAAAGACCCCCACGGCGAAAACATCTTCAGCGGCGGGTTTCTCGGGCTCGACAACATCGGGGTCTTTGACCGATCGCAGCCGCTGCCGATGGAGGGCAAACTCGAACAGGCCGACGCGACGGCATGGATGGCGTTCTTCTGCGGCACCATGCTCTCGATGTCGCTCGAACTGGCTCTCGAAAACCCGGCGTATGAAGATATGGCGTCCAAGTTTTTCGAGCACTTCATCAACATCACCGATGCGATGAACACCCTCGGTGGTACGGGGCTGTGGGACGAACAGGACGGGTTCTACTACGACCGCATCCGCGTCGGTGACGAGGGAATGCCGATGCGGATCCGCTCGCTCGTCGGCATTTTGCCGCTAATTGCGTGCGAAATCCTCGAAGAACAGGCGATCAAAAAACTCCCCGGCTTTGCCAAACGGATGAACTGGTTTCTCGACAACCGTGCCGATCTGGCGAGGCACATCAGCTACATGGAAGTCGATGGCCGACCAGACCACGCCTACCGATTGCTCGCGATCCCCTCGCGCGAACGACTCGTCCGCGTGCTCGGCTATATGCTCGACGAAGCGGAGTTCCTCTCCCCCTTCGGCATCCGGTCGCTCTCGAAGATTCACGAGCACGAACCCTTCATCCTTAAGGTGGACGAGCAGGAGTTCCGTGTCGAATACGCACCCGGCGAAAGCCCCACGCAAATGTTCGGCGGCAACTCCAACTGGCGAGGCCCCGTCTGGTTCCCCATCAACTACATGATCGTCAAGGCCCTCGAACGCTACCACCGCTTCTATGGCGACGACCTGCTGATCGAATGCCCGACGGGATCAGGCAACCGCATGAACCTGTGGGAAGTCAGCCAGGAGCTCCGCCGAAGGTTGGCCGGGCTCTTTGAGCACAACGCTGACGGCGCAAGGCCCTTCCTCAACGGCGAAGCTCCCTTTACCGATGCCCAGGGCGAGAGCCTGCTGCTCTTCCACGAGTTCTTTGATGGGGATACCGGTCGCGGGCTCGGCGCGAGCCACCAGACAGGGTGGACCGCGCTGGTTGCGTCGATCCTTGCGGGGATAGCAACGCATGAACAACCGGAAACTTAGCGGTTCGAACGCCGTTGTTTGGAGTGATCGAGACGCCCGGAGATACGGAGCTGCTCGCGCTCAAAGAACTCGCGAATCTCGGGGTCGCTCTCGATCATCAGCGCCCGGCGGACCTGGTCGAGCCGTTTCTGGTCGGCTTCACCGAGCAGATGGGCAGCCTTGATCGCGCCGCGGAGCGCGGGCAGGTAGTTGGGGCTGCGGTCGAGCGCGAGATCAAAATACTTGAGCGATTCCTCGGCCCACCCGGTGCGGTCATAGACCACGCCGAGGTTTTCGCACGGCCTCGGGTCGGTCGGGCTCATCTGCATGGCAAGCGAGAACGCCTCGGAGGCGGCGAGGTAGTCCTTGATGTGCATGAGCTGGATGCCGAGGTTGTTCCAGACCTCGGGCATATCAGTCGAATACGAGAGAGCCTCGCGGTACTGGGTGATCGCCCGCACACTCAGCTTGTCGGCTTCGGCGGTACGATCCTTGGCACGCGCAACATCGGCCTGGCTTGCGGTCTTGGCGGCAACGAGGGCCAACTGGCGAGCCTTGACCAACTGCTCACCAGCCGAGGTCAGATCGATCATCGTGCGGTCCTGACGGGTCGATGCGCAGCCAGCACCGGGCAACACAACAGCCCAACACACAGCCAACATCGGCACAGCCACTTTGCACACACGGGGTATCTTGCTTGTCATGATGGTCGCTCCCACCTCACAAATGTCACTCTAAACATCCAAGCCTTGGGCATCGGGGTGATCTCAAGTGCCGCGACCTCAAGCCCGGGGACAGCAGACCGTGCCTCTTCAACCCACGCGAGCAGGCTCTGCAAACTGGGATCCTGCATCGAATACGGATACAGAATCTTGACCGCCCCCCGTACATTCGAGGCTTTAGGGTCTGGGATGGCAGGCTTGTTCTGCAGGCCCGCGGCTGTGGCGGCTTTTTCAATACGCGAAAACAAATCGTTGATGTGTTCGTTCAACTCACCCTGCCCGGAGTTCTGCAAGTCCTCGATCGCGGCAAACTGGAGCGTGTAGTTGGCGATCCGGGTGCTGTAGTCGCTGTGGAGACGCTGCTGCTCGACAGCCGATTCATGCTGCCGAAGGGCCACAATCAACGCAAGACCAGCAATCAGAAAAAGAAGCGTCGCCACCACCAGCAACCCACGCGGCCTGTTCCGAGACTCGGCAACCCGGGCTGCATCGGCAAGCTCGTATCGCAGATCTTCCGAGATCCGATGGTCAGAAGCGGTACTCATCACGCCCCCCCCGCCGTCGTGCTCTGTGTTAGATCACCCCACAAACTAAAAAGATTGACACGGATGCCATCCGGGACGGGCCGGGGTGTTTTGTTCCACTCTCGGACCGACGATCCCGCGATGCGATCGATCGACTCGACGAGCTCTTCATACGCCGCAGTGTTGGGCACAACAACCGTAATCGTCACCGCCGTCTCGCTCAGCTCGATCTTCTCGAGTTTGTAGTCAGGATTTCCGAGCACGAACGAAAGCGTCTCCAGCTCCTGCATGATCGGCTTCTGCGGCGTCGCCCTCACCGGCGCAACCTTTCTCCGGCGGCGGTCGAGCTCCTCCTGGATATCCGCGACCGCACGGGCATCCCACCCGGGGCCGGCAGCGAAACTGTCATTGACCAGCGGGAGCAACTCACCAGCCGTCGCCCGCCAGGCGGTACGAACCTCCTCAGCCTGGGCCCGGGCCACCTTGGCCGAGGTGTACACCTGGAAGGCCGCCACCCCCATCGCTCCCGCCGCAAGCGCAATCGCCACCGCCGCCCAGCGGTACATCGAGCGGTGCTGCGTGCCCGGGCGCGCCTGGAGTGCTTCGAGCGTGCCATGGGGCGTGTCGGCAACACGCGGATCACCAAGCCCATCGGCATACCGCGAGAGCACCATCGCGACCGGGTCATCGTCAAAGGCAATGTCGGTGGTCGCACCGGGCCAGACCGCCGAGAGAGACTCGCCAAGACTTTCAGAGTCGTCCCAGGACTGTTCGGGCAACACGCAATGGACGCGCGTCGGCGAGGCACCAAGCTGAGTGGACCAGCCGATCCACTCAGATGCCAATCGCCCAAGCTCGGCGTGCCCGAGGCTGACTACAGCCCGAACATCGTCGGGCAAGGGGACAGGGTGCGGCACACGAAACGCCCCCGCAGCAATGGGCAGCCTGCCCCGCGACCACGACCAGATGAGCCGCCCAGCACGAGGATCGATCATCACCTGCGCACTGGTGCCCTGCGAGGAGGCAACAAGACTGCCAGCACCAGCACCACTCCCGGTGTCAAAGGCCTCGACCATCGCGTGCCAGGTCGTCACGACCCGGGCAATATCCACACCCCGCGCATCGAGCGCATCGAGCAGGAGGCGGACCGTCGCATCGGGCACCGCCACCACACCGAGTCGTTGGCGCTGCTGGGTGGTCGCGTGCTGGGTGTCTGCGCCCAGGGGTTGAAATGTCATGCCCCCGGGGATCAGCACATCGGGGTTGAGCGCAAGCTGAGGCGTAGAGCCCACGGTGTGCGCCGCGTCCTCATCGGAGATCGGTTCGGCAGCCTGACGGACTATCGCCCCGACCGCATCAGGGTCGGTGCTGAGAGACACCACCCACCCGCACCGTGACCCATCGGGGTCAAGCACGAGCGAGCCGAGCCCGGCCCGTGAGTTGGCTTTGATCTGAGACGCTATCCAGTCGGCTGCCTCACCAAGCCCGCGCAGGAGCGCAGCCCGATCGTCGGCAAGGATCTCGGGGAACTCCCACACCTCTTCGATGCGAGTCGAGATCAGCCGAAGCCGGAGGGGCAAAGAACCCCGCTCGGCTCGCTCAATATAACAGACCAGTTCGCTCAAAAGTTATATTCCTTCTGCACCGGGTGGTGGCTATTGGGCCGGGCCGCCGTCACGACCACGGTTGCGGTCCCACTTGTTGCGTTCGCTGCGAGAGCGTTCGAGTATCAGTGCCCGGCGTTCTTCGCGGCTCATGTCAGGGGTAAAGCTCGGTGGCGCATCGGGCACATCGCCCCCCACTGCGCTGTTCTCGGCTCGTTGTGGCGCGCCGCCAACAACCAAAGAAACCGCAGAGCCCTCCCTCGCAGACTTCCCGATGGTCTGCTCGCCACCATCGTTCATCGTGATCACAACCTCATCCTCATCAACGCGCACAAGCCGCACACCCTCAAAGCTCGAGCCGCCGGGCCTGAGCAGCTTGGTGATGCCCCCGATATTGAGAAAGGCCGCAGCCCTGCCCCCGACCTTGATCGACCCGACATAGCGGACACCCTCGGTCGTGTCTTGTGTCGGGGTATCTCCAGTGAAGACTTCCTCGATCGGCTCGACCGTGGGTACGGGGCTGTTTGAGACCATGCTGAGGTTGCCATCAATTGTCTCAGGGTCAATCACCGGGGCGTAGCGCTCTTCCGTCGCCTCTGCGCCCGGGTCATCGATGTGGTCGGCAGCCCCCCCGGACAGGGGTGTCGGCTCGGCCTCGGGCATACTCAACCCGGGCAGCCCGGTGTAGGCCATCACCCCCCCACCGATAAAGAGCACAAGGGCCGCGCACTGGGCTGCGATGGTTGCCTTGCGGGCGGATTGTCGTGTTCTGACTGGCGAGTGCATGGGTTCTCCGATGCGTTGGCAAAGCGTGACTGGTTACTCTACACCCAGATTTTCCCAAGTGAGGAACGCCGACCGCTCGGTGGACCCGAGGTCGCGGTTATTGGCAACCGAAAAATAGCCCCCATACCGGGCATCCGGTGGCCCGACCGTCGAGGAACGGAGCTCGACGATTGCGAAATACAGCGTCGGCCTGACGGTAAAGAGGCGGGCGAGCTGGCTGCGAAGCTCAGGGTCGGCACCAGAATCGGCAATCGCCATCCCGACCGCCCCCGCAGACGCGATCCCGCCGTTGGACTCCCGGTCGGCAACAAGGCTCCGCGCAAAGCCCTTGGCGATGGTGCTATCCCCCGTGACCGCCTCGACTGCGAGCTCGATGAGTTCGGGCGAGGTCGTGTGGGCGCTGAACTGGGGCGGCCCGATGGTGCGGAGCCCATCAGGAGGCCCAGCTGTGCCATACACATCCTCGACCGCTGCTGCGATAGAGGCAATCGCACCGAGCATGGCACCATCGACCCCGGACATATCGGTCAGAACCGCGTTCTGCCGTTCGTGGAGGGAGATTGATGCGGTCGTCCCGCCTCGGAGCTTGAGGTCGAGAAAGTGGCCATCAGGCGGCAGAATAGACTGAAGGTTGGTGTTGCTCGGGAGGCTCTTGAGCCAGGCCTCGATGCCCTCCTGGAGCCCGAGTCGGGCGTGGTGCTCCTGGTACCAGTTGAGCTGGCGAAAGGTGATGAGCCTCTGGGTGGACTGGCGTTCAAGCATGACGGTGGTCATCAGGCCGACCACGACGACCAGGATGAGCACGATGGGCATGGCAAAGCCCCGCGCAGCACAGCACATGGAGGCTCGGTCCCGGGCTTGGCAACTCATGGGCCACCCCCACTTCGACCGCCGCCACCACCGCCACCGCCCGGGCCGGTGGGGCGCCCGCCATTGGGGCGCTGCTGACCATCGCCGGGTCTGCCGAGCGGACGGGCTCGGCGTTGCTGACCATCGACCTGCCGACCGGGTTGAGAGCCCTGAGGCGTGTTGGGGTTGGGTCGTGCCCGTGGGTCACGATCACCCCCTCGGCCACCGCCGTTGCCTGCGCCCGCTCGATCGCCCCCGCGCCCCCCGCCCGTGACAGCCCCGCCACCGTTGCCGGTCGTGGTAGCTGCCCTGGTCTCTTCCACATCGACGAGACTATCGACAGTCCAGACCACCTCAAAGAGGTAGTCGGCATAGAGCCCGGTAAGAGTCTCGACCTCGACCTTGATATAGGTCGGCATCGCGGTGGTCGAATGGGCGGTGAGCGCATCGAGCATCTCCCTCCCAAAGAACATCTGGAAGTGGCAGGCAGCGAGCCCCGAGGCAACCCGCGCAGGGTCGCTCCGCCCGTCGAGAGGCTGCCACCAGAGCGTCCAGCCCAGGCGGTCGTCCCCCCGCGCCTGACGCGAGAGAGTCTGTGTGCTCGACTGGTCATCGGGGCGGAGCACAAACGCCCCGCGCACCCCCGTGTATGCCTCAAGCCCGTCAGCCTGTTCTTGCGCAAGGTCATCAACGCCGACCAGCGCGCTGGCCCACGCAGTCGATTGTACACTCGGGGGGCGGATCGGGACCGATGAGAGCACAAGCTCGAGCCGTTGGGGCACCGCGACCGATGAACCGCCGCCGCCCGAGGCATACCGCGATTGGCGGAGCATCGTGGTCAGCATCGGGTCGGTGTCCGGCTCCAGGATGATGCGCGCTCTCGGGACGAGTGCCTCTTCCATAAGCTCGCCGTCTTCATCAACCGTGGGCGGCGGCTCGTCCGCCTCGCCCCCCGTCTCACCCGCAGCAAGCGCCCCATCAGCCGCCTGCTCATCGAGCGCAGCATCCGGCGAGAGCACAAGCGAGGAAAACGCCCGCTGCATGGTCCGTTGGATGCGGGCAAGGTCGTTGGCCTCAGAGAACCTCGCCGACAAGGTCTTGTCGGTTCGGCTGAGGGCGAAGAAGGCGCTCAGGCACCCGAGCACGACCACCGAGGCAAGCACCGCTGCCAGGACCGTCTCGATGAGTGTGAACGACCGCCGATTCATTCGTCTTCCTCGTCCGGCTCGATGTCGTTGCCGAGCAGTTGTTCGAGCAGTTTCCCGGTGTCCTCCATCTTGTGCGTCAGCGAATCGGGCGTCCGCCGACCAAAGGCAAAGGGGTCAACGATCCGCACCAGCGTCGATTGCGGTGCCCCCTGATCGGCAAGCAGCATCCCCCCCGATTTCTCGCTGAGCCACACTGTGATGACGACTTTTTTCAGCCGATCGGGCGTGGCACTGCTCCGGCGACTCTGCGCCTCCTCGATGTTGCGGACGACGGTCTCATCGAGCGTGGCGGTCACGCGGGTCACACGCATCTTCCAGCGGTACTCATCCGCACCATACGAGACCGTCAGGTCTTGTGAGGGCAGGGCGTCGGCATCGTCGAGGTACTGAATCACCAGCCGATTGGCAAGCTCGGCCGTCGCGAGCAACTTCTGGCTTCGCCACTGCTGGGTGCTGATGGCTGCGACGGTTGCTGCCATGGTCGCAACGGTCATTGCGAGGATCACCGTCGCGAAGACGACCTCGAGAAAGGTCATACCCCGCGCTGCGCAGTACCGCCCCCCGAGTTGTGCTGGCGCTGTGCGCATAGGGAGTGCCTACTGGTTCATCGTCCAGACATCGATGTCGTCAGACGGGTCGTTGACATCGCCGCCACTCGAGATCAGCATGTACGGATGGGCCGAATCCGGTGTCACCCGGTACCCAAATTCCCGCTTCCACCCGTCCTTGAGGGCCTTGGTGTCAGAGAGGAACTTGAGCTGCTGGAGCGTCGCCAGTGTCGGCGGATAAGCGCTGTACTCGAGGTGGTAGCTGTCGAGCTGGGTTCGGATCAGATCCATACTCGTCTCGGAGGCACGGACCTTGGCCTTCTCGCCCTGCCCGAGCACATTGACCGCGACGACGGACATCAGCACGCCGAGAATCACGATTACCATCGTCAGTTCGATCAGCGAAAAACCCCCCACCGCCCGGCCGTGTCGGCGAGGCAGCGTGGGAGTGGGGTGGTGTGGTCTGGTGGACATCGGTCGCTCCTTCATCATCGCAAGCCGCAGCAAAGGGAATCTCTTGCTGCACCCCCTCTTTGAGTGTGTACCCCGGCAGCAGTCCGCCGGTTGCATCATCGTAGTCGGCTTTGCAGGCTTTTCCTTGTTGGGAACTGCCTCAGAAACCATGCTGGAAACCCGCCACAACCGATTCGTCGGCTACATCATCTGGTTCGAAATCGTCAACATCGGGATCATCAACGCCAGCACCATC
>JAJRZG010000007.1 GCA_024275365.1 Planctomycetota bacterium | reverse complement strand
ATCGGCGGGTGACTTTTCGTGCGGCGTGGTGTGTTCGCTCATGCCAAAACGGTAGACAGGGTGCTTCGGCTGGGATTCGCAGCGTTTCCAACCGGTTTTCACAAAGCCCCCGGACTCTGTTGCTCCAGTCCTCGGACGCCGCCACTGAGGCTTTGCGAAGTGTCGGGTCTCCGGGTTTTATCCCACAACGCACACCGATCCGACGCTTCGCACGCTCAGCATCGACCGCCAAAGCACACGAGATCGACTGCCAATCCAACACAAAATTGTTGAAAACCCCGTGCCTGAGAGGAAAAATGTAGCCCCAAAGCAGAAAAGTCCGAAAAAAACAGTGTTCCGGGGGCCTTTCCCACTTGCAACGGGGAACAATCCACGGTACAACCCAGTCAGTTTTGTCCCTCAACACGGAAGTTTTAGGAGATACAGACCATGGCAAAGAAGAAAGCAGTCCGCAAAACCGCAAAGAAAGCCACCCGCACCGCTGGCCGCAAGAAGGCAGCCAAGAAGACAACCGCCCGCAAGCCCGCCGCTCGCAAAAAGGCTGCCACAAAGGCAACCCCAAGAGCCGCCAAGCCCGCCAGGATCACCGCAGCCCCCAAGCCCCGCACCAAGAGCGAGGTCTTCAACATCCTCGCTGAAAACGCCGGCATCTCCAAGAAAGAGGTCGCCGCAGTCTTCGACACATTGGGCACCATCGTCAAGGCCGACCTATCCAAACGAGGACCCGGTGCCGTCAATGTCGCTGGCCTCATGAAAGTCACCGTACAGCGCAAACCCGCCACCAAGGCGCGCAAGGGCACAAACCCCTTCACCGGCGAACCCTGCATCTTCAAGGCCAAGCCCGCACGAAATGTCATCAAAATCAGACCCATGAAGGCCGTCAAGGACCTCGTCTAATCCGAGACACACGATGGCACGGCTCTCCGAGCCGTGCGCAGAACTTCAAGCCCATGCAGCGGGCCGATCCACATGGATCGGCCCGTTGTCATTCTCCATCAGCCTGCTCATCCTCTACTGGAAAAAACTGAGACGCTATCTCATCCAGGAAATGAAGCCGTTCCATAAACTTCCAAAGCACCGACCCAACAAGTTCAGCATCCCGATCCTCGATGGCACCCCGCAAGTCCGGCAACACCCACGAGCCATACCCCGAGTTCGGGTCGGGAGACACAAGCAGATTCCGATACCACCTCGTCCCCTCCGGGTCAGACACTGGCGACACATTCCAATGCCCGCGTGCCAGCGATGCAAAGTACCATCGAAAGTCCACGGGACGCCGCAACGATGACCGTATTCTGGCTTCTATCTCTGCCGGAACATCAGGCGGGAAGGTATAATCAAGTCCCGCAAAAGTGTCATGCACAAGATCACCCCCAGTGCCCGCCGCAAGCGCATCGAGTTCCCGCAGCCTCACGATCAGCACATCAGCATCCCAAGCGATCTTTTCCGCCCACCCGGCAAACCCCTCAGCAACAACAAACGGATCGACCGCAAACCGCCGCATCTCCCTGCTGAGAAATCCCAACTCACCCGTGACATCAATCGGCAGCCGCGCCTCGCTCACCAGCCTCCCCACCACAGCATTCGTCATCCTCGCAACCATCAACGCAGGCTCATAGTCCTCCCCAACCACCTGCCGGTACCACTCAAGCGTGTCATACGCCGTGTGATACGACGACCCTTCCGACCCGCCGCCCCCCAACGCAATTGCAGGAATCCCCGCATAGCAGACAAATGCAACATGGTCACTCCCCCCACCGAGTAGCCCAACACCTGGTCGGCTCGGGTCATCCGCCCTCGCTGAGCGCGACAACCAGTCATCAAAGACCGTCTTCTCCGGCTCCCTCGCCTGAGGCACAAGCCGGGCAGCCTCCTCGACCAGCCGCATCACGCTGGGCGTCGCCGATGCGCGAAATTCAGGCCCCATCGACGCCATATCAAGGTTGATATACGCCACAGCCTTCTCGCGCAGCTCGTCATAGTTGGCCTCCACCCACTCACTGCTCCCGATGATCCCAAACTCCTCAGCAGCCCACCCACAAAATATTACCGTGCGGGCAGGCCGTTTCCCCTGTTTCGCAAGCTCCGCAAAGCTCCGCGCACTCTAGAGCAGCGAGATCAGCCCACTCGTCGGATCCGCCGCCCCGCAGTTCCAGGCATCATGATGGCACCCGACAATTACCCACTGATCGGGATACAACGCACCCTCAAGCCGCGCGATCACATTGGCAGTCTTGGCAATCCGCCGGTCCTGCTCCACATGCACCCGCACCCGCAGCTCGCTTCCCCCCGTCAGCGGGTACCGCATCGGCAACCCCCCCCGCCACTTCTCCGGCGCATCAGGACCATCCATACGGCTGATGATCTCACGCGCCGACCCCCAACCGATCGGCTGCACAGGAATCCGTGGCAGCCCGATCGCATCAGGGTCAAGCCGATCCGCATCTTCCGTCGCTTCCACAAACGGTGTCAGCGGATCACCCTGATAGGGCAGCGTCTTGATCGAACCCCGCTGGATAGACCGCTCAGTCAGCCAACCACCCCCGGGGTATGGCTCGCCCTTGCTATACCCCGAATCCCCAGGATCAACAAAGATCAGTAGCCCCAAAGCCCCAGCCGCCTCAGCAAACTTCGCCTTGTATCCCCGGTAGTTGCCGCCAAAGCGGGCGAGGACGATCTTGTCCCTGCTGTCAATGCCCATCTCGGCGAGCTTCTCAAAGTCCTCTTTCGTCCCGTAGTTGGCGTAGACAACCTCGCCGATGGCTTCACCCGAACCAGAATACGCGTTGAAGCCAATCGTGAGGTCCGGGCTCCCAGAATACCCATCGCCTTCGAGTGCTGGCTCCTTGAGAGACAGAAGCCCCTCCCCCGGCTTGAAATCCGCGTGCATCACCTCGACCTCAGCTGACACAGGATAACTCAGCAGAGGCCAGATCTCGTGAACATCCACCTCAAACCCCATGTCGGTAAACGCACGCGCCAATCGCTCGATCTGCCGTCCATCCCCCTCAGTCCCAGCAATGTGAGGCTCGCTGGCAACCATCTCGTGCCAGCCCCGGAGTTGCTCCGGCGTAGGCACCTCATTGAGCTGATCGACATAGCTCGATTGCCCAAGAGCACCCGAGCTCCAGGACACAAGGCAGACAAAGAGGATCGTTGGTTTCATGGTCATGAGAATAGAGTACTCGATAACACCCAATGCCACCTCAGGGTGACATCACTCGCGCCCTCCCCCTCTCCCTCATCTCCCTCCCCTCCCCACGCAGTTATGCCTTGAATCACCCACAAACTTACCCCTACCCCCATCCGCGTGCGCAACCTCACGGACATCCAACGATTTCCTCTTGTCCAGTCGCTCCCGCTGCCCCATCATGCACACAGAGGAGACAACCAATGCACACAACAAAACGAATCACAAACTTGATCGAAGATTCACACTCGAACCTGCTCGAAGACTCAGTCCCGAGCCTGCTCGAAAACTCAGTCCCGAGCCTGCTCGAAAACTCAAACCCGAGCGTGAGCGAGCGCCTTTCCTCCCCCTCCAGCGCCCCGCGGGAGGGGGCCGGGGGGAGGGTTCTTGCGACTCATCCTTCTCCCTCTGACCGCGATGCCATCCTCAACGACTACCTCCGTGGCGACCTCTCTCTCCTCGAAGTCGCCGCCCGAAACCAAATCCCCATCGCACATCTTCTCCATTTCCTCGAACGCCCAGACATCGAACGCACCCTCGATGCCATCACCCGACACACCCATCTCCACGCCCACCGCCTCGCCGCTCTCGCCCGAGCCCAGGCAATCACCACCCTCACCCACCTCACAAACACAAACCCCGCAGAGGATCAACTCCTCACGCCCGCCCTCACTGCTCGAAACCGAGAAACAACCCGAAGAGCCGCAACACAACTCCTCCGAACACTCCAAACACCAAAGCCCACGGATCCCAATCCGTGGGTGCGCTCTCGTCACCAGACCCCCTCTGCTACCGTTCCACCATGCGCATCACCATCACAACACTCGCCCTCCTCGCCTCAACAGCCCTCGCCCAATCCACAATACCAGCCGATCCTCCACCCCAATGGTGGAAGGGAAACCTCCACACACACACCTTCTGGTCCGATGGCAACGACTTCCCCGAGATGGTCACCCAGTGGTACGCCGACAACGGCTACAACTTCCTCGCCCTCTCAGACCACAACACACTCAGTACGGGACAACGCTGGATGGGCATCGACACCATCAACAAACGCTCCCAACAATCCGCCTACCCCCGCTACCTCGAACGCTTCGGCCAATCATGGGTCGAAACCCGCAACAACCCAGACACCAACTCCATCGAAGTCCGCCTCAAACCCTTCACCGAGTTTCGCGCCCTCGTCGAACAGCACAGCAAGTTCATCCTCCTCCAAAGCGAAGAAATCACAGACAGCTTCGAACGCCGACCGATCCACATCAACGCAACCAACATCGCACGCCTCATCGAGCCCAAGCACGGCAGCAGCGTCGAGGACACCATCCGCAGAAACCTCCAGGCAATCAACGCCCACGCCAAAAAACACAGCAGAGAAATCCTCCCACACCTCAACCACCCAAACTTCGGCTTCGGAATCACCGCCGAAGACATCGCACCAGTCCTCGAAGAACAGTTCTTCGAGGTCTTCAACGGCCACTCCGGCGTCAACAACGCTGGCGACGACACACACGCCTCAACAGAACGCATCTGGGATATCGTCAACACCATCCGCATCACCGAACTCAAAGCCCCACCAATCTTCGCCATCGCCACCGACGACTCCCACAGCTACCACGGCAACAGCACCGTCTCCATCCCAGGCCGCGGCTGGGTTATGGTCAAGGCAAAACACCTCACCCCCGAATCACTCATCCGAGCCATGAAAGCCGGTGACTTCTACGCCTCCACCGGCATCATCCTCGACACCATCTCTTTCGATACCCCAAACAACACACTCAACATCAGCATCATCCCCCAAGAAGGCGAGTCCTACACCACCCGATTCATCGGCACCCTCCGCAACGCCGACCTCACCAGCCAACCAATCACAGACGCTCAGGGCAACCCCATCACAGCAACCAGACGCTACAGCCCCGACATCGGCCGCATCCTCGCCGAGGTCCAAGGCACCAGACCCACCTACCAGTTCACAGGCCAGGAACTCTACATCCGGGCGGTCATCGTCAGTGATGCCCCACCCGAACGACCCACCCACGAGAACCTCAAAAAACACGCCTGGACCCAACCCATCCAGCCTTCAAAACATGCCCAATGACCTCAAGGACAACGCAAACAACTTCCCCGAATCTCCAGAATACCCATCTTTACATCAAATCCACACAGGTCTGCGAATTCACCAGTATTTCACACAAGAATAACGGAAAACCCGTTGCAACAAGGGCCAGAAGCATGTAGTCTGCGCCTGACGCTCGTGGGGTTTGCGTGTCATTCCCCACACCCTGACAAACAGTGTCACTGCGTCAAGGCGAGGAACACGCATGATGTGTGTTGCCACGCCCGCCACAGCCTGGCGGCAGGGTATCTCTACCCCTCCCCCGGCCGTCGCGATGCTGCATCGGAGAGCGCTCGGAGGAATCGCTCGTCGATACACTCGCGGCGGCCGGTTCCTTGTCTTTGCGGTGCGGGCTTCCAGCCTGCATGCCTTGACGCTGGCACTGTGCAGGCTGGAAGCCCGCACCACAATCTCGGCTCACTCTGTCTCCATTCCCAGGTGCTCGATCAGGAACGCATAGACATCCGCCGTCTCCTTGATCGCCTTCGAGAGCGGCTTGCCCCCGCCGTGCCCCGCCCGCGTCTCGATGCGGATCAGTACCGGGTTGTCGCACCCCTGGGCGTGTTGGAGCATGGCGGCGAACTTGTAGCTGTGCCACGGCGAGACGCGGTCGTCACCCTCGGCGGTCGTCACCAGCGTCGGTGGATAGCAGGCCCCGTCATGGATGTTGTGGTAGGGCGAGTAGTCCCAGAGGTAGCGGAAGTCCTCCTCGTTCTCCGCGATGCCGAAGTCGTCACCCCACTGGCGGGCGTTGGCGCTCTGGAGGTGGTACCTGAGCATGTCCATGACACCGACACGGGGAACGCACGCGCCGAAGAGGTCGGGCCGCTGCGTCATGCACGCCCCGACGAGCAGACCGCCGTTGGACCCACCCTCGATGGCAAGGCGAGGTGTCGAGGTGTAGCCCTCGTCGATGAGCCACTGTGCTGCCGAGATGAAGTCGTCAAAGACATTCTGCTTGTTGGCCTTGGTGCCGGCACGGTGCCAGTCTTCGCCATACTCGCCTCCGCCGCGGAGATTGGCTATTGCGTAGACCCCCCCCATCTCGACCCAGACAAGTCGTGAGACGCTGAATCGGGGTGTGAGTGAGACATTGAACCCACCGTAGCCGTAGAGGAGTGTGGGGTTGTCTCCGTTGAGTTCGAGGCCCTTTTTGTAGACAAGGAACATGGGGATCATTGTGCCGTCTTTGGATTCGTAGAAGACCTGCTTGGTGTCGAAGAGGTCGAGTTCGATGCCGACGGTTGGTTGGCGAAAGAGTGTGCTTTCGCCTGTATCGACATCGTATCGGTAGATCGCGCCGGGCTGGGTAAAGCCGCTGAAGGCGTAGAAGGTTTCGGCAGAGTCGATGTGCCCGCCGAAGCCG
Source organism: Planctomycetota bacterium (assembly GCA_024275365.1). Lineage (GTDB taxonomy): Bacteria > Planctomycetota > Phycisphaerae > Phycisphaerales > UBA1924 > PNC22. Next base: position 5,047 of record JAJRZG010000007.1, on the reverse strand, counting down.
CGGACCGAGCCGATACCGGGGAGTTGGACCTCGCGGACAAGCGTGCCGTCAAGATCGAAGACTTTGACCAGGCTCCTGGCATCGGCGAGGTACTGGGCGACAAGGTGCCTGCCGACGAGGCTGATACCCTGGATGGGCTCGGGCTGCTGGGGGATGATTTCTCGGATATCGCCTGGGTTTTGAGCATCAACAGCGATGATGCGCTGGTTGGGTGCCTTGAGGGTGGTGGCGAAGTAGAGCGTGTCGTCGATGTTGCCGAGGAAGTCGTACTTGGCATCCCAGGCATCGAAGATGGGCGTGGTTTCGTCAGCAGTGTCAGTGAGTCGTCGGGCGTAGACGGCGTTGGCGAAGTAGCCCTTGTAGTGGTAGATCATGAGGAATCTACCATCCTCGGTGACACCTGCGTAGGCATTGTGCGAGGGGTCTTCTGCCTGATAGACGAGCGTGTCGTCGTCTTGTGAGGTGCCGAGGGTGTGGTGGTAGACGATGAGGGCTTGCTGATCGTCGGCGGAGCCGTCGTCGCCGAGGGGGTAGCGGCTGTAGTAGAAGCCTGAGCTGTCGCGGTCCCAGGAGACGCTTGAGAACTTGGTGTATTGGATGCGGTCTTCGAGGATTTGCCCTGAGTTGATATCCATGACCTGCCAGATTTTCCAGTCGGAGCCGCCGTCGGAGATGCCGTAGGCGATGGAGCGGCCGTCTGGGCTGACGGCGTATCCGGCGAGAGCCTGGGTGCCATCTTCTGTGAAGGTGTTTGGGTCGATAAGGACGCGGGGCGTTTCATCGAGCGCGTCGGCGACATAGAGGACGGACTGGTTCTGGAGGCCATCGTTTCGGGTGTAGAAGTAGCGGCCGCCCTCTTCGAAGGGTGTTCCGAAGCGCTCGAAGTTGTAGAGCTCGGTGAGCCGGTCGATGAGGCGATCGCGGGCGGGGATGGCATCGAGATGGGCGAAGGTCAGTTCGTTCTGGGCAGCGATCCAGGCCTGGGTCTCGGGTGTGGATTCGTCTTCGAGCCAGCGGTAGGGATCGGGTATGGTGATGCCGTGGTAGTTATCGGTGACGGATTGGCGGGGAGAGTCGGGGTAGGTTGGCTGGGCGATGGCCGTGGTCGCGAGAGCAAGGATGGGGAGTATGTAGCGGGGGTTGAGCATGGTGGGGTCTCCGATCGGGGTTGGAGAGGATTGTACGGTGTTGGAATGGATGGAGGAATGATTGGTGACGGATGTGTGTGTGGGATTTGGGAGTTTAGATCGCCCTTTCAGGGCTTTAATGTGGGGGCGTTTTACCCAGGGCTGTGCCCTGGGCTTTGGCTCTGTCACACCGTTGGCGTGATCCAGCCCTAGCCCGGGGCAACGCTTCGCCAAACTTCCCAATGAACTCGGCACACCTTCGCCCCATCCGGGGCTCGGGGTTGTGGTGGTCGGGTTCCCCGGGCTGCGCCCAGGGCAATGGACCGATGCCCCATTCGGGGCTGGGGAGTGGTGAATCGATCAGGGCTGGGAAGTGGTGCTCCTTTCGGGGTTAGAAGTTGGTGCCCGGATGTCCCTCAGGCTGGGAGTTGATGGCTTGGATATCCCTTTGCACTAGCATGTCGATCACAAAGAACATGACCCCGCTCGATGGTGGCAGCCTTGCATAGTCCCATCTACAGCAAGCATCCATTTAGAACTCTATGCAGACTTGCTGGCTCTTGAGAGCAGACTTGCACAGCCGGTTCGATCAGCGCAGCCCATATTCCTTGAGCTTGCGGTAGAGCGTGCGTTCACCGATGCCGAGGAGCTTGGCGGTCTGTTCTCGGTTGCCGCCGGTGAGCTTGAGTGTCTCGCGGATCGCCCGTTTCTCGAGCTGTTCGAGGCTTGTGCCTGCAAGCGACCCCATGCCGGATGAGTCCCGAGGTTGGGCGTGGTGCTCTTCGGCGCGGATGTCTTCTGGGATGTGTTGCGTCTCGAGTTGCACACTCTTCCCGCCCGATTCTCCGAACGCGGTCACGGTCATATTTTGCACAACATTGAGGAGTTGTCGCACATTGCCTGGCCAGTCGAAGGCGGTGAGCCGCATGAGCGCCGCGTCGGTGATGCCGGGTACAGGGGTGCCCGGAACGAGGTCCTCAGCAAATCTCGCGATGGCGTGTCGGACGATGCGTGGGATATCCTCACGCCGATCGCGGAGCGGGGGGAGCTGGATGTGTGAGCCGTTGATCCGGAAGTAGAGGTCCTCTCTGAACCGCCCCTGCTTGACCAACGCGGGGAGGTCCTGGTTGGTGGCGCTGACGAATCGCACATCGGTAGAGCGGTGCGTGTTGGAGCCGAGCCGTACGAGTTCACCTGTTTCGAGCACCCGGAGGAGTTTGGCCTGCATCGGCATGGGCATGTCACCGATCTCATCGAGAAAGAGCGTGCCCTTGTCGGCATACTCAAAGACCCCCTCGCGTTCTTTGTCGGCGCCTGTGAAGGCACCCCGGACATGGCCGAAGAGTTCATCTTCGAGCAGGCTCTCGGCTTGGCCTGCGCAGTTGAAGGCGACGAACCTGCGTTGCGCACGCTTTGAGTGGTCGTGGAGGGCGCGGGCGATGAGTTCCTTTCCGGTGCCGCTCTCTCCTGTGATGAGGACGGGGATGCTCGATGGGGCGATGGTGGTGACGGTGTGCAGGATTCGCCGCATGGGCTCAGACCCTGCGATGATCCCCTCGAACCCGTTGTGCTGGATGAGTCCTTCTGCTTCGGGCGATTCGTGCCGGAGGAGGACCACCTCGGCGGCCCGGTTTAGGACCGACCGGAAGACCTCAAGATCGAGGGGTTTTTCAATAAAGTCAAACGCTCCGTCCTTGAATGCTGCACGGGCGGTGGGGACATCGCCATGGGCGGTGACCATGACCGCCTCGGCGTGCGGCTGGAGGCGTTTTGCTTCTCGGAGGACGATCTGCCCGGCATCACCTCCATCGCTTGATACACAGAACCCGCCGGGTGTCTCAAAGCCCGCCGACTCAGGCATCCGGAGGTCGGTGACAATGACATCGAAAGAGCCGTGCGCGAGCTCATCGAGGGCAGCCTGGACGCTGTTGACTATGGTGCAGACATGCCCGGGCCTGCGGAGCGCAGCAGCCATGACCTCGGCGTGCTCGGGCTCGTCTTCAACGATGAGCACCTGTGCTGCGGGGGTGGGCGGAACAGGGTGTTGCGGTGCAGAGTCTGGGAGCATGACAAGAGTGTAGGAACCGCGGTGTGCGGTGTACCGGGAGCAATGGCCCGTTTTTCATAGCCCATATGGAACGATCAATGTATGGAGAGGGCAATGCTGAGAGGAGACCAGAGAGGGCGAAGCGTGCACGAAACAGAGAGCCTGGTCCGCTGAGGCGACCGGGCGCTGGGGCTCTTGCAATGCGATTGGCTGAAACTTGCAGTGCCGGGCAAGACACGATCAGGTCAGGTCTGATGCGTCATGGTCCTTGTCATCAACTTCGTTGTGCATCACCTCCAGGAGTCCATTGAAGTCGTCATCACTCATCCACAGCAACCCTGCCTCGGTAGCAATCCTTGTCAGGTCCGGGCCGTTCTTTGCCCCAAGCTTCTGACCCAGCGTTCGGCGGTGAGACTCCACTGTCTTCTGGCTCCGGTAGATCCAGGTTGCGATCTCTGACATCGCCATCCCCTGCGCGATCAGCCGGAGTATCTCAAACTCTCGTCGCGTCAGATTTGCAAGCGCACCGAGGTCGTGCGTATGCGCTCTTAAGTTCATTATCCCATCGCAATCAGAGTCATCAAACATTGGTCGCGTCGCGCAGACAAGCAACCCGGTCAGTTGTGATTCTGCATCAAGAAGCGGTCGGTAGGTCGTTTGCATCCAGTTGCCCTTGACCATACCCGTGATGCGTGCGGGCTGCCGCAGGCGAAGCACCTGCTCCTTGAGTCGCAGTCGCTCTTGACGGACCGGCGCGGAGAGCAGGTCTGAGAGCGACTTGCCGATGATGTCTTGCCGCTCAAGTGACATGAACCTGCACCAACTCTGCGACACATCACAAATCTTCATATCGACATTGAGCACGACGACATACGCATGGGCATCACACATAAGTGCGTCGTATGCCGTCATTCTCTCTGGGAGTTGAATATCACGAGTGCATTCCATTTGGAAACCCCATTTCCTGTGTTCACCATCGAGTCATTTCACGCATCAGCACAATCACAAACGAGCGGTTTGGGTGAGTCCAAAGACAATCAGTGTTTCCCCTCAGGAAGAACACCATGTCGTTGACTGGCTCAGGAATCCTCATTCCCAAGTAATGCATCTCCCTGAATCCCATGTGGAATCATCAGGTTGGCTTTGCATACTCACTGTGCTTGTCGATCAGGACCTTGGTTTGGAACATCTGTCATCATAATACTCTTGCCAGGTTTCTCGTGCAACACTGCATATACATGGATACTCGTTTGATTGATAACACACCCTCATCTTCATCGAGCACACGCGAATGGACGCAATCACGCTTTGATTCATTGCTTGCACTCGTGAAATCCGAACGCGACCACCACAATACCCGCGATACTGCCGGGATAGAAGTCTCTGTTCGAATGCTCGGGGTTCCATTGCGCTCGGCACATCCCGGCGGAAGCATAGCGGAATCGCGTTGCAGCGTTTGGTGTATCACTGATCGACATATCCACTTTCTCTTCGGTGGTTACCTGCACTCAGACACCGAATGCAGAGTCACACTTACCACCCACGACGGCCAGTTGATACCGGTCGAGGGGCGGGTGCTCGGTTGTAAGCATGTGTCCGGCATCGATCACGAAGTCACCCTCAGCCTGACGCGGAATCGTGGTGAGAACACTTCGTTGGATCTTCTCCAGTTTGCCTCATCATCAACTATGAGGAAGCAGATTGAATCGCTCTTGCAAGATCAGCACCGCAGCGAGGGTTCCGCGCTCGTCATCGGCCCAAAGTGCTCAACAACACAACTTGCCGAAGCTTCGTTATGTCGTATGGGGATGGATGTTCACACAGTCGAGTCTGAGTCTGCTGCCATGTCCTGGCTGGGTGGTACCCCCCATGT